>JBLRWQ010000116.1:0-5540 GCA_047921175.1 Nitriliruptoraceae bacterium | reverse complement strand
CGATGGACGGCTGGCTCAACGTCGGCGTGACCGCGGACCGGGACGTGCTCCCGGACGTGGACGAGGTCCCGGCGCTGCTGCTCGCGTCCCTGGCCGAGCTGGTGGACAGCGCCGCGGCGGTGTCCGAACGGGCCGAGCGGTTGGAGCGTGCCCGGCGCGCGGCGGGGCAGGTCCCCGATGAGCTGCACCTCGCGCGGGACGGCAGCACGGTGGTCGGCACCGTCTCCCCGGACGAGCTCGCCCGCGAGCGGACCTCGGGTGGCGGGGACACCGGCAAGTGAGTGGGCCCGAGCACGTGCGCCTGGAGGTCCACCGGCTGCGCCCGGACGCGGTCCTGCCGGCGTACGCGCACCCGGGCGATGCCGGGCTGGACCTCGCATCCGTGGAGCCGGTCCGGTTGTGGCCGGGGGAGCGGGTCGCGGTGCCAACGGGCCTCGCGGTCGCGATCCCGGACGGCTGGGTCGGTCTCGTCCATCCCCGCTCGGGGCTCGCCCGCCGCAAGGGGCTGACCGTCGCCAACGCTCCGGGCACGATCGATGCCGGCTACCGCGGCGAGGTGCAGGTCCTGCTGGTGAACCTCGGCACCGAGGTCGTCGATCTCGCCGCCGGTGACCGCGTCGCCCAGCTGCTGCTGCAGCGGGTCGGCTGGGCCGAGGTCGTCGAGGTGCAGGAGCTCTCGGACACCGTTCGCGGGGACGGCGGGTTCGGGTCCACGGGGGTGGCGTCGGCCGGCTAGGAGCGGACGTTCCCGGGGTTGCGTGGGAGCTCTTCGTGCGGTTTGCCGCCGGCGCGGCGACCGGTTACCGTGCGCCGCTGCACGCGGATGTAGCTCAGTTGGCTAGAGCGCCACCTTGCCAAGGTGGAGGTCGCGGGTTCGAATCCCGTCATCCGCTCCAGAATTCCCCGCTACGGGCGGGTCCGAAGACGGAGCTTCCCGCACAAAGCTTGGCTGGCCTCCGGGCCGAGGGTCCGGCTAAGTCTGAGTCCGAGTTGGGCGGTCACGGATGCGGCGCTTCCTCGGAAACACGCTCTGGGTCGGCTCCTTTCGAAACGAGTAGATCGCCAAGCCGTTCGAGGGTGTGCGGCCCGGCGACCGCCAGTTCGTGAGCTTGCGCGCAGGCGATCTGGAAGTGTCTCTCGTCACGCCACCGCGGAGCATCCGTCCACGACACTGTGCCCTCGTCCTCGTCGTCGATCGAATGGGCGTTCCACACTGCGAGACTTGCGAAGTGGCTGTAGTCCGAGAGCTGACCGTAAACGAGCTTGAGTTGCGACGCCTCCTCTCTGACAGCGTGGAACATCGCTTCGAAGCTCTTGCGTCCCGGACGGTTCTTTCCGGGACCGTGCAACAGATAGTCGGCGTAGGAGGGATGGCTCAGGACGTACAGGCCGATAGTGATGGTCTCGACCCAGGCGCGTGTCAGTGGCAGGACGGCGTGGGGGTTGTTCGCGACGATCTCGCGCACGATCCCCTCATGAAGACCTCGCATGCGGGAAACAAACGATCCGAAGAGCATGAAGCTCAGGGTGAGGTCGGTCTGGCCCGTCATGTGTTTCTTCGCCACCTCGGTGTACTCGCTCGGACAGCCGCGTGCCGCGAGAGTGAGCGCCTTCTCGCGCGTTTGGTAACCGGCGAGATCTAGTTGAACCTGCTCTCGTTCGTCCTTCAGCGCGGCCCCTCCTACGAGCTGTTTCCTGCCCTCCCATATTGTGCATGCGCACCAGTAAGTCTGCGCTGCTTCGGCCACGCGGTGACTCGACCAGAATCACGGTGCTGGGTGTGCTACTCGTCGCTGTCGTCGACGGACTCGACAGCTAGCTCGATAGCCTCCCTCAGCTCATCCGGCCCCATCGTGGGATCGTCCCTGATGACATCGCGGATGGCAGCCTTGGCTTGGAGGCGACGCCACCGCCTTCGTCCCTCTTCGATGCGCTGGGCGTAGCCGTCCTTCTTGTCGACGTTGAACTCAGCGATCGCGAACTCGATCACGTCCTCAAGTGACGGTCGGAATCGCCGGCCACCGACCGGAAGGTGGAGCCGCCATGTCTCGGAGGTCTTGCCGGCATGGGCGCGGAGGAAGCCGACTGCCGAGGATTCGGCGTGGAGCTGCACGTGTGCTGATGCCCAGGCGCGTTCGCGGTCATAGTCGAATCGAACCACCGGGTGCCGGACGGCTGGCACGAGGAGTGCGAACTCAGACTGATCGATCGCCAGGAAAGAACCGGTGTAGTCGAAGATGCAGCGGAACGAAACGCGAAGGTCGAGTCGATGCTCACCCTGGATCGTCAGCGGCATGTCGACTGTGTTGCCATCCTCATCGAAGGCACCCACGACAACACGGTCGCCCGCGACCTGGGCACCGACAGGCGGTTCGTCGACCACCGTGCGGCAAAGTAGGTCGCCAACCTCAGCCGCGAACTCGCTGGCGGTTTCGGTGAGCGCCGGATCAGCGTCCGTCATCATCTGTGCCGAGGAGGAACTCGATCGAGCGGATGTCCTCCAGCAGCCAATACTGCTCACCGGTGAGCGCCCCCGAGTCCGCTGCCCGCTCGAGCTCATCTCGGCTCATGGCGAGACGAGCAAGGAGGCGCCCGCGTCGAGCCTCGAGCTCCGCGCGGCTCGGCTCCAGGACACGTGGCGACATCGGAATCCCCCTGGCAGCTGCTGTCGTTAGCTTACGAGATCATGGCACCGGGGTGAGACATCCCTCTTGAGGCTGCGGACCCGGCACCACGGCAGCCCTTCCAGGGCCAGGACCCGTGATCCTGCGCGTGGAACCTAGGCCCTCCGAGGCGAGGTGGTTGTGGGCGCCTGTGCCGCTCGCCCCAGCCGCGCATCATCACGGTAGTGCTCGCGACCTGTGATGCCAGAGGCCATCCTGTGCCCGGTGAGCGGCTACGGGACCTCGCCACAGGGCCGACGTGGGCGCCTGCTCGTCTCCCGAGGCCGGCATGTAGGCGTCGTACTGTGCGTAGTGGATGACCGCCCGGCAGGCGTCGTGGATGGACGGCTCTGCCTCGCGCCACGCTCGCCAGACTTGGATCGAGTCGCGGGCGAGATCTACCTCCAGCAGGTAGTCGAGACCATCCGGTGCCCGCTCACCCCCGAGAACGACTTCGGCAACGGACTCGGCACACCGGGGCGTCGCGGTGTACAGCGTCGCTTCCGCGGGAAGGTGGTCGAGTTGCCAGATGAGGTCGATGAGCCTTGTCTTGACCCAAGGATATGGAGTCAGGAACGCCGGAACTCGAGAAGCAAGGCTTGAGGAGGCGGCTATGCGGCCTGGGGGCTCACGCGCGCCCGCTGGCTCGAGGTGTCGACCCCCGGGTGCGGCGCAGCTACGCCCGGCTGCTGGCCAGCGGTGAGCGCCTTCGAGGCGCGGGACAGGACCCACTGCAGCTCGGCGGCGACTTCGTGATCGCGCCGGACCAGACGGTGGCCTACAGCCGCCCGCAGCAGCGCGACGACCGTCCGCCGGTGGGCGAACTGCTCGCGGTCGTGCGCGACCTGGCCACCTGACCCGGCCAGGGGTGCGGCTACAGCTCGGCGTGCCGCGCCCGCTCGACCTGCGGGGCCGCTCACGACTCAGCCCGCCGGGTCGCGCACGCTCGGGGTGTCACGGAAGACGAGCCAGTAGGGCACGGCGACCAGCAGCATGGCGCCGATGATGTTGCCCAGGCCGGCGGGGATGATGTTCCAGCCCAGCGCCGGGAGCCAGCCCGGCCCCTGGCCGTGAGCGATGAGCAGGGAGAAGTAGCCCATGTTGGCGGGGCTGTGCTGGAAGCCGGCGGTGACGAACAGCGTCACCGCGAGCAGCACGGGGATGTACTTGCCGATGATGGTCCGCCCCATGAAGGCGAAGAAGGCCGCCATCCCGACCAGCCAGTTCGCCAGCACGCCGGAGACGATCAGCTGGCCCCAGGCACCCGGCCCGCCGAGCTCCCGGTACGCCATCTCGCCGTCCACCGTGGCCGCCAGGGCGTCGAGGACGGCCGGCGGGTAGAGCTGAGCGACGGCGATCAGGACACCGAACGCCATGGCGCCGACGAGTTTCCCAGCCAGGCGGTGGCCCAGAAGGCCAGCACCCGCGCTCCGGTGCGGGGGCGCTCGAGCAGCGTGGCGGGCATGACCACGTTGGCCTCGGTGGACAGCACCGCCTCGGAGAGCACGACGAAGAAGAACCCCGCGCTGAAGCCGAAGCCCACGAGCAGATGACGGAGTCCGTCCGCCTCGACCCCGTTGGCCAGCAGCACGGAGAACAGGGCGCCCGCGGTGATGAAGCCGCCCCCGAGTACGGCGAGCAGGAACGCCCGCGGCAGGGTCAGGTGCTCGAGGCGGCCACCCCCGAACGCCGCCATCGCGTGCAGGACCCGTTCCGGTGCGAGGTACTGGGGCGCCGGGTCGTCCAGGGGTCGCGTCACGGCGGAGCCTGTCACGTCGGGTGGATGCTCACGTGGTCCGCCCGGACGAACCCGGCGACGGCGGATCCTCTCCCGATCGGGGGAACACTGCGGCGGGGCTGACGGTTCCCCCGGTGACGAGGAGCACGGTCATGGAGACCGAGGACACGACGAGCATGACCGTCGAGCAGCGGGTGCTCGAGCGCAGCCGCACGTTCGCGGTCGTCGGCGCGTCCCCGAACCCGGACCGGCCGAGCCACGGGGTCATGCGCGTGCTGCTGGACCACGGCTACGAGGTGATCCCGGTGCGACCGGACGTCGAGGAGGTCCTCGGCCTGCGGGCCTACCCGTCCATCGCGGAGATCCCACCGGAGATCGACGTCGACGTGGTCGACGTCTTCCGTCGCTCTGAGCATGCCGGTGTGCACGTCGACGAGGCGATCGCCCGTGGAGCGGGCGCCGTGTGGCTGCAGCTCGGGGTCATCGACCACGGCGCCGCCGACCGCGCCCGTCGGGCGGGCCTCGAGGTCGTCATGGACCGCTGCCCGGCCATCGAGCTACGCCGGCGTGCCGCATAGGCGCTGCGGTCGTCGTCGTGCCCCGCCACCGGCGGCCCCGTCCGACCGTCGGCAGCGGCCGGAAGCTCGGAACCCCGGCGCGTGTTCCCCCACCAGCGAGGGCCGTGCACCACCGCCAAGCGCCGTGTCGACGCCGATGAGAGGCAGCAGGTGAACCCGATGGAGACGCACCAGGACACCCCCCACCCCGAGGGAACGAGCCGAGCGCCCGACGCTGACATCGAGTTCTTCTTCGACCCGGTCTGCCCCTTCTGCTGGGTCACCTCCCGATGGGTCCGGCAGGTCCAGCGGCTCACATCGCTGACCGTGGACTGGCGGTTCATCTCGCTGGCCGTCCTCAACGACCGCCCGCACGCCTACGACGACAAGCCCGACCTGTACCCCGTGGTGCACGACCTCGGACGGCAGCTGCTGCGGGTCGCGGCGGCCGCACGTGACGCCCACGGCCCCGCAGCCGTCGGTCGCCTCTACCAGGCGATGGGCGAGGCGCTGTGGGAGCGGCCCGACGACGGCATCGAGGACTTCGATGACGTCCTGCGTACCCAGGCACGCGGCATCGAC
>JBLRWQ010000115.1:0-6085 GCA_047921175.1 Nitriliruptoraceae bacterium | reverse complement strand
ATGGCGCGGATCCGGGGCTCCACGGGGGCCAGCGCCTCGGCCCAGCCGGGGTCGACCAGGTCACCGAGTGGGCGGGGACCGCTCACGGCCCGACCGCCGGCCCGGCCCGTGGCAGCAGCTGCCACGACGGCACGGGCACCGAGGTGCCGGCGCGGTCCACGGTGGCGACGGCACCCCCGGTGACGAGGTCCGCGGCGGCGACGCCCACGGCGACGGCATCCGCGGCGGCGCAGCCCGGTCCGTCCCCGACCTCGAGGTCGTCGAGATCCACCTCGGCCCGGGCCTCGACCCGGTCCTCACCGATGTCCACCCGGGTGACGCTGACCCCGGACGGCAGGTCGACGCCGAGGGAGAGCCCGAGGGCGACCCACCAGTCCGGCGGTCCGATGGCAGGCACGAGCGCGACCCGGTCCGCCGCCACCACGGGCACGAAGCGGGCCTCGAGCCCGAAGCCGGGTATCCCGACCGCCACCTCGCCCCCCACGAACCGCAGGGTCGGGCTGAGCCCGAGCGGCAGCACCTCGGTGAGCGAGGCCCGGGCGTCCGCCGCCGTGACGATCGCGGTGACGCTCACCGGGGGCTGATCGGGCCGGGTCAGCCGCCACGGCAGCGAGGCCTCCCGCACGGTGAGGACCACCTCCTCGACGCGCAGCTGGTCGAGCCCGATGCCGGTGGCCACCACCTCGGCGTCCCGGACCCGGCCGAGCAGCACCTGCGGCAGCACCGGACGCGACAACCGGGTGATCTCGAGGCGTTCGGCGGTCAGACAGGGACCGAGGCTGCGTTCCAGGGCCCGCACCGCCACCGCCGGGGCCAGCAGCTCGGCGACCACGACCAGCGCCACGACCGCGGCGACGATCGCGACCGCCCGGCGCCTCACCCCGCTCGGTCCAGGGCGTACTCGGCCAGGCGGGTCAGCGCCGTGACCACCGGCGCGTCACCGAACCCGTCCAGGCTGTCGACCGCCGCGGTGACGTAGCGTCCGGCGTGCTCGCGCGAGCGGTCCAGTGCGTCGGACGCCCGCAGGAGCTCCAGGGCCCGGACCACCTCGGCGTCTCGGACCGCGCCCGACAGCAGCGCGGCCAGCTCCCCGTCGTCGGCCTCGAGCGCGTACAGCACCGGCAGGGTGCGTACGCCCTCCTTGAGGTCGGTGCCCGGGGTCTTGCCCGAGTCCTCGTGGTCGGAGGCGATGTCGAGGATGTCGTCGGACAGCTGGAAGGCCATGCCGACGTTCCAGCCGTAGCTCGCGGCCGCCTCGACGCCCGCGGGCTCGACCCCGGAGAGCAGCGCGCCGTAGCGGCACGAGGTCTCGATCAGCGACGCGGTCTTGCCGGAGACCACCTCGAGGTAGTGGTCGAGGGTCGGTGTGAGCCGCGGCACGTCCGGCGGGAGGGCACCGTCGGAGCCCTGGACCTCGGCGATCTGCCCCTCGCACAGGCGCGCCAGGGTGCGGGACATGATGCGGGTGACCTCGACCCCGAGGTCGGCCGACAGCTCCGAGGCCCGCGCGAACAGGTAGTCGCCGGTCAGGATGGCGACGGTGTTGTCCCAGCGGGAGTTCGCGCTCGGGTTGCCGCGGCGGGCGGGGGCCTCGTCGATCACGTCGTCGTGGTACAGGGTCGCCAGGTGCACGAGCTCGACGATGGCGGCGGCGTCGACCAGCCCGGCGGGCGTGTGGTCGGTGGTGGGGGCATCGGGACCGAGGTGGCCCGCGAGTGCGACCAGCAGGGGACGGAAGCGCTTGCCGCCCGCGTCGATCAGGTAGCGCGCCAGCTCGTCGACGAAGGCGTTGGAGGAGGCGACCTGCTCGGCCAGCTTGCGTTCGACGGCGTCGAGGGTCCCACCGACCGGCAGCCCGTGGGCCTCGAGCTGCTCGAGGACCGGCTCGGGGATCTGCAGGCGTGCCACCGCCCGCCCGGGAGCCCCGGGCGGGCGTACGGAGCGCGGGGTCAGGGGGCTCACCGGACCAGCGCCGCCGCCGCGTCGGCGAGATCGAGCAGCGGGCCCGGCTGGATGCCGAGGAAGACGACCAGCGCCGCCGCCACCGCGATCGCGAGCGACATGCCCGTCGTCTGCTCGGGGATCGCCCGCTCCGGATCGGGCTCCTCGAGGAACATCATCCCGGCGATGCGCAGGTAGAAGAACGCCGCGACCACCGTGGAGACCACCCCGACGACCACGAGCCAGGTCAGGCCCACCTCGAGCCCGGCGCGGAAGACCAGCAGCTTGCCCACGAACCCGGCGGTGGGCGGGATACCCGCGAGCGACAGCAGGGCGAGCGACAGGATGCCGGCCAGGGCCGGCGAGGTCTTGCCGAGCCCGCGCAGGTCGACCAGGCCGACCTCACCCCGACGACCGCGCTCGACGGCCAGCACGCAGCCGAAGGCGGCCAGCGTCGAGACCGCGTAGGCGAGCAGGTAGAACAGGGTGGCCGACAGCCCCCGGTCGGTGACGGCGACGACCCCGATCGTCGCGTAGCCGGCGTGGGTGATCGAGGAGTAGGCCAGCATCCGCTTCAGGTCACGCTGGACCAGGGCGACGTAGGCGCCGTACACCATCGAGGCGGCGGCGAGCACCGCCAGCACGGGCACCCACAGCGACTGCAGGGCGGGGAAGGCCACGAGCGTCAGCCGCAGCAGCGCGGCGAAGGCCGCCGCCTTGGTCGCGGCCGCCATGAAGGCGGTGACGTTCGTGGGCGCCCCCTGGTAGACGTCCGGCGTCCACAGCATGAAGGGCACCAGGGAGACCTTGAAGCCGATCCCGACCAGGACGAGCCCGAGCCCGAGCGCCGCCACGGTGCGGTCGGTGGTCACCAGTGCCAGCGCGTCACCGATGGCGGGCAGCGCGAGCGTGCCGGTGGCGACGTACAGCAGCGCCATGCCGTAGAGCAGGATCGCGGAGGCGACCGCACCCATGATGAAGTACTTCAGCCCGGCCTCCTGGGAGCGCCGGTCGCGACGGGCCAGGCCCGACAGCACGTAGAGCGCGAGCGAGAACACCTCGAGGGCGACGAACATCGTGACCAGGTCGTTCGCGGTGGCCAGCGCCACCATCCCGACCGCGGCCAGCAGCAGCAGCGGCTCCACCTCGGCGCGGTTGATGCGGCGCTCGTTCAGGTAGGCGTGGCCGAGCGGCAGCACCAGCAGGGCGGTGAGGTAGACGGTCACCCGCGTGAAGAAGGTGATGCCGTCGTGGGCCAGCGCTCCGGCCAGGGCCTCCTGGGGCGCCAGGCGGTCCTGCCCCACGTCGAGGACCGCCACGTACTGCCAGGCGGTCAACGCCAGGGCACCGGCTAGGGACGCGCCGGCACCGATGGCCTGGACCATCGTGGCCCGTCGCGGGAACGCGGCGGCGGCGGCCGGCAGGCTGGCGCCGACCAGCACCGTCACGGCGCCGGGGACGGCCAGGTCCTGGGTGATCAGCCACGCGCCGACGGCCACGAAGACCGCAGCGGCGGGCGCCGCCGCCACCTGCAGGCGACCGCGCGCGATCGCGAGCAGCAGCAGCGCCAGCGCCATGGCGGTGACGAGGAGCTCCGGCGCGAAGGCGGACCAGGCCACGTCGGGGATCACCAGATCGGGGGATGTCTGTGCGAGCACCACGGCTCAGCCCTCCTCGCGGGTGACGGCCGCGGCCGGCTCGACATCCAGCTCGAGCACCCCGACCTCGGTGAGCACCCGGTCCACCGACGGCTCGACCACGTCGAACAGGGGCTTGGGGTAGAGCCCGATCGCGACGATGAGGACCAGCAGGGGGGCCAGCACCCCGATCTCCCGGCGGGTCAGGTCGGACGTGGTGCGGTTGGCCTCGCCCTCGAGCGGCCCGTGGAACATGCGCTGGTAGGCCCACAGCAGGTACAGCGCGGCGAGCACCGCACCGAAGGCGCCCAGCACCGCGGCGGTCCGGTTGACCTGGAAGGTGCCGAGCAGGATCGGGAACTCGCCCACGAAGCCGTTCAGCCCCGGCAACGCCAGCGAGGACAGCGAGACCAGCAGCCACAGGCCGGCCATGACCGGGACCTGCTTGGCCAGCCCACCGAAGTCGGCGATCTGGCGCGTGTGTCGGCGCTCGTAGAGGAACCCGATCAGCAGGAACAGCGCCCCGGTGGACAGCCCGTGGTTGATCATCTGCACCACCGACGCCGAGGTGGCGGTGGTGTTCAGGGCGAAGGTGCCGAGCACCACGAAGCCCATGTGGCTGACCGAGGAGTAGGCGATCAGCTTCTTGATGTCGGCCTGCATCAGGGCCACGACCGCGCCGTAGAGGATGCCGACCACGGAGATGCCCAGCAGCCACGGGGCGAACGCGACCGTCGCGTCCGGGAAGATCGGCAGGGCGTAGCGCAGCAGCCCGAAGGTGCCCATCTTCAGCAGCACGCCGGCCAGGAAGACCGACCCGCCGGTGGGCGCCTCGGTGTGCGCGTCCGGCAGCCAGGTGTGCACCGGGAACAGCGGCACCTTGACCGCGAACGCGACCAGGAAGGCCCCGAACAACCAGCGCTGGGTGGTGGGGTCGAGGTCCAGCGAGGCGATCGTGGCGTAGTCGAAGGTGCCGGCCTGCCCGTACAGGTACAGGATGGCCACCAGCATCAGCAGGCCACCGAACAGGGTGTAGAGGAAGAACTTCACCGCCGCGTAGCGCCGGCCGGCCCCGCCCCAGATGCCGATGATGAGGTACATCGGCACGAGCGTGAACTCGAAGAAGATGTAGAACAGCAGCAGGTCGGTGGCGGCGAACACGCCGATGACGGCGGCCTCGAGCACCAGGAACGCGGCCACGTAGCCCTTGAGCCGGTCGGTGATCGAGCTCCAGGACGCGACCAGGATCAGCGGCGTCAGCAGGGTGGTGAGCAGGATCAGCACGAGGCTGACCCCGTCCAGGGCGACGGACAGCTCGGCCCCGAGCGCCGGGATCCAGGCGAAGGACTCGGCCAGCTGCAGGTTCGGATCGCTGACGTCGAACTGCACGGCCAGCACGATCGAGGCGAGGAAGGCACCGATCGAGCCGATCAGCCCGATCGCGCGCACCCCGGTGTCCTCGAGCTGCGGGGAGAACGCCAGCACGAGCGCCGCGACCAGCGGGATGGCGATGGTGACGGTGATCCATCCCATGTCACACCACCTGCGCGATCAGGACGGCCAGGAGCACGAGCGCACCGAGCACCATCACCGCCACGTAGCGTCGGACCAGCCCGGTCTGGACCTGGCGGACCGCCCGGCCCGCCGCCAGGGAGGCAGCCCCCGCGCCGTTGACCAGCCCGTCGATCACGCGCGTGTCGAACCACACCAGCGCCCGCGACACGCCCCCACCGGCGGTGACGAAGACCGCCTCGTAGGCCTCGTCGACGAAGAACCGTCGTTCGGCCAGCTCCGCGATCGGGCCGCGGATCGGCTCGGAGGTGCGGGCACCCTGGACCGGGCGGCGCAGGTAGAGCAGCCACGCGAGCGTGATCCCGATCGCCGCCGCGACGATGGCCAGCGGGATCAGCACGGACTCCTCCAGCGGCCCGTAGGGCTCGTAGCCGAGGTCGCCGATCGGTCCGACAGCCGGCTCGAGGAAGCGGTACAGCGGGCCCGAGTGCACGGCGTTCAGCGCCAGGCCGCCCACGGTCGACAGCACCGCCAGCACGACCAGCGGCACGGTCATCGACCGCGGGGACTCGTGCGGGTGGAGGTCGCTGGCGTACCGGGGCGTGCCGAGGAAGATCAGGAAGAACCACCGGGACATGTAGAAGGCGGTCAGGATCGCGGCGACGAGCCCCATGATCCACACGAGCCCGTAGCCGTGGAAGTAGGCCTCGGTCAGGATCTGGTCCTTGGAGAAGAAGCCCGCGAAGGGCGGCACGCCGGAGATCGCCAGGTAGCCGGTGAGCGCGGTCCAGAAGGTCACCGGCATCGCCTTGCGCAGCCCACCCATCTGCCAGATGTCGGTGCGGTTGGCCATCCCGTGCATGACCGACCCGGCGGCCAGGAACAGCAGGCCCTTGAAGAACGCGTGGGTGACGAGGTGGAAGATGCTCTCGCGGAAGGCGCCGACCCCGACCGCCAGCACCATGAAGCCGAGCTGGGAGACGGTGGAGTAGGCC
>JBLRWQ010000114.1:0-6131 GCA_047921175.1 Nitriliruptoraceae bacterium | reverse complement strand
CCTGCTGATCGCCCAGACCAACCCCGGTGTCGAGGCCTACGACCCGTCGTTCGCGTACGAGCTCGCGGTGCTGATCGAGAACGGGCTCGAGCGCATGTACGGCGGCGAGGACGGCCGCGGTGAGGACGTCATCTTCTACCTCACGGTCTACAACGAGCCGGCCGTGCAGCCGGCGATGCCGGAGCACGTCGACGGCCAGCAGGTCATCGACGGGCTGTACCGCTTCAAGGAGGGCCCGGGTGGGGGGCACACCGCCCACATCCTGTCCTCCGGCACGATCATCAACGAGGCGCTGAAGGCCCAGGAGCTGCTCGCCGAGGACTGGAACGTGTCCGCGGACGTGTGGTCGGCGCCGGGCTGGAACCGGCTGCTGCGTGATGGTGCCGCGGTCGAGTCCTGGAACCGGACCAACCCCACGAAGGACAAGCGCGTCCCGCTGGTCCGGCGCATCCTCGAGGACAACGCCGGCCGGCCGCACGTGGCGGTCAGCGACTGGATGCGGGCCACCCCGTTCCAGATCGCGGACTGGATCCCCGGCCCGTACGCGGTGCTCGGCACCGACGGGTTCGGCCGGGCCGACACCCGCGAGAACCTGCGTCGCTACCACCGGATCGATGCGGCCTCGACCGCCTACTGCGTGCTCGCGGAGCTGGTGAAGCTCGGTGAGCTCGATGAGAGCGTCCTGGTCGAGGCGATCGAGCGGTACGACCTGGACTTCGACCGGAT
Source organism: Nitriliruptoraceae bacterium (assembly GCA_047921175.1). Taxonomy (GTDB): domain Bacteria; phylum Actinomycetota; class Nitriliruptoria; order Nitriliruptorales; family Nitriliruptoraceae; genus T1Sed10-7. The sequence goes on along the minus strand of JBLRWQ010000114.1, from coordinate 5,405 downwards.
CCCGTTCTTCGGGCAGCCCGGCGAGAACAACGACCGAACCCACTGAGCACAGGAGCAGACCGTGACGGCACGGACCTCATCCGCACGTTGGCAGGGTGACCTCAAGAGCGGCAACGGCACCATGGCGCTCGGGAGCGGGGCGTACTCGGGTGAGTACACCTTCGTGTCCCGCTTCGAGGACGGCCCGGGCACGAACCCCGAGGAGCTGTTGGCCGCGGCGCACGCCGGCTGCTTCTCCATGTCGGTGGCCAACCTGCTCGCGCAGGAGGGCACGCCGGCGATCGCCATCGACACCGAGGCGACCGTCCACCTCGAGCGGGTCGACGGGAAGCCGACCATCACCCGCGTCGTGCTCGCGACCGTCGGTGAGGTGCCGGGGATCGACGAGGCCACCTTCGTGGAGAAGGCCGAGATCGCGAAGGGCGCCTGCCCGGTGTCGAAGCTGTTCGCCGGCGCGGAGATCGAGCTCGAGGTGACCTTCCGCGGCTGATCGGCTCCGGCCGCCGTCGCCACGGACGCGTCGTGACCCTCGTCCACAGGTCGGCTTCGGCCGTCCGAGCGAAGGGGCCGGCCGCTATCCTCTGTCGGGTCAGAAGCGCCCTGGGGCGTCCCCAGGACGCGCGGTTCACCAGGATGGTCTGGACGCGCACGAGGCGCGCCGGCCACCGTTACACGGAAGATGCACCAACATGCCTACCGGCACCGTCAAGTGGTTCAACGCGGACAAGGGCTACGGCTTCATCCAGCCCGATGAGGGTGGCGACGACCTCTTCGTCCACTTCTCCGCCATCAACGTGCAGGGCTACAAGACCCTCGAGGACGGCCAGGCCGTCACCTTCGAGGTCACCCAGGGCCAGAAGGGGCCGCAGGCCTCCGATGTCAGCCCCGCCTGAGCACCCGGCTCACGCGGGCGCGGCTGCGTCGGCTTGAGCGTTCGGACCCGGACCGCGCGGTCCGGGTTCGTTTCGTTCCCGCGGCTTTCCTCGCCGGGGGATCGCCGGCGCTGACGTCGAGGTTGCGTCCTCCTCGGGCGTTCGTGCGCTACAACCGCACCCTTCCCCGCAGCCCTGACCGCCCTCGACCGGGAGCCCACGGCGTGGCCGAGCTGACCTTCTTCTACGGGACGATGAACTGCGGGAAGTCGACGCTCGCACTGCAGATCCACCACAACGCGGTGCAGGCCGGCAAACGCTGTCTCCTGCTCACCAAGCACGACCGCCAGGGTGGGTCGATCAGCTCGCGGATCGGGCTGGCCCAGCCGGCCACCATCGTGACCGATGACCTCGACCTCCACGCGCACGTCGCCGGGCTGCTCGGCGCCGGGCGCGCGCTCGACGTGCTCATCGGCGACGAGGCGCAGTTCTACTCGGCCGCACAGGTGGAGCAGCTCGCGCAGGTCGTCGACGACTACGACATCGACGTCCAGGTCTTCGGGTTGCTGACCGACTTCACGACCACGCTCTTCCCCGGCTCGCAGCGGCTGCTGGAGCTCGCGGACCGGCGCCAGGAACTGCAGGTCGAAGCCCGCTGCTGGTGCGGCGAGCGCGGCACGCTCAACGCCCGGACCGTGGACGGACGGATCCAGCGAGAAGGGGAGCAGGTCGTCGTCGGCGATGTGGACACCGGCACGGTCGCCTACGAGGTGCTGTGCCGCCGGCACCACCGCGAGGGCATCACCCGCGTCCAGGCCGACCGGCCGCTCGAGGTGGTGCACCTGAGCGCCTGACCGCAACGCCGGGCGATGGTCGGTGTCGATCGATCGGGATGTCCGAAGCCGGGTACCCGTCGGTGACGGTCCGCACCTGCGATGTGCTCCATGCCACGTAGGGTGGCCGCGAAGCGCAGAATGCGCGACCAGCGCGCATCCTGAGATGTAGCCCTTCGGCTCGCTGGTGGGCCCAAGGGCACGCTTCGAGCACGCTCCGTCACCCTGAAGCGCTCAATGTTGCTTTCAGTCACGCAACGCTTGGTGGTACCCATGGCGGTGAGTGATTCAGCCTTCCCCCCTGGCCTCCACGGTCGTATCGTCATAGAAGACAGGTCCTCCCGTTCCGTCGCGCTCGCGACGGCGGGCTCCGACCATCCAGGTGTCGGTGAATGGCCTAGAGCAGCGGTCAGCGCTCACGCGCTGAGAGCAACGAAACACGGACGCATCGATCCTCGGGACATCGCAACAACGGTCGCCCACCTGACGTCGACGGAGTTCGAACTCCCGACGCCGGCGGTCCCGAGGGGAGCGAATGGCGAGACCGGCCGTGCAGGTGCCGCAAGGCAGACGACACGGACCGCGAGGTCTCGACGCGAAGGCACGACCGATGGGGACAACCCACCAACTCTCCGATCACCGTTCTCTCACACGACTCGCGATCACCCTCCTGGCGACGCTCAGCCTGCTCGCCAGCCAGGTGGTCGCTTTCCCCTGGCTTCCGACCGCGGACGCTGCCGTCGTCGCGCGTGGGGTCGATGCGGGCGGTTTCGAGATCGACGGCAACTTCGTCGTGAACGGCCTTGTCGACGGCGACAGGGTCGGAATCAAGGACTGGGAGTCGGTCGACCCAACCCTGGTCCCGGATGGGAACACGGTCTTCGGCGGCGGGGGAAACGCGCAGGAGACGAACCGCATGCACTGGACGTTCGAGTCCGGGACAGCGACACCGCCGAAGGACAACCTGCTCCGCGGATACGTGGATGCCGAGATCGACATCGACGGTGGGTCGGCCATCTTGCGTGTCGCCGCCGAGCGCGAGAAGGGCAACGGGAAGGCATGGGCCAGCTTCGAGTTCAACCAGGCAAACGAAGGGCCCTACGTCTCAGGGTCGACCGTGCCGGTCACGCCGGTCAACGGTGACCTCCTCGTGTCCTTCCAGTTCCCCGGCCAGAGCGAGACCGATGCCGAGGTCGTCGTCGAGGAGTGGTTGAACGGGTCATGGTCGGGTGTTGATGTTCCCGCTCTGGGTGCAACCAACCTGGTCAAGATCGACAGCTTGGAGAGCGACCTGCCGCTGGCTGACCGGGAGTTCCTTGAGGTGTCGGTTGATGTTTCGCGGATCCTTTTCGGTCCGGCGGCAACCTGCCGAAGCTTCGGTCAGACCTGGGTTCGGTCGAACACGGCGTTCGGCAGCAATGGGCAACTGAAGGATGTTCTTCTTCCCGTCAAGTTCGAGTTCGACACCTGCGCGGACCTGACGCTGCGCAAGGTGGACACCAACGACACGCCGCAGGCCGACGTCACCTTCGAGCTCTACAAGGGCTCCGAGGCGACCGGTATGCCGTACGCGTCCTGCACCACGGGTGCGGACGGCAACTGCGACGGGATCAGCGGCCTGGAGCCGGGCACCTACACCGCCTACGAGGTCGCCCCGCCGGCCGGGTTCAAGCTCAGCGAGGAGGGTCGGAGCCAGACCTTCACCCTGGCGCAGAACGAGGACCGGACGGTCACCTTCTCCAACCCACCCATCTGGTACCTGATCAACGTGACGCCGAAGGCGGACACGAACCCGGTCGGCAACGAGCACACCTTCGAGGTGCAGCTCCTGACGGACTTCATCTTCGACTACGTGGACAACGAGGTCATCCAGGATTCTGACGCCGTCGACATCCCGCTTGCCGGCGCCAAGGTGCAGCTCGCGTGGGTGGATGGGCCCGACGGGAGCTCGATCGTCGCCATCACGGACGGTGACGGGACCGCCAGCGACCTCGATACCTCGGACACGACCTGCACGACCGACGAGGATGGCCTCTGCTTCGTCACCGTGAGCTCTGACGTCGTCGGTGGTCCGGGCACGCTGTCCGCGACCTTCGACACCCCCTTGGGCGATGTCTACAACGTCGCCTTCGACCCCGCGAACGCGACCGAGGGTGGCTACTTCGACTCGATCTCCGACTCGGGCACGAAGGGCTGGATCGGCTACGTCGCGTCGCTGCAGGGTACGTACATCAACCTGCTCGGCACGGACCACAGCTTCACGGTCACCGTCGCCATCGTCGGCGGGACCGAAGGCCCGGCAGCACCGGCAGCTGACGTCGAGGTGACCGTCGACTGGGACGGCCCGGACGGCAGCAGCCTCGACTCGGATACCTGCACCACCGACACCACGGGGACGTGCGAGATCACCGTCAGCTCGCCGACCGCAGCCGGGAGCGGCACGCTCACGATCATCGAGGTCGAAGGCGACATCCTCGAGGGCGAGTCCCTGACCATCAGCTACGAAGGTGACGACGCACCGTCCGCGACCAAGACCTGGATCGACTTCCGGGTCACCGTGTCGCCGGAGGAGGCGGTCAACCTGATCGACACCGTGCACGTCTTCGAGGTGCTGGTCGAAGCGGACCTCGGTGAGGGCTTCGCGCCCGTCGAGGGCGCCGAGCCGGACATCGAGGTGACGGGTGTCGGCGAGCGCATCGCCAGCGTGGATCCGGCGCTGCCGGACTGCGACGACGGGACCGACGCGGACGGGCTCTGCTACGTGACCATCACCTCGACGGAGCCCGGGCTGACCGAGGTCGAGGCGACCTACGAGGGCAGCACCGCCTACGCCGATGAGACCCTCGAGGAGCCCGAGACCGCGGTCTTCTCCGACAGCGGCGAGAAGCTGTGGGTCGACTACCTGCTCGAGGTGGACCCGCAGGAAGCGGTCAACGCGCTCGATGACCCCCACATGTTCACCATCACCCTGCTGCGGGGCTCCGGCGGCGAAGCCGCCGACCCGGCGTCGGGTGAGACCGTCGACGTGACCCTCGACGGGGTCGGGACCATCACCTCGATCGTCGCGGGTGAGGTCGCCGAGGACGGGCTGTCCGGCACCTGCACGATCGGTGATGACGGCACCTGCACGGTGACCATCGTCTCGAGCGTGCCTGGTACCTCGACCCTGTCTGCGAGCTACGACGCGGTCGTGGGTGAGACGTCGGGCACGTTCACCGACGAGGGTGTCAAGCAGTGGGCCGCGATCTCGCTGGTGAAGGAGGCCCAGGTCGACCTGGACGAGGACGGCCTGAAGGTCGTCACCGTCGACGAGGGCGAGACCGACACCATCACCTACGACTACACCATCACGAACCTCTCACCGGTGGCGCTGACGGTCACCGAGCTCGACGATGACGTGCTCGGGACGGTCACGTTGCCGGCGGACCTGGTGCTCGAGCCGGGCGAGTCGACCGTGGTCTCCGCGGACTACACCTTCACCGCCGCGGACATCGTGGCCGGCGTGGTCGTCAACGTCGCGGTCGTGACGGGTGCAGCCGACGATGGCACCGAGGTGACCGACACCGAAGACGAGACCGTCTTCGTCGTCGAGGTCCTCGAGGTGGTCCTGGAGCCGGGTATCGAGGTGGTCAAGGAGGCGTTGGTCGAGCCGGACGAGGACGGGTTGAAGACCGTCACGGTCGGTTCGGATGGCACCGCG
>JBLRWQ010000113.1:0-6175 GCA_047921175.1 Nitriliruptoraceae bacterium | reverse complement strand
CACCAGTCGTCGCGCAACTCGGGGGTGCTCCACGCCGGCCTGTACTACACGCCGGGATCGGCCAAGGCGCGCTGGTCGCGGGCCGGCAAGGCGGCGATGGAGCGCTTCTGCGCCGAGCACGACGTCCCCGTGGCCCGCACCGGCAAGGTGGTGGTCGCGGTCGACCGTGCGGAGCTACCCGCGCTGGACGCGCTGGCGGAGCGTGCCCGGACCAACGGGGTCGAGATCCACCGGCTGGGTCCCGACGGCCTGAAGGACCACGAGCCCCACGTCGCCGGCATCGCCGGGCTGTGGACCCCGGAGACCGCGGTGACCGACTTCCACGCGGTCTGCCGCGCGCTCGCGGACGCCGTGCGCGGCGCCGGGGCCGAGGTCCGCACCAGCACCGAGGTGATCGACCTGCACGCCACCGCCCGGCAGGTGGACGTCACCAGCACCGCCGGCCACGAGTGCTCGGCCCGAGCCGTGGTCGTCTGCGGTGGGCTCCAGGCCGACCGGCTGCTCGACGCCACCGCGACCGGGATGGACCCGGCGTCCGCACCGACGGCCGGCCGACCGGCCACACCGCGGACCGATCCGACGCGTCGTGCGATGGCGGACGTCCGCATCGTTCCCGATCCGCGGCTCGTGGCTGGAGCTCCGCCCCGACCAGCGCCACCTCGTCCGCGGCAACATCTACCCCGTCCCCACCGGCGGCGGCCTGCCGTTCCTCGGCGTGCACCTCACCCGCCGCATCGACGGGCAGGTCTGGGTCGGCCCGAACGCGGTGCCGGTCCTCGCACGCCAGGGCCGCACGCCGTTCTCGATCGACCGCCACGACGCCTGGGATCTGCTCGCCTTCCCGGGCACCTGGCGGCTCGCCCGCGCCCACGCGCGCGTGGCGGCCGGCGAGGTGTGGCGTGACCGGATCCTGTCCGCAACGGTCCGGGCGGTCCAGCGCTACGTCCCCGCCATCCAACCAGCCCACCTACGCCGTGGCCCCTGGGGGGTGCGGGCCCAACTGGTCGACCGCACGGGCCGACTCGTGGACGACTTCACGGTCCGCGAGCTCGGCCGGACGATCCACCTCGTCAACGCCCCGTCGCCGGCCGCCACCTCGGCCCTGGCGATCGGCAGCGAGCTCGCGCGACGGGCGCAGGCCGCGCTGCGGGGCTGACGAGCGCCCAGGCGAGAGGCGGCCGCCGTGCCGACCGTGCCACGGTGCCGCAGCTGCGCCGGCCCCTGGCTCAGCGCAGCCCGAACGCCAGCGCGGCGATCACCACGACGGTTCCGAACAGCGAGAGCATCAGGGAGCGGGTCTGCGAGGTGACCAGATCGGTGAACCGACGCTCGGCGTCGGCGTTGACCCGGTGGACGATCCCGTCGATGCGCTCCCCCAGCCCGCGGACCTCACGCTCGACGCCACCCAGGCGCTCCTCGACGCCACCCAGGCGCTCCTCGACGCCGTCCATCCGCCCCTCGAGGCGAACCATCCGCCCCTCGAGGCCATCCATCCGCCCCTCGAGCCGAACCATCCGCCCCTCGAGGCCATCCATCCGTCCCTCGAGGCCATCCATCCGCCCCTCGAGACCGTCCATCCGCCCCTCGAAGCGATCCATCCGCCCTTCAAGGCGCGCGTCCATGGCGTCCATGGCCGTCAACACGCCATCGATGTCGGTCTTGGTCGCCGGGCGGGACCCGGCCGTGGGCAGCAACTCGGACAAGGTGGCGGCCACCTCCTCGCCCCAGCTGTCCGCAGCAGCACGTACCAGGGCGCTTCGGTTCCGTTCGTCGGTCGGCATCGTGCCTCCTCCTGCTGGCGTCCGCAACGGTCGCGAACAGCGCCCGAGCCTACGGGTCGCAGGATCGACCCCGGCGGGTTGTCCACACCCACCCACGGCTGGTGGCACGGCTGCAACGCAGCCGCGCCGTGGCCCACCGCACCGCCTGCCCGCAGCCGGTCGGCGCTCAGCGCCCCAGCAACGCCGCCAGGGTCGGGTTGGCCCGGTCGGCCTCCGACACGATCGGCTCGGCGACCGGCCAGGCGACCGCGAGGTCCGGATCGTCCCAGGCCACCGCGCGCTTGGGCACGTCCGGGCGCCACTCGGCACCGACGTCGTAGAGGTAGTCCACCTCGGTGAGCGCGCAGAACGCGTTGGCCAGCCCTTCGGAGATGAACAGCCGGACCCGCTCCCCGGGGCGGTCACCGAGGTGGAACGTGGCCACCTCGCCGCAGGTGTCGCTGTCGGGCCGGATGTCGGCGATGGCGCAGAAGGCCGTGCCCCGGGCGACGTAGACGAACTTGTCCCAGGGCTCGGCGTGGAAGCCGCGCAGCACCCCCGGCGCGGACCGGGAGTGGTTGCCCTGGGCGAAGGCCGGCTCCCGTCCGAGCGCCGCCGTGAGCTCGCGCCGCTGGTAGGTCTGGCGGAAGAAGCCGCGCTCGTCACCGTGGGTGTCCCAGCGCACGACGTACAGCCCGGCGATCGCGGTCGGCTCGACGGTCATCGGTGCATCGCTCCTCGGCTCATCGGTCCCGGGGACCTCGCTCCACGGGCACCTCGCTCCAGGGTCATCGCTCGCGGCCCTCACGCGCCGGCCCGCGGTCGACCACCTCGACGCTGCGGACCTGCAGGGGGTGCATGTCCGCGGCCAGGGTCCGGATCGGCCACGGGATCGTGAAGCCCTCCCGGTCGAGCGCGGCCTTGCAGGCCCGGTAGCACAGGTCCTGCATGACCGGCACCCCGTGCGTGGTGACGTCGAACCAGACGCGGACCTCGAAGTCGACGCTGGAGTCCCCGAGCCCGGTCAGGAACACCAGCGGCTCCGGGTGCTCGAGCACCTCCTCGAGCTCGGCGACCGCGTCGAGGAGGACCTCGCGGGCCCGTTCCTGGTCGTTGCGGTAGTCGATGCCGACGTGGATCGTGGTCCGTCGGGTGCCGCGCCGGGACAGGTTGGTGATGGGGTTGCGGTAGATGTCGGCGTTCGGGACCAGGGTGACCGTGCCGTCGTAGGCCTGGATCGTCGTCACCCGCAGGTCGACGTCGTCGACGTACCCCTCGAGCCCCTCGGCGACGATGACGATCTCGCCGCGGTCGTAGGGCTTGCGGATCAGGATCAGCACCCCGGAGATGAGGTTCTCCAGGATGTTCTGCAGCGCCAGCGCCACCCCCAGGCCGATGAGCCCGAGCGCGGCGAGCATGGCACCGATCTCCACCCCCGCGATCGACAGCGCCAGCAGGACCACGAGCAGCAGCAGGAGCAGGCGGAGCAGGTTGCTGACCAGGCGACGGACCGTGAAGTCGAGGTCGGCTCGCCGCATCCCGCGGTTGACGCCCCCCATGATCAGCCGGACGACCAGCAGGAAGAGCGCGAACGCCACCAGCGCCACCAGGATCAGCGGCAGGCGAACCAGCAGGTCGCCGGCCAGCTCCGCGAACGCGCCCCGGACCAGCTCCAGCACCGTGCTCGGGTCGGTCAGCTCGGACAGCTCCGGGGTCTCGACCTCACGGAAGATGGGCTGGTCCTCCGCAGGCGCCTCCTGCGCCAGCGACGTCGCCACCTCGACACCCCCTCCCGGTCACGGAGACCCGACCCTACTGCGCCGACCTGGCAGGGGCGTGAGGTCCGCACCCTCGGGGACGGGTCGGCGTACCCTCGCCGCCCCGGACGGCACGGACAGGAGCGGGGTGGGCACCGGAAGCTGGCTGACCCTCGTCCTGACGCTGGCCGTGCTCGGCGGCGGGCTCGCGTTCGCGTGGTTCATGGTCCCGAGCGACGATGTCCCCCGGGATCCGGACGCCGTGGTGGTGCTCGGTGGTGCCGGTGACGAGCGGGCCCGGCTCGGGATCGAGCTGGCCGAGCGCTACGGCGCCCGGCTGGTGCTCTCGTCCAACGCGCGCTTCTACGCCGCGGCGGAGGGCGCCGCCTGCGACCGGGACGCCATCTGCTTCGAGCCGGTCCCGGAGAACACCGTCGGGGAGGCCCGTGCGGTCGCCGAGATGGCGGCGCGGTACGGCTGGGACCACGTGACGGTGGCCACCAGCGACTTCCACACCTCGCGGACCCGGTTCCTGTTCCGGCAGTGCCTGGGCGATCGGGTCACCGTGGTCGGGGCGTCACGCGACGACCGGCCCCGCATCGCCCCGCGGTTGCTGCTGCGCGAGGCCGCCGGGGTGATCGCCGGCGCGACGGTCGAACGGGCCTGCTGACGCCGGCCGGGCGCCCGGTCCGCGCAGGAAGCGACCACCGCCCGCGCCACGACCCGAGCCGCCGACCTCAGCGGCGGTCGTCGCGGCGCCGCCGCAGCCCCGTGTCCCCCGGCTCCGCCTGGAACCCGGGCCGCAGCGTGCGCCGCGGGTGGGCGTGGCCGCAGTCGGGACAGGTGAGCGTGTCCGTGCGCCGACGGAACTGGTACTCGACCCCGTCGATCACCACGGTCTTCCCGTCGATGCGGTCGGCGAGCAGGGCCCCGCAGTGGCAGCGCACCTCGGTCGAGGCTTCGCCGCCGGCCCCGTGCTGCTCGTCGCTGTGCTCGGTGCCCACGGCCGCCTCCGGTTCGCCCTCCCCCGCTCGTGCCGCCACCGTAGCCATCACGGGACGCCGGGCCTAGTGGTCCGCTCGGGTCGCTCACGCGGTGCGGCTACCGGGCCTCCGCGCCGCGCCGGCGAAGTCCGGTGTCGGCCCGCTCCCGGTGGAGACCGGGCCGCAGCGAGCGACGCGGGTGCTCGTGACGACAGCTGGGGCAGGTGAGCGTGTCCGTGCGCCGACGGAACTGGTACTCGACCCCGTCGATGACCAGGAACGGCCCGTCGACCCGGTCCGCGAGGAGCGCACCACAGTGGCAGTGCACCGCCCTCTCAGCGCTCGGCTCCAGCCAGCCGTCCTCGCCGTCGCGTCCGCGGTGGTTCACCTCGCACCTCCGGATCCGCCGTGCCCCTCCCCCCGTGCCGGCCTCCGACGCACCGTAGCTCCCCGTACCCGCAACGTGAGGGAGGTTGTGCGTCGCCGCACGGGGCTCGCGCACAGCGCTCCCGCCCGGTGCGACCCCCGCTCACCCCTGCCCAGGCGCCCGCGGCCCGAACAACCCCGCGGCGATCCCCTCGGCGAGCTCGACGAACCGCTCCCCGATCTGGTCGTAGACCTCCTGCCCCTGCTGGATGGGGTCGGCGACCTCCAGGGCGCCGCGCCGCTGCTCCCACCATCCCGGGCGCTGCCCGTCCGCCAGCGCCACGACCGCCCGGACCCGTTCGGCCACCCCCGAGGCATCGACCCCGACGCCGTCCGGCAACCCCGCGGCAACGCCCCGGTCGGCGAGGATGGACGCCAGCTCCGGCGCGGTGAAGACCCGTCCCTCCAGGGACGGCACCGTGGCGACCGCCCGGCGGGTCTGCGCGCGCTCCATCGTGAGCACCAGGTCCTGCACGTCCGCATCGGCGTGGAGCAGGGGCCGGGCCTGGTGGTCGCCGAGGTCCAGTCCCCACCGCTCGGCGACGACCTGCGAGCCAGCCGCCACGGGCAGACCGAACGTGGCCTCCACCCCGGCGGAGGTGACCTCCACGACCCCGTCGAGCGCACGCGCAGCGACCTCCAGCTGGAGCCGTGCGGCCAGCAGGGGGCTGCGAGCGACGTTCGCCCGGCACAGCACCAGGATCCGTGCCGTCACGCCGCCTCCATCTCCGCCAGCAGGCGCTCGAGCCCGTCCCGCCAGTGCGGCAGCGGCGTCAGGCCGGCCGTCGTCGCATGGACGGCGTCGAGCACCGACCAGGCCGGCCTCGGGGCGGGGCGATCCAGGGCCGAGGAGGGCTGCCGTGCCACCTCGACGTCCATCCCGGCCAGCTCGAACACCGCCACGGCCAGCTCGTACCAGCTGCAGCGACCGGTGTTGGTCCGGTGCCAGGTGCCGTACCGGTCGGAGCCGGCCAGCTCGACGATGGCCGCGGCCAGGTCCCGGCTGTAGGTCGGTGAGCCGATCTGGTCGTCGACGACGGCCACCGCCCCGCGCTCGCGACCGAGGCGCAGCATCGTCGCCACGAAGTTGCGGCCGCGCGCCCCGGACAGCCAGGCGGTGCGCACGATGTGGTGCTCGGCCAGCGTCGCGCGGACCAGCGCCTCCCCCGCGGCCTTGCTGCGGCCGTAGGCGTTGACGGGGCCGACCGGGTCGAACTCGCTCCAGCCCCGCGGCTCGCCGGCACCGTCC
>JBLRWQ010000112.1:0-6246 GCA_047921175.1 Nitriliruptoraceae bacterium | reverse complement strand
GGTGGACTCCTCGGCGAAGGTGGCGACACCGGGGTGGTGGCGGGCCACCTCGTCGTTGAAGCGCTGCAGGAAGCTGATGGCCTCGAGGTGCTCGTTGCCGCCATGCTCGTTCGGGATCCACTGGCCGGGCCGGCGTGAGTAGTCGAGGTAGAGCATCGAGGACACGGCGTCGACCCGAAGGCCGTCGGCGTGGTAGCGCTCGAGCCACGACATCGCCGAGGACAGCAGGAAGCTGCGGACCTCGCCCCGGCCGTAGTTGAACATGGCCGAGTTCCAGTCCGGGTGGATGCCCCGGCGCGGGTCCTCGTGGTCGTACAGGTGGGTGCCGTCGAGCATGGCCAGCGCCCACCAGTCGTCCGGGAAGTGCGACGGGACCCAGTCCAGGATCACGCCGATGCCGGCCTGGTGGAGCTGGTCGATCAGCCACATCAGGTCCTCGGGGGCGCCGTAGCGCGACGTCGGCGCGAAGTACCCGGAGGTCTGGTAGCCCCAGGAGCCGTAGAAGGGATGCTCCATGACCGGCAGGAGCTCGACGTGGGTGAACCCGGCGCGCTGGACGTGGGCGATGAGGTGGGGGGCGAGCTCGCGGTAGGTCAGGAACCGCTTGCCGTCCTCGCCCCGTTGCCACGAGCCGAGGTGGACCTCGTAGATCGAGACCGGTGCCTCACGGTGCTGCCGGTCGGCGCGGGCGGCCATCCAGTCGGCGTCGCCCCACTCGTAGGACAGCTGCCACAGCTTGGAGGCGTTGGCGGGCGGGGTGTCGGTGTGGATCGCCATGGGGTCGGCGTGCTCCACGACCTCACCGTCGACGGTGGTGACGGCGTACCGGTAGGCGTCCCCTGCGGCTGCGCCGGGCACGAACCCCTCCCAGATGCCGCTGGTCGCACGGGGGCGGAGCGCGTCCGCGGTCGGGTCGTAGCCGTTGGCCTCCGTGATGACGTGCACGGCCTGGGCGTTCGGTGCCCACAGGCTGAACGTCGCCCCGGCGGGGGTGTCACCCTCGGCCGTGACAAGGTGGGCACCGAGGTGGTGGTGCAGGCCGAGGTGGCTGCCTTCGGCGAACAGGTACAGGTCGTCGTCGGTCAGGCGGGAGGCTGGCTCGGGCACGTCGGTCCCTGACGTCGAGGGTGGGGACGACCCGTGCTGCAGGTGCTGGCAGCCGAGCCGCGTTCGGTCCCGACCGTAGTCGTGTGGGGCCGCCGGTCGCGGTGGCCGTCCTCGGCTGAACGGCCGACCCGCCCGCATGCGTGGCCGGACGGTCTCGCTGCGTCGTCTCGCCGACCTCGCCCTGCCGTCAGCTCGCGGGACCCGCCGGCTCCGCCGGGCCGAACCGGCGCAACCCGAGCACGACCCAGAACACCAGCAGGACGCTCGTGCCGATGAGGACCGGTACCGCCCCGACCTGGGCGATGAGGGGAACGGACGCGGCGGTGAACAGCCCGCCGCCGACGACCGGTTCGAACAGCAACTGCTTGTAGCCGAACGCCTCCAGCCCGCCGGAGCGGTTGGGTGGATCGGCGATGCGCATCAGCAGCAGCCCGGTCACGGTCATCCCCATGGACTGCCCGAAGTCGCCCAGCCCCCGCTCGTAGGCGTACTCCGGGACGATCCTCGGGGCGAGCAGCAGGAACGCCGCGACGTTCCAGACGATCCCGGCGACGGCGAGGAGCACGAACGGGCCGAGGTTGCCGCCGATCGCCTCCAGCGACAGCGTGCCGAGGGCGGCGACGATGATCAGGTCGAGCGCCGTGCCGGAGATGCGGTTGACGAGGTGGCGTTCCACGAGCTCGGCCCGGCCGGTGCGGTCGAGCAGGAGCTGCAGGAGCACCCCACCGAGCATCGCCATCGGGAACAGCGGCAGGTGCACCAGCAGCTCGAGCCCGTCCTCGCCGCCCCAGGTCGCCACCTCGAGGGCTTCGAGCGCGCGCAGGAGCAGCCACCCGATCGCGATCGCCACCGCGACGAAGCCGAGGTGGATCGACATCGGGTCGGTGGAGGTCGTGCCGTCGTCCTGACGCCTGGCGCCCTCGCGGTCGTCGAGGTCGTCGAGGTCGTCCTCGGTCGACGCCCGGGCGGCATCCACGGGATCGCCGCGCTGGTCGAGCGCGATACGACCCGTCCGTACGCCCCAGTTGACGATGACGGTCCCGATCAGCACCCCGGCCAGCAGCCCGATCGTCGCCAGCCCGAGCGCCAGGTCGGTGCCCTCGGCGAAGCCGAACTCCTCGAAGGTGGAGGACAGGCCGGCGGCGGTGCCGTGGCCGCCCTCGAACCCGATCTCGATCAGCGCGCCGGCCACCGGGGGGAGGCCGAAGACGGGGCCGAGCACGAGCAGGCCGAGCAGCAACCCGACCACGTACTGACCCCAGGCGATCGACTGCCCCAACGCCACCTGTGGGCCGGCGACCTCCCAGATCTGGCGGATCCCGGGGATGTGTTTGCCGATGAACAGGGCCGCGAACACGACGCTGATCAGCAGCACGGGCAGCTCCGCCCAGACCTCCAGCACCGCGTCGGGCAGCAGCCCGCCCTCCAGCCAGGTCGGTCCGCCGACGGCGTCCACCAGCCGTCCGAGCACCTGCGGCCCCACGAGCAGCGCGAGCGCGCCGCCGATCACGGACGCCGGCAGGAACAGCCGGCGGAACAGCGGGATCCGAGCGCGCAACCACTTCGCCGCCACCAGGAACAACCCGATGACGAGCAGCGCGGTGAAGACATCGACGACGGCGACGGTCACAGGAGCTCCGAGGTCGGTCGGACGGGCGGCGCGGCATTGGGACCGCGCGTGTCGGTCGACGACCCTACAGAGCCCGTCCGCGTGGCTCCCGGTGCCGCCACCGACGTCCGTCCGGCTACCGCCCGCCCATGGAGTTGCGCCCGTTCGTGTCGACCGGCCGCTCTGAGCCTCGCCGTTCCGCGGCCTCGGTCAGGACGCCTCAGGTCCCCGGTGGGGCCGTGACCGTGACCTGCCGGTCGTGGACCTGCCACCTCGACGTCGTGGTCGCGGCAGCCAGCAGGTCGTCGTGGGTCACCAGCAGCAGCGCGCCCGGCCAGGCCTGGAACGCCTCGCCGAGCCGCTCGATGGATGGCAGGTCGAGGTGGTTGGTCGGCTCGTCGAGCACGAGCAGGCTCGCGTCGCTGACCAGCAGGGTCGCCAGTGCAACCTTGCGCGCCTCGCCGGGGGAGGGGGCGTCGGTCGTGAGCACCCGGTCCGGGTCGACCCCGAGCGCGGCGACGGCACCCAGGATCCGGCCCCGGGTCGTCGGGTCCTGTGCCCGGAGGCGGGTCAGTTCGGATCGCGGGTCGGGCAGCTCCTGCGGCAGCCAGGCGACCGCCTCGGTGTCGGCGAGCTCGGCCAGCAGGGCCGCCAGCAGCGAGGTCTTGCCCGCGCCGTTGGCGCCCACCACGTGGACGCGCTCGCCGCGATGCAGGGCGATGTGGACGTCCACCAACCAGACCTCGCCGCCGCCGTGGCGCACCGGACCGTCGAGCTGCGCGAGGACGCGCCGACCGCTGGCTCCGTGGTGGAAGGTCAGCGCCGCGCCGGGCTCGCGGTCGACGGGGAGCGCGGACAGCTCGGTCTCCGCCCGGGTCACGCGGCTGTTGTGCTGCCGGACACGTGCGCCGAGCTCGGCCTCGGCCTTGCGTTGCGCGGCGCGGCGGCCCGCCTCCCGCGCGTCGGGATCGGCGTGGCCGGCGAGCCGGCGGTCGCGGTGCATCCTCGCCTCGGCGCTGTGCCGGTCACGGCGCACGTCGGCCAGCAGCGTGCGCTCGCGCCGCAGGTGCCGGACGGCCTTGCGGTGTGTGGCCGCGGCGGCGGCCTCCTCGGCCCGCCACCGCGCCGACGCCGCGAGGTAGCTGCCCGGGTGGAGGGTCGCGGTGCCCGCGTGCAAGCGGAGCGTCCGGTCGGTCAGGCGTTCCAGCACCGTGCGATCGTGGCTGACCACCAGCCCGAGCCCCTCGAAGCGCCCCAGTTCGGCGAGGAGGAGCTCCCGGGCCGTCCCGTCGAGGTGGTTGGTGGGCTCGTCGAGCAGCAGGACGTCCGGTCGCTCCGACAGGGCGGTGGCGAGCTGCCAGCGCTTGCGTGTCCCCGGGGACAGGGCATCCCACCCCCGGCCGGCTGCACCGAGCAGGTCGTCGGGGTCGAGGCCGAGGCGGCCACGCAGGCGTGCCGCGACCGCGTCCCACTCGGCCGCGAAGGCGAGCACGTCGCCGCTCGGACCGTCGACCCGCTGTGGCACGAGCAGCGGCGCCAGGTCGCTGTGCACGTCGAGCGTGCCGGCCACCGGGGCGAGCTCACCCGCCAGCAGTCGGAGCAGGGTGGTCTTGCCGGCGCCGTTCGCGCCGACGACCCCGACCCAGCGTCTCGAGCCGGCCGGCAGGTCGATGTCGAGGTCCACGTCGGTGAGCGCCGAGGTGGCGGAGGTGTGGGCGAAACTGAGCCCACGCAGATGCAGGGAGGCCATGGGGCAGCTCCACGTCCGGTCGGCGCACGATGCCGACGGCGGCCGATGGTCAGCTACCCAGCCTCACAGGGACTCCCGGGAACGGGGACTCGGACCCGCATCACCCGACGGGGCGTTCGACGCGGTTGTGGAAGGGTACCACCCGGCTCACGTGACGCGACGGCAGGGCTTCGGCCACGCCCCGGCCCAAGTCCTTCGGACGGGGCCGGATGCGGCTGCCACCGAACGCGCGGCTTATCGTCGAAGGCCTTGCTACCGCGTCGTCACGGCGCGCGGTCACGCAACCCTCGGGAGGCAGATCATGGACACGACGACGTTCACGCTCAGCGACGGGACAGCGGTGCCTCGGCTCGGGTTCGGGACCTTCCAGCTGTCCGGTGACGACGCCTACCGCAGCTCGCTGCTGGCGCTCGAGGTCGGGTACCGCCACCTCGACACCGCACAGGGGTACGAGAACGAGGCTGAGGTCGGCCGTGCCCTGCACGACAGCGGGCTGGACCGTGACGAGGTCTTCGTGACCACGAAGGTCAAGCCGTCCAACGCCCGGTCGGCGGATGTCCGCCGTTCCACACAGGACAGCCTCCGCGAGCTCGGGCTCGAGTACGTCGACCTCATCCTGCTGCACTGGCCGGCGGAGTCGGTGGCGCCCCTGGCCGAGACGCTGGAGGCCATGACCACCCTGGTGCACGATGGGCTCACGAGGCAGATCGGGGTCTCCAACTTCCCATCCCGCATGTTGCGTCGTGCCTACGAGATGGCGCCGGTGGTCACCGACCAGGTCGAGCACCACCCCTACCTCGGCGTGTCGGCCATCGAGGAGGTCCTGTCTACCCGTGGCGGCTTCTTGACCGCCTACTCGCCGCTGGCTCGCGGCAAGGTGGCCGAGGATGAGGTCCTGCGCGCGATCGCCGAGGAGCACGGTGTCGGCCCGGCGCAGGTCACCCTGCGGTGGATGCTCCAGCGCCCCGGGGTGGTCGCGATCCCCAAGTCCGGCACGCCGGAGCGCATCAGGTCCAACTTCGACGTGTTCGGTTTCGAACTGTCGGACGAGCAGATGGCAAGGATCGATGGACTCGAATGCGGCGGTCGACTGATCGACCCCGACTTCGGACCCGACTGGGACTGACCCGCTGGTCGCGACGGACTGAGCGCGGAGCGTGCCCGGTTGTCCACAGGCGCACGCTTCGGTTCCTCACGGCGGCGCTGGCGGGCTAGGTTCCTCGGACGTCAGGCATCGGGGGGGACCGTGCACCGGACGCGGAGATGGGCCATCGTCGGGGTCTTGGCCGTCGCGGTCCTGTCCGGCTGCAGCAGCCCGGACGACGGTGACGGCATCGAGGCGATCGACGCCCCTGAGGCACCCGTCGACGAGGACGATGACGCCGAGGTGGTCGACGAGCCTGAGGCCGCGGAGGACCCGGATCCCGCGCCGGAGCCCGACCCGCCGGCGGAGATCGACATCACGGTGATCCCCGACGAGATCACCCTCGAGTACGTCGACGCCGTCCTCGTCGAACTCGAGCGCCTCTTCGCTGAGGCCGTGCGATCGGTGGTAGAGAACGAGGAGATGACACTGGAAGCGTCGGACCTGTTGAACTCGGCTTTCGGGGGGACGGAACTCGACTCGGTGTTCGCCGACCTTATGGTGCTCGCAGAGGACCCCAGCATCGCCCGTCCGCCAGGCGAGATCGCGCCAAACACGTACGTGGCCATTGCCGTTCTAGACGAAGCTGCTGGCTGCCTATGGGTGGAAACGGTCGCAAATCTATCCGGTTCTTTC
>JBLRWQ010000111.1:0-6337 GCA_047921175.1 Nitriliruptoraceae bacterium | reverse complement strand
CTGCGCGAGTGACCCCGACGGGATCCTCGCGCGCGGGGTGCACCTGCTGCGGGAGGCGGTCGGCGACGACGCCGTGCTGATCCCCGACCTGTGCCTGGACGAGTTCACCGACCACGGCCACTGCGGCGTGCTCGACGCGGCGGGTCGGGTCGACAACGATGCCACGCTCACGCGCTACCAGCAGATGGCCAGGGTGCTGGCGGATGCCGGCGCGCACCTGCTCGGGACCTCCGGGATGATGGACGGCCAGGTCGGTGCGGTCCGCGCCGCGCTGGACGAGGCGGGCCACCTCGACGTCGGGGTCCTCGCGTACGCAGCCAAGTACGCCTCCGTGTTGTACGGCCCCTTCCGTGCCGCCGTCGAGTCCACCCTGGACGGGGACCGACGCACCTACCAGCAGGACCCGGCGAACCGGCGTGAGGCCCACCGGGAGGTCGCGCTCGACCTGGCCGAGGGCGCCGATGTGGTCATGGTCAAGCCGGCGTTGACCTACCTCGACGTCGTCGCCGACACCGCGGCGAGCGTCGACGTGCCCGTCGCGGCCTACGTCGTCTCCGGTGAGCACGCCATGGTCGAGGTGGCGGCCACCGCCGGTGCCTTCGATCGGCGTGCCGCGGTGCTCGAGGCCCTGACCGGTGTCCACCGCGCCGGTGCGGACGTGCTGTGCACGTACTGGGCCACCGAGGTGGCTGGCTGGCTCCAGGAGGGGTGACATGGACCGCAGCGGCTCGACGGCATGGTTCGAGCGTGCCACCGCCGTGCTCCCCGGCGGCGTGAGCTCGCCGGTCCGCGGCTTCGGTGCCGTCGGCGGCACCCCGGTGACCTTCCGGTCCGGTCAGGGGGCCTGGCTGACCGATGTGGACGGCAACCGCTACGTCGACCTGGTCGGGTCGTGGGGGCCGATGATCCTCGGGCACGCCCACCCGGCGGTCGTCGCCGCGGTCACGTCCGCTGTCGCCCGGTCGTCGTCGTTCGGTGCCCCGACGGGCGTCGAGGTGGAGCTCGGCGAGGAGCTGCTGCGGCGTGTGCGTGCGATCGACCGGGTCCGTTTCGTGTCGTCCGGTACCGAGGCGGTCATGACCGCCGTCCGGCTCGCGCGCGCCGCCACCGAGCGACCGAAGGTGGTCAAGTTCGCCGGCTGCTACCACGGCCACCTCGATGCCCTGCTGGTCCAGGCCGGCTCGGGCGTGGCCACGCTCGGCCTGCCGAACTCGCCGGGGGTGACCGCGGGCGCGGTCGCCGACACGCTCGTGGTGCCGTACAACGACCGTGAGGCGCTCGAGGTGGTCTTCGCCGAGCACGGCGACCACATCGCGGCGGTCCTGACCGAGGCGGTCCCGGCGAACATGGGGGTGGTGCCCCCCGAGCCCGGTTTCGAGCGCTTCCTGCGGGACATCACGGCCCGGCACGGCGCCCTGCTGGTGCTCGACGAGGTGATGACCGGGTTCCGGGTCGGGCCCGCCGGCTGGTGGGGTCGTGCCGCCGACCCCGAGGTGGTCGGCGCGGACGCCGGGTGGACCCCCGACCTGGTGGCGTACGGCAAGGTCATCGGCGGTGGCTACCCGCTGGCAGCCGTGGCCGGGCGCGCCGAGATCATGGACCTGCTCGCCCCCGCGGGCCCGGTCTACCAGGCGGGCACCCTGAGCGGGAACCCGGTCGCGGCCACGGCGGGGCTCGTGACCCTGCAGCACTGCGACGACGCCTTGTACCGCCACCTCGAGGCGACGGCCGATCAGGTCGTCGAGGTGGTCGGTGGCGCCCTGCAGACCGCAGGCGTGCCGCACCGGATCCAGCGCGCCGGCAGCCTGTTCAGCGTGTTCCTGCGCGAGGCGCCCGTGCGCACCTTCGCGGACGCGAGCGACCAGGACGCGGCAGCCTTCGCCCGGTTCTTCCACGCGATGCTGGACGCCGGGGTGTCGCTCCCCCCGTCGGCCTTCGAAGCCTGGTTCGTGTCGGGGGCCCACGGGGAACGCGAGCTCGAGGCCATCGCCGCCGCGGCACCCGTCGCGGCGCGGGCCGCCGCGGCGGGGTGATGTGCCGGGCCGCTTGGGGTGACCGAGGCCCCGGGCCGCTGGTCCAACGACCCACGTGTCGGGGTCTTCCGCCCCTAGGGCCCGACCGGGTCCTCGGTGAGCCTCCTGCGGCAGGCCGGGTCCGCACCCCCGGCAGGTGAGGACCCATGCCCGGCGGCATCTCGACCTCCTCGGACCAGGGCACCTCGCCGCTGGCGACCTCGGCGTCGACCCGCCGGCACATCGCGGTCGTCGGTGCCGGGCTGACCGGCCTGGTGGCCGCCCGTCGCCTGCTCGCCGCCGGGTACCAGGTCACCATCCTGGAGGCCGCCGACCGGGTCGGCGGGCAGCTCGCGGCGGTGGAGGTCGCGGGACACCACGTGGACGTGGGTGCGGAGTCGGTGTTCACCGCGGCACCGGGTCCCCTCGAGCTCATCGAGGAGCTCGGGCTGTCCGACCAGCTGGTGCCCGCCCGGCGTGCCACCACCTGGATCCACACGCCCCGGGGTTTACGCCCGCTGCCCGAGGGCTTCACCCCCGCCGGTCCCACCCGGCTCTGGCCGGTGGTGCGCTCCGGGGTGCTGTCGGTCCCCGGCATGCTGCGCGCCGGGCTCGAGCCGTTCGTCGGGGCGGCGCCGGACCAGGGCGACGTCGCCGTCGGCACGGAGCTCGAGCGCCGGTTCGGGCGTGAGGTCACCGATCGGCTCGTCGATCCGCTGCTCGGTGGGCTGCACGCCGGTGACGTCCGCTCGCTCTCCCTGCAGGCGGCGACGCCCCAGCTGGCCGCGCTCGTGCGCCGGCACCGGTCCCTCCTGCTCCGGCGCCGGCCCCCGGCGAGCACCGGTCCCGCCTTCGTGGCCCTGCGCGCCGGCATGGGGCAGCTCACCGACCGTCTGCGCGAGCAGCTCGACGGTGCACCGCTGCGACTGCGCTGTCCGGTGCGGCGCATCGAGCGGCAGGGGGGCCACCTGCGGCTCGAGCTGGCTGACGGCTCGCTGGAGGCCGACGGGGTCGTGGTCGCCACCACGGCGCGTGCCGCCGCGGACCTGGTGGCTGCAGGCAGTCCGAACGCCGCTGAGGTGCTCCGCCACCTGCGCGCCGCCTCCGTCGTGGTGACCGCGCTGGCCTATCCGGCGCAGGCTGCGGTCACCCCGGCCCTCGCCCGTGGTACCGGGCTGCTGGTCCCGAGCTCCAGCCCCCAGCTGCTCAAGGCCGCCACGTTCCTGTCCACGAAGTGGCCACACCATGCCCACGACGACGTCGTGCTCGTGCGGGCGTCCGCCGGCCGCGCCGGCGACGACCGCGCGATCAACCTCGATGACCAGCGCCTGATCGACACCCTGCACCGCGAGCTGGCCGAGGCCACCGGCCTGCGTGCGGCGCCGATCGACGCCGTGGTGCGGCGCTGGCCGTCGACCATGCCCCAGCTCGAGGTCGGCCACCTCGACCGTGTCGCCGCGATCGGCGCCGCCCTGCGGATGGACCTCCCCGGGGTCGTGGTCGCCGGCGCCCCCTACCACGGACCCGGCCTCTCGTCCTGCCTGCGGTCGGCATCCACCGCGGTCCAGAGCCTGCGTTCCACCATCGAGGAGACCCGCCCGTGAACCCGCACCCCCACGGTCGCACCGCCATCCGGCGTATCCGTCATGACGTCAACGAGCGTCCGTTCCTGGTCATCTGGGAGACCACCCGGGCCTGCCAGCTCGTCTGTCAGCACTGCCGCGCAGACTCGCAGGACCAGCCCCACCCGATGCAGCTGACCACGGCCGAGGGCGAACGCCTGCTCGACGACATGGCCGCGTTCGGCGCGCCGAGCCCGATGGTGGTGCTCAGCGGCGGGGACCCCTTCGAGCGCCCGGACCTCATGCACCTGCTCGCCTACGGCGACCGCGCGGGCCTGAGCATGTCGTTGGCACCCTCGGTCACGCCGAAGGCGACCCGGGCCGCGTTCGCGGCGGCAGCCGAGGCCGGCACGAAGGCCGTCTCCATCTCCCTCGATGGTGCGAGCGCCGCCACCCACGACGGCTTCCGTGGCATCGAGGGGGTGTTCGACGCGACCCTGCCGGTCTGTCGGGACATCGTGGACCTCGGCATGCGCCTGCAGATCAACACGACCGTGACCAACGGCAACGTGGTCGAGCTACCCGACCTGCTCCGTCGGGTCCTCGAGCTCGATGCGTTCCTGTGGAGCGTGTTCCTGCTGGTCCCGACCGGTCGTGGTGAGGCCCTCCAGGCGCTGCCCCCGGCCGAGGTCGAGGACGTCCTGCACTGGCTGGTCGACGTCTCCCACCACCTCGCGGTCAAGACCACCGAGGCACCGCACTTCCGCCGCGTCGTGCTCCAGCGCCGCGCCGCCGGCGACGTCGACGCTGCCGAGGCGTTCGGGCTCGGCGCGACCTACCGACGCCTTCGCGCGGCGCTGGACGACATCCGCGCCGAGCGCGACCTGCCCACGCGGGTGCCGCGACCGCCGCTGGACATCAACGCCGGCCGGGGGTTCGTCTTCATCGATCACCTCGGCAACGTGCACCCCAGTGGCTTCCTGCCCATCCCGGTCGGCTCGGTGCGCGAGCGCTCCCTCGCGGAGCTGTACCGCGAGGCGCCGCTGCTCCAGCAGCTGCGCGACCCGGCGCTGCTGCTGGGCCGCTGTGGCCGCTGCGAGTACCGCACGGTCTGCGGAGGTTCCAGGTCCCGAGCCTTCGCGGTGACCGGCGACCACCTCGCCGAGGAGCCGTACTGCGTCTACGAGCCGGCCGGGGGGCCGGTGCTCGACACCGCCGGGCAGCCGGCCTGACGCGCCGTCCCTCCGTCGGGCGAGCCGGCCTGACGCGCCGTCCGGCCAGCAGACCGTGACGCACGTTCGGCGGTGTCTGGGTCGCGGATGCTCTTGACGCGCTCCCCGACGAGCAGCGCGAGGTCGTCGTCCTCCGGGGCCTGGCGGACGTCAGCGTCGAGGAGACCGCAGCGATCGCCGGGACGCACCCCCGGGCGATGCGCGCGATCGGGCACGGTGCGGTGCGGCGGCTCCGGGTGGCGTTGGGAGGAGGTCGGGTCTCCGACCCAGGGGGGGTCGTGATGAGCCGTGACGAGGTGCCGCGTGACGTGCCGGGGCCGTCGCACCGTCGTCGGCCGGTCCGTCCGCCAGGGCATCCTGGCCAGGGTGGCTGGGATGACGCTGGTCGCCGGAGCACCCCCGCACCTTCGCGGACCCGGATCGGGGGCCTGCCTGCGGTGCGCCGCTCAGCGATCCCGTGGTACCACCGTGACGGGGACGGGGCTGTGCTGGACGATCGAGCTGGACACGCTGCCGAGCAGCAGTCGTGACACGGGGCCCAGGCCGCGCGAGCCGACCACCAACAGGTCGGCGCCGCGTTCCTCTGCGACCTCGAGCAGGGCGGTGCGGGCGTCGCCCTCGGCCACCACCGACTCGTGGTCCTCGAGCCCGCGCTCGTGCAGGGGCTCGCACCAGGCGTCGAGCAGCTCCGGCAGGCTGCGTCCCTCGGTGGCCAGGGGGGCCACCGAACGGTCGACCATCGCACCGGGCGCTGCGGCGTGCACGGCCACGACCCGGCCGTGCGATCGGGCCGCGAGGTCGGCCGCGAAGGTCAGCGCCCGTGCCGCGTGCTCCGAGCCGTCGACGCCGACCACGATCGTGTCCAGTCGGATCGGCTCGTCCGCTGGCAGGTGACGCACCACGGTGACCGGGCACGGTGCGTGCTCGCAGAGTTGGCGGCTGACCGAGCCGAGGAGGAGCCCCCGGAACCCCCCGATACCTCGCGATCCGACCACGATCATCGCGGCGTGCTGATCCGCGACGTGGAGCAGCGCTTCCGTGGTCGGCCCACGGACCACGTCGATGTCGATATCGAGGCCAGGGTGGTCGCCGAGCTCCGCCTGCACGACGGTCGAGAGGTGTCGGATCATCAGCTCGTCGGCGTGGGCTGGGTCAGGGAGTGCGACGGAGCCGAGGCGGACCGCGGTGTCGGTTGGGTAGTGCCAGGCCTCGATCACACGGAGCGGGCGACCCAGCAGGCGAGCCGCCCCTGCGGCCCATCGCAGGGCCAAGCGTGAGCAGTCCGACAGGTCGACGCCGACGAAGATGCTGCCTGCAGGGCTCGTGGTCCGGTCCGTGGTCATGGCGCTGCCTCCGTCCGGGCCTCCATCGTGGCCGTCGTCAGCGCGCGACGGCAAGGGTCCGAGGTCCCCGCCCCCCACCCGCCGAGGCCTCTGCTCGGGGCCGGTCACGGTGGCTCGTCATCTGGGGGCCGTCGTGGGCCTACTGGTCCAGCCCGCTGCCCGGGTGGGCGCAGCGTTCCTTCCGACCC
>JBLRWQ010000110.1:0-6417 GCA_047921175.1 Nitriliruptoraceae bacterium | reverse complement strand
GTGGACCTGGCGGCGTTGCGGACCGCGCGCGGGTGGGGCCGGGTCGTGTGCAAGCCGGCGGTGGCCAACGGCGGTGACGGGATGTGGGTCAGCGCCGACGATCCGGCCGCCGACCAGGCCCACCTCGATGCGCTGCTCGCCGAGGCGGACGTGGCGGTGGATGCGGTGCTCGGCACCGGCAGCCGTGGCGCGCCACGGGGTACCGCCGGGGAGGCGGTCGAGGCGCTCCGCCGCGCCGCAGCCGCCGGCACGACCGTGGTCGCCTGCGACCTGCCGAGCGGGGTCGACGCCGACGACGGGTCGGTGGCGGGTCCCGCGGTCCGGGCGGACCTCACGGTCACCTTCGGGGCGCTCAAGCGCGGGCTGGTGCTGCACCCGGGGGCCTCGCACGCCGGTCGCGTCCTGCTCGGCTCGCTCGGGACGGCCTACGACACCTTCGCCGCCGCTCACGCGAGCTGGGCGGCGCTGACCCCCGCCGGCGCGGCGCCCGAGCCCTTCGGGCCGGCGGTGGACAAGCGGGCCCGCGGGCTCGTGCTCGCGGTCGCCGGCGCGGTCGGGACCTCCGGCGCCGCCGCGCTGGCCGGGGGTGGCGCGCTGGCGGCGGGGGCCGGGCTCGTGACCGTGGCGACCCCCACCCCGGCCCGCGCCGAGGTGGCGGCCCGCAGCGACGCGGGCGTGATGGTGCGGGGGCTGCCGGTCACCCCGGAGGACGACCTCGACCCCGATGCGGTCCACGCGCTGCCACCCCTGCCGGAGCCGCCCGGCGCGGTGGTGGCCGGCCCCGGGCTCGGGACCGGGCCGGGTGTGCACGCGCTCGTGGCCGCGCTGCGGCGCCGGGCCGCCCGGCTCGTGCTGGACGCGGACGCGCTGAACGTGCACCGCGAGCACCCCGGCGCGCTCGCCGAGCACCGCGGGGTGCTGGTCCTGACCCCCCACGAGCGCGAGCTGGCCCGCATCGGTGGCGGCGGGGACGGCCCGGACGCCTGGGCACAGCGGGTCGTCCGGGTCCCGGAGCTCGCCGCGGCCCTGGACGCGACCATCGTCGCGAAGGGGCCGGGGACGCTCATCGCCGCCCCGGACGGGCGCGTGTGGGTCACCCCCGTCGGCGGGCCGGCGCTCGGCTCCGGGGGGACCGGGGACGTGCTGGCGGGGGTGCTCGGCGCCGCCATCGCGGGCGCGACGGACGTGCCGCTGGCCGTGGCCCGGGCGGTGTGGTGGCACGCCGCCGCGGGGGCGCTCGCCGGGGCGACGCGGGCGGGACGCGCCACGGCCACCGACCTGCTGGCCACCCTGCCGCAGGTCCTGGCGCGGCTGGCCGTCACGGAGCGCCCGGTGACCACGCAGCGTCCGGCGACCCACCGGGCGCGGCGCGGACCGGGTGCCGTCCGGACGGCCGCCTGCTGGGGTGCTCTGCCGTGGGAGGCCTGGCTCGCGCCGGGGGAGGAGCGAGGATGACCCGCACGCACCGTCCGGGGCCCGAGACGGGAACGGGACCGACCACCCGGCCGCAGCACCGTCCCACCCGGGTCGAGGTCGACCTGGATGCCATCGCGCACAACGTGGCCCGCCTGCGCGAGCGCGCGAGCGGCGCCGAGGTGTGTGCCGTGGTCAAGGCCGACGGGTACGGCCACGGTGCGGTCCCGGTCGCCCGGGCCGCCCTGGCCGGTGGGGCCACCTGGCTCGCGGTGGCCCTGGTCGAGGAGGGGCTGCAGCTGCGCGAGGCGGGGCTCGAGGTCCCCGTGCTGCTGCTGTCGGAGCCGCCGATCGCGGCGGTCGAGGACCTGCTGGCCGCCGAGCTCACCCCGACGGTCTACCGCGAACCCTTCATCGCGGTCCTCGACGCCCACGGGCAGGTGCATGGTCGACCCGTGCGTGTCCACGTCAAGGTCGACACGGGCATGGGTCGGGTCGGGATCGCGCCGGACGACCTCGACGCACGGCTGCACCAGCTCGCCGCCGCCGAGGGCATCGAGGTGGAGGGGGTGTGGACCCACCTGGCGCGCGCCGACGAGGCCGAGGTACCGACGACCGGCCAGCAGCTGGCGGCCTTCGAGCGGGCCCGTCGTCTGGCGGCACGGGTCGGGATCCGGCCCCGGCTGGTCCACGCCGCCAACACCGCCGGGGTGCTGCTCCACCCGGACAGCCACCACAGCCTGGTCCGTCCGGGCATCGGCATCTACGGGCTCTCCCCCTCCGCCGAGGTGGATGCGGCCGCGTTCGGGCTGCAACCGGCGCTCCGGCTGGTCTCGGAGGTCTCCCTCGTCAAGCGTGTGGAGGCCGGCACCCCGCTGTCCTACGGTCACCGTTGGCGGGCGCCGGAGGACGGGATCGTGGCGACCGTGCCGATCGGCTACGCCGACGGCGTCCCGCGACGTCTGACCAACCGGGCCCAGGTGCTGCTCGGCGGGCGGCGACGGCCGATGGTCGGGACCGTCACCATGGACCAGCTGCTCGTGTGGTGCGGGGACGACGAGGTGGCCGTCGGGGACGAGGTGGTCCTGCTCGGCGGCGATGACGGCGCCGGGGAGCTGGCCATCCGCGCCGAGGACTGGGCCGAGGCCGCCGACACCATCACCTACGAGATCGCCACCTCGCTGTCGGCCCGGCTGCCGCGCATCCACCTCGGTGGCGGTCAGTAGCCTGGGCAGGGCTCGGTCGCTCGCACGGCCGCGGACGCCCACCGCCGGTGGTGGACGTCGCGGGTTCGAAGGAGACGCATCGTGGCACGACGTGGGGCCCTGGCGGTCGGGATCGGCGGTGCGCTGCTCGCCGGGGCCGCCGCCGGGTTCGCGCTGGAGCGGATCGTGGTGCGCGGCAAGCTCGTGCCCGAGCTCGAGCCGCGCGAGGTGCCGCTCGGCAGCATCGCCGGGGAGATCCGTGAGCTCGAGGGCCCCCGCGGGGTGCGGATCGCCGTGGAGTCCTACGGCCCCGAGGACGCCCCCCAGCTGGTGCTCGCCCACGGGTGGGTCTGCACCGGCCGGGCCTGGCACGAGCAGGTCCGCCGGCTGGCCGACCGGGTCCGCATCGTCACCTACGACCAGCCCGGTCACGCCCGCACCGGGCCACCGGACGACGGCAACTACGACCTCGACCTGCTCGGTGACACCCTGACCACGGTGCTCGAGCAGGCCACCCGTCCGGGGCCGGTGGTCGTCGCCGGGCACTCGATGGGCGGCATGACGATCCTCAACGCCGTCCGTCGGCACGACGCGGTGCGTGCACGCCTCGCCGGGGCGGTGCTGCTGTCCACGACCTCCTCGGCCCGCGCCGAGCGGCTCACCCTGGAGATCGGCATCCGCAGCGCGGCCCGGCTCGACCGGGTGATCCGCCGCCTGGTGCCCTCGCTCCGGGACCCGCGCGTGGTCCGCGGCGCGGAACGGATCTACACCTCCACCTCGGACCTGTCGTTCCTGCTCGCCCGCTGGACCGGCGTCGGGCCCGACGCCGACCCGGAGGTGGTCGCCTTCACCCAGGAGATGCTGCTGGCCAGCGGCTTCGACGTGGTCGCCGGGCTGGTCGAGCCGATCCTCACGGTCGACGAGGACCGGGGGCTGGACGCGCTCCGGGACGTGCCGACGACGCTGGTGGTCGGCAGCCACGACCGGCTCACGCCCGCGAGCCTGACCCGGCGCATGGCCGAGCGGTCGAAGGCCGGGGTGGTGGAGCTCGACCGGGTCGGCCACATGAGCCTGCTGGAGGCCGGCGAGGAGGTCGCCGAGGTGCTGCGTCGCCACCTCGCCGGCGAGGTGGCCCGGGCCGAGGACGGCCGCTGGGAGCTGGCCGGCGAGGGCGACAGCTGGACCCGGCTCACTCCTGCGCAGGCCGTGCGCCGGGAGGCCAGCTGATGGTGCTCGGGGTCGCGGGTGTCAGCGTCGGGACCTGGACCTCGCCTGCCGGGGTGTCCGGCTGCACCGTCGTGCTGCCGCCCGCGGGGACGGTCGGCGCGGTGGCGGTGCGCGGCTCGGCGCCGGGGACCCGGGAGGCGGCGGCGTTGTCCGCCGCCGGCAAGGTGGAGGTCTGCCACGGCGTCGTGTTGGCGGGCGGGTCGGCCTTCGGCCTGGCGGCCGCGGACGGCGTGGCGCGGTGGCTGGAGGCCCGCGGACGCGGCTATCCCGTGCTCGGGGCCGTCGTCCCCATCGTCGGGGCCGCGATCGTGCTGGACGCGGCGGTGCTGGCCCCCGAGGAACGCCCGGACGCCGACGCCGGCTGGGCGGCCTGCGAGGCTGCGGAGGCGGCGGATGCGGATGTCGCGGACGCGCCGCTCGCCGAGGGTCGGGTCGGGGTCGGCACGGGCTGCACCGTCGCGAAGGTCGCCGGGCTCGAGCACGCCTGGCACAGCGGCCAGGGCGTCGCCGTCCGTCGCGCCGGCGGAGTGACCGTCGCTGCGCTCGTGGCCAACAACGCGCTCGGCGAGGTGGTCGCCGAGGACGGGTCGTGGCTCGCACGCGCCCGTGTCGGTGACGAGGTGGCGCGGTTCCCCGAGGTGGACCCCTTCGCGCCGATCGTCGACGGGCCGGCGGGTGGAGCGGCCGACCCGGCTGCCGGCCCCACCGGCAACACCGTGATCGGCTGCATCGTCACCGACGCGCGGCTGCCCAAGCGGGATGTGGCCCGGGTGGCCGACCTCGGGCACTCCGGCATCGCCCGTGCCCTCCGCCCCGCCCACACCAGCGCGGACGGCGACGCCCTGTTCGCGCTCGCCACGGGTGAGGTGGCGGCCAGCGTCGACCTCGTCGCCCACCTGGCCGCCGAGGCGGTGGCGGACGCCTGCCGGCGCGCGGTGCTGACCGCTACCTCGGCGCCGACGCTGCCCGGTGGGCCCGTGCTGCCGGGGCTCGCCGACGCCTGATCGGCCCGGGTGGCGGACCTCGGCCGGGCGCTCGCGGGCGCCGGCCGGCGGGGTGCTTGCAGAAGTGCGCGGTCTGCGGTCCCGGCCGGTGGCCGGATGGACGGGGT
This sequence comes from Nitriliruptoraceae bacterium, assembly GCA_047921175.1. Classification (GTDB taxonomy): domain Bacteria; phylum Actinomycetota; class Nitriliruptoria; order Nitriliruptorales; family Nitriliruptoraceae; genus T1Sed10-7. The sequence goes on along the minus strand of JBLRWQ010000110.1, from coordinate 1,461 downwards.
CGAGGTCCGGCGGATACGGTCGCCTCAGGCCGTGTGGTCAACGACGCCCACCCGGCGGGAGGTCTGCCGTGGCGACGACGTCCATCCCGATCGTGGATCCGGGGCCGAGGTCCGCTCGCGGGCACGAGCGTGCGGTGAAGGGCTGCACCGCCTGCGGCCTCCACAAGAGCCGGACCCACCCGGTCATCGGCGACGGTCCGCGTGACGCACGGCTGATGATCGTCACCGACGTGCCGCGGCGCCACGAGGACGTCCACGGCCACGCGCTGGCCGGCAGCCAGCGCAACGTCGTGGACCAGGCGCTGCTCCGGGCCGGGCTCGACCCGGACACCGTGCGGCGCAGTTGCGTGGTGCGCTGCAGGACCCCGGGGGACCGGCCGCCGACGCTGGAGGAGGCCACGATCTGCTCCGGGCACCTCTCCGGCGAGCTGGCGCTCGTCGAACCCCAGGTGGTGGTCGCCCTCGGGGAGCTCGCGACGAACGTCGTGCTCGGCCGGGCGGTCCCCTTCGCGCGCGTCGTCGGCTACCGGCTCGACGTCCGCGGCGGCATCACCCTGATCCCGACCTACCACCCGGCCGAGGTGGCGCGGGGTGTCCCGGCCGCCGCCAAGGGCCTGCGTCGTGACCTCGCTACCGCCAAGGCCGTGCTCGACGGCACGATGGGCACGGGTGCCGAGGCCCGCAGGGAGCTACGGTCGCGGTTGCGGGACGCGGACCGGCCCGCGCCTGCAGACGACTGACCGGGAGCCGGGACGGTCCGCCGGCTCCCGCAGCCAGCGAGGCGATCCCCGTGCCCGACGTCACCCTCGAGCTCGCCACCACCTCGGTGCAGGACACCCGCGCCGTCGGCCGGGCGATCGCCGGTCGGCTCCGACCGGGGGACGTGGTCGCACTGGCCGGGGAGCTCGGGGCCGGCAAGACGGCGCTGGTCCAGGGTGCCGCCGCCGCGCTCGGGGTCACGCTCCCGGTGACCTCGCCGACCTTCGTCCTCGTCAAGCACCTGCCGGCGCCGGTCCCACTCGTCCACGTCGACGTCTACCGGCTCGAGGGGCTGACGCACGTCGACGACCTCGATGAGGACGTGTTCGCCCCCGACGTCGTCACCTTCGTGGAGTGGGCGGACCGGATCGCGCACCTGCTGCCCGAGGACCGGCTCGAGGTCCGGCTCGAGGTCCGGCTCGAGGTCCGGCGCGAGCACCCCGTCGGGGCCGGGGAAGCTACCGCGGCCACCACGGCCACCGCAGGCGCCGCGGACGGGCCGGGCGTGGACGTCGCGTCCGATCACGGCGCGCGCCGCCTGCTGGTGACCCCGTGCGGTCCGGGCTGGGCCGCCCGGCTCGAGGCCCTGGAGCACGTCCTGGTCGGCTGGCGGCAGGACGGCTCGGCCCCGGCGGCACCAGCCACCGCCTGACCCCCCCTGACCCCCAGCCGTCTGACCCCCGTCCCCCCCCGTCGAGGAGG
>JBLRWQ010000109.1:0-6420 GCA_047921175.1 Nitriliruptoraceae bacterium | reverse complement strand
CACGACGCTGGCGGCCGACGACGTCGCGGCGTGGCGGGCGCTGGCGTCGGCGATCGCCGGGCCGGGTGGGTTCGACGGGTTCGCCCGCGAGTGTGCGCTGCTGCTGCTCCTCGACCACGAGCAGGTCGGACGGCGCGAGCTGCTGGTCGGGCTGGCGGAGCTCGCGGCCGAGGCGGGCTGGCACGACCGTCTGTCGGGACGTGGCCTGACGCCCGAGGAGCTGGGCCGGTTCGTGTTGCCGCTGCTGACGGTGCTCGAGACGTTCGGGCTCCACGTCGAACACGACGTTCCTGGGCAGGGCCGGTTCGACCGGCTCACCGACGCCGGCCGCGCCACCGCGCTCGAGGCGCTGCGCGTGCGGGCGACCGGCCCGCAGCATCGGCTGCTCGACTGAACGGAAGGGCGACGATGGAACGCCGTCCTCCGATCTACGGCCCCGAGCCGTGGGCCGAACGGCACGGGCAACCGTGGTCCCACTGGGACCGCTGGTTCGCGCTGGTCGCGGTGACCGACCACGACGGTGACCTCACCGGGGTCGCCGCAGCGCTCGACGATCATCCGACCGGCTACCTCGACGAGGACGCGCAGGCCAAACTCGCCCACCTCGACGATCTCGCCATCCGGCTCGCGACGGCCGGGATCGACCCGGCCGAGCTGCTCGCCACCGACGAACTCGACAGGACCGTGCTGACCAAGGCCCGCCGCAAGGTCGCCACGCAGGCCCTGTCGGGCCGCGACCTGACCGGTCCGATGCGGCATCCTCCCCGCAGGAAGCTGCGGGAACGGGCGCTGCGCGGGAGCTGGCCAGCGTTCCCGGCCGACCCGGCCGAGCCCTACGAGCTCCTCGGCGAGTTGGTCGAGGACCGATCCGGCATCTGGGCCCGCCAGACGTTCGATCTCGTCCGTGACATCGAGCGGCTGGTCGCCGCACTGGTCGAGGACGCCGGGGACGACCCGGAGCGTCTGCTCGCGGTGCGGCGCGCCGCGTTGACCGTGGTCGCCGAGGCGGCTGAGCGAGCAGACGACTCCTACGGCGAGGTCGGCCAGCTGGGTCTCGAGACCTGGCAGGCCTACGTCAAGACGCCGTGGCGTGATCTGCTCGATCCCGGGACCTACTGGCGGGACGTCTGTGAGCTGGTCGCGTTCGACGACTACGCGCACCTCCACCGCAGCGAGACGGTGCCCTTCCGCCGTGCCCGCCGAGGCGAGACCGAGCTGCTGGTCACCATCCTCGCCGACCTCGCCGATGAGTACGCCGCGGTACGGCTGCGGTGGCACGCCGACGAGGCACGCAAGGCTGTCCTGTACGTGCTGGTGGCCACCCGCAGCTACGAGCGGTTCGCCGATGCAGCCGCTGGGCTCGGCCATGGCCACTGGCAGCCGGTCGCGCTCCTGGCCGAGACCGCCCTCGCCGGCGACCATCGAGACGTCGCCGCCGCCGTGTTCGACGCCGCCGACCAGCCCGGTCACCTCGGTGACCACCTTCGCAAGCTCCGCTACGAGATGCTCGGTGACGGCCCGGCGAACGTCCGACAGCTGCGCGCCGTGGCGCAGGACGATCTCTAGCCTCCCGATCTCCGACGGTGCACAGCTGTCGTCAGACCACCTCGATCGAGAACCCGAGTCGCCGGCCGACCTCGCCCACGAGCGGGAGCAGCTGCGGGTGGTGCAGTCGGCGGGACAGCTCGATCCGCCCGCCCAGGTACGGGCCGCTCGTCTCGTTGAGGGCGGCCGCGACCGCGCGACCTCCGGTGGCGGGCGTGTAGAGCAGCCCGTGGAGCTGTGGGTCCTGTCGACGGATGGCTCGAGCCCAGGGTTGGGTGCGCTCATGCGGGGCCGTCGACAGATGGACGCCGACCCGGGTTCGTTGGGCCCACGGTCCGCGGAGGTCCAGCAGGCGCAGCTCGCCCGACGTGCGCCAGACGGTGAGCGTGAGCCCGTCGGTGATGGCGAGAACGTCGCCGTCCTGGACGGCCTCGCTCGATACGACGTCGAGCACGGTGCCCCCTCCGCCACCGGCGGGCTGCGGTGAGGTCGTTGGGTCGTCCAGAGCGGCGTACAGCAGGCCGTGTTGGGGAGCGTGGTCGGCGGGCGGTCCAGCGGGGTGGTGATCGAAGCGGCCTCCGCCGAGCAGGGGCCCGAACCAGCGGAACTGATCATGCTCGCTCGGGTGGCGCCCACCGACATCGTGGAGACGCACGAGCGCGGTGCCGGCGGGTAGCACCACCAGATGTTCGTCTTGCAGCCGCGGCAACGCCGCGGGGACCTCGGGCAGCTGCTGGGTCACGCAAGCACGCCGAAGGTGGCTGCCTCGTCGAGGAGCGGCCGGACGTCGGCCCCGTCGGCGAGGACGTTGGCCCGTGAGCGTCCATCGAGGCTGGCCTGTGGCTCGGTCAGCCAGGCCACGAGGGCGACGGGGCTGGTGGCGTCGGCCGGGGGCAAGGCTTGGAGGAGCCGCGCCCAGCCGTCGAGCTCGTGCAGTCCGAGCTCGAACTGGAAGCTCGGGAGCAGCCACTCGCGGCGGCCCACGTGGCGGTGGAAGCCGAGCAACGACCGGCGTTGGCCCTGCAGGCGCTGGCGGATCCGGGACGGTTCGCGCCGGAGGAGCTGGGCGACCTGCTCGGTCGCCAGGGAGGCCTGCTCGAGTTGGCGCCGTCGCAGCACGCCCGCGACCAGCGGCGAGCGTGCGCTGCGGTCGGGGTCGATGCCGAGGTCGGCGAGCACGCTGCGTTCGTGCTCGGAGAGGCTGCCGCCGCCCGGGCGCGGCAACGTGCGCAATGCCTGTTCGATGTCCTCGATCGTCAGCCCACGCTCGTCCGCGAGCTGCTCGAGGGTCGCTGTCGCCATCGACCGTTCCTAACGTGGGTTAACGCATCTTGCCACGATAGCCTGAGCATGCAGCTGGCGCCGTCGGGCGGACCGTCAGGATGGAGCGATCTTCGCTATCGACGGTTGACCGCACGCAGGCGGAGGTCGTCCTCGTGCACGTGTCGCTGACGCCGGAGCTCGAGCAGCTCATCGAGGAGCGTGTTCGACGTGGCCGCTGCACCTCGGCGAGCGAGGTCGTCCGCGAAGCGCTTCGGCTCCTGCAGGATCGCGACGAGCTCCTCGTCAGAGAAGCGGTCGACCGGAGCGTCTCGCGGATGCGGTTGACCGTCGACGGGGTGTAGCCCTGCCGCGTGGTCGCGGCGAGCGGCGCACGGCCCGGCTTGCCCTTCGGGGCCTCGTGCTCGAGCCACCAGCGCAGGTACTCGTCCAGGTGCTGGTCGGCGACCGGGAGGATCAGCTCGTCGGAGTCGGAACGCTGCTGATCGATCCACGCCTGCGCTTCGCGCCGGGTGTCGAACGACCGGTTGCGCCGGATCCGCTTGCCGTCGGCATCGACGCCGAGGTCCACGCGGGCGAAGCAGCGCTGCCCGCGCGGCCGGATGCTGCCGCTGCCGCGACGGGCCCGCTGTGGTCCTCTGATGGTCGCCACGGCGCCCTCCTCCTGCCCCGCTCGGTCGTGCGTCGAGACGGTGAGCAGGAGGCGCGAGGAGTTAGGGCGCCGTTCGGGCGCAGCCTGGGGAGAACGCGGTCAAGCGTCGATGGGCGACTACCCGTGAAACGCCGAGAACCGGCCGCTACGGGCCGGTCCTCGGATGTGCGCCGCCAGGGACTCGAACCCCGAACCTGCCGGTTAAGAGTGCGATCGAAGGCGTCCACCGCACGCCAGGTTCGTCCAGGAAACACGTCCTGACCAGGGCGAACGCACGGCCGGGGTCCACCGATGTCCGCCGTGAGCCACCGTGCTCGCGGGAGTTAGGGCACAGATAGTCCTCACCCGGACCCGGCTTCCTGCCCGCCGCGCCGGCCGTGTGACTCGCAACGAGCCAGGGACCGTTGTGGATGTCGTTGGGCTTCTCCTGAAGTCACGTGCGCGGATGGGGTGGTAGATGGCGGCGTACCTCCGCCGCGAACTCGGTCACCCCACTCGCTTCGAGGGCGGCGAGCAGGGCCGGCACGTCCCGAGGAGGACGTCGGTAGCGCTCGACCTGCTTGTGGAGCGTCGAGATGACGGTTCCCGGCGCGAGGCCCAGCTGGTTCAACAGGAACTCGTCGGGGTGGATGGCGGCGACGGCGAAGGGTTCCAGTTGGGCGGACGGGAAGTCGCTCAGGTTGAACGTGACGATGGCGGCCGCATTCGCTCGAACCGCAGCAGCGAGGACATGCCGGTCCTTGGGGTCGTTGGGCATCGTGTGGACGAGCGGCTGATAGCCGATGACCTCGGCATCCTCGAAGTGCTCCTTCATGTTCGCAACGACGCGGGCAGCCTGTTCGGCGGTCGTGAACTGGGCCAGGTTGCGCTCGAGTTCGATGAGGATGTCGTGCGACCACAGCGGCCGATAGGTCCCGGCTACGGCCAAGCGCAGGAGCGTGTCGAGCAGGTAGTTCGGGAAGATGGCACACGTGTCGAGGACTACGGAGAACGCCAAACCGTCACCTACCGCCGCAGACGAGTCGAGGTGACATCATCGCGGTACAGGTCCGCCTCTTCGGAGATCTCGACCAGCTCGTCCAGCCCGCGCTCCGCCGCCTCCCGGTTCTGCTGTCGGAAGCTGAGCACGTCGGCAAGCTTGACCCGCCGGTGGCGTCCCGGCTGGGTGTAGGGGATCTCGCCGCGCTCGAGGAGCTTCACGAGCGTGGGACGACTGATGCCCAACAGGTCGGCGGCCTCCTGCGTCGTGAGTGTCTGGTCGTGTGGAGCGACCGTGATGGCTTGGCCACGCGACAAGGCTTCGACGACCTCGCCCAGGACCTCGTAGACCTCGTCCGGGATCGGGGTAGAACGCCCTTCTGGACTCCTGAGTTCGGCCACCGGCACGGACTCGATGAACTCCTCGAGCTGGCGGAGCACCGAGTCCTCCGGCGGAAAGATCGTTCGCTCACTGAGATCGTGGTCGCTCATCTCGTCCCTCCGGCCGGATCACAAGGGTAGCTGCGAATCGAAAGAAACGAAAGAGGGTTGTCCGCCAGAAGTACCGCGATGCACACCGGTGGATCTGGCTCCCGACCCCGACGACGATCGTGTGCTCGTGACTGCCCCGACTCCTGGCAGCTGCGCGACCGCAGCCGAGCCGAGCAGCGTCCTCGTCGCCCACACCCCACGCGCTCAGCTGATGGGACACGCCACGGGCCCGATCGCCGACCTCCGGTGGAGTTGAGGTTCGTTCGGCAGCGAGGGGGTGAGGCCGGCGTCCACGATTCGGAGCGGAGTCGTCGGGCAGTCACAGGCGTCCCGTAGCGTCCGGCGAGTTGCATCCTGCACGCTGGCCGATCTCGCGGAGCGGCCGGTCGGATCGCCGTCACCGGAAGGTCTCAGCATGACGCGCCGTGCGCCATCCACCCTCCCCTCCGTGTACGACCACCTGGATGAACGTGAGCGAGCAGCTGTCCTGGCGGCCTTGCTCCACGACCGGCCGGAGCTGCAGGCGGACGTGGAGCGGCTCGCGACGGCGCTCTTGGGGAAGGTCCAGGTCGAGTCGGTCGCGGTCGAGGTCCGCTCGGCGTTCGTGGAGCTCGGGCTCGCCGATCTCGCGGTGCGGGCGGGGCGACAGCCCGGCGGCGGGTACGTGCACGAGACGGACGCCGCCTACGAGTTGGTGGAAGGCGCGGTTCGGCCGTTCGTCGACGACATGCGTCGTCGAGCACGACTGGGGATGCACGAAGCCGCCGCGAAGCTCGCCCTGGGGGCGCTGACCGGCCTGTATCGGTGCCGCGATCCGCGGGACGGCACGGTGCTCGCCTACGCCGGTACCGACACACCCGAGGAGCTCGCTGCGTGGGTCGTCAGCGATGCAGCGAAGGCTGGGCTGGACCTGTCCCCAGCCGATGTCGCGGCCGCCTGTCCCGGCTGGGAACGCCTCGCCGATCGGGCATGATGCTTGGCTGCCCAACACATGGGTTCCATGGGCTACAGGTCGAGGGACGTCCGCGCTCGAATCGGAGCGACGAGCCCGCGACTTGGAGCGTCGCTAGAGGTCGGGTAGGAGGTCAGCGGCCTCGTCGACGTCGGTGATCGCGGTGTAGTAGGTCATCGTGGTCGTGACATGCGCGTGGCCGAGGAACGCCTGGACCTTGCTCGGGTGCAGGCCGGCATCCGCGAGCTGGGTCGCGACCGTGGAGCGGAAGGTCTTGAGGCTGCCGTGGTCGACGCCGGCAGCGACGCGTGCCCGATGGAAAGCGCGGCTGACGTTGCGCTGCTCGATCGGGCGGCCGGTGCGGGTGGTGAAGACCAGGCCGTAGACGTTGTCGAAGCCGTCAGTTGCCCGCTGCCGCTGCCGCTGGTCCCACGCTTCGAGCTCGGCGGCGACCTCGGCCCGCAGCGGGATCGTGCGCCGCGAGGTGGACGTCTTGGGATGAACCAGATCGCCCCACCGG
>JBLRWQ010000108.1:0-6503 GCA_047921175.1 Nitriliruptoraceae bacterium | reverse complement strand
CGGCGCCTCAACCCTCGCCGCGCGCCTGCTTCGCGACCGGGATGGCTGCCTCGATCCGCTCCAGCGACCGGGTCCGCCCGAGCAGCGCGAGCGACTCGAACAGGGGTGGGCTGACCGAGGAGCCGGTGACCGCGACGCGGATCGGCTGGGCGACCTTGCCGAACCCGATGCCGAGCCGCTCCGGCAGGGCGCGCAGCGCCGCCTCGATGGCCTCGGTGTTCCACGCGGCGCTCGTCAGCACCTCCAGCGCGGCTTCCAGGGCCTCCACGGCACCGGCCTTGGTGAGCACCTTCGCGACCGCCGCCTCGTCGAGCTCCACCTCCGGGGCGAGGAAGGCCGGGGCGTAGCTCCAGACCTCGTCGAGGCGCTGCATGCGCTCCTGGATCAGCGGCACCAGCCCGGTGATGATCGCGAGCTGCTCGGAGCTGACCGGGGGGTGCAGCAGGTGCTCCTCGCGGACCGTGCCGTCGAGCTGCGGGAGCAGGCGCATCGCGAGCTCCATCGGTTCGAGCTCGCGGATGCGCTCGCCGTTGAAAGCGGTCAGCTTGTCCACGTCGAAGGCGGCCGGGGAGCGGCCGACCCGTGCCAGGTCGAACTCGGCCACCAGCTCCTCGTCGCTCAGCCGCTCGCGGCCGTCGGCCGGGGACCAGCCGAGCAGCGCCAGGTAGTTGCGCAGCGTCTCCGGCAGGAACCCCTGGCGACGGAACTCCTGGATCGACACCGAGCCGTGCCGCTTGGACAGCTTCTTGCGGTCCATGCCGACCACCATCGGCAGGTGCGCGAAGGCGCGGACCGGCCCGAAGCCCGGGGCACGGGCGGGTAGGCCCACCTCGGCGAGCGCGTCGTCCAGCAGGCCGTCGGTCAGCAGCAGCTCGTGGAGCCGGACCTGGCGCGGGGTGACCGACAGCAGGTCCTCCCCGCGGCAGATGAGGTCGATACCCATCGCGAGGTCGTCGGTCGCGTTGGCCAGCGGGTAGGTCGCCGTGCCGTCCGAGCGCTGGATCACGGGATCGGAGATGGTCGACCAGGCGAAGCGGACCTCGCCGCGCACCAGGTCATCGACCACCACCTCGCCGTCGAGGGGGGTACGCAGGCGCAGGCTGGCCGGGCGGCCCTCGGCGGCGTAGCGCTCGAGTTCCTCGCTCGTGTGCTCGAACCCGTCAGCCTTGACGACCGGCGGGCCCTGCCCCTCGCCCGTGCGGTGTGCCTCGCGCCAGGCCTCGAGCTCCTCGGCCGTGCGGTGATCGCGGTAGGCGTGACCGGCGGCCTCGAGCCGGCGGGCCACCGCGGCGTACAGCGCGTGGCGCTCGGACTGGCGGTACGGACCGAAGGCGCCGCGGCTGGACAGCGCACCGTCACGCGTGAGCACCGGGCCCTCGTCCCAGTCCAGCCCCATCCACTCGAGCGCCTCGATCATCGAGCGCATCGAGTCCTCGGTGGCGCGCGTGGCGTCGGTGTCCTCGATGCGGAACACGAAGCTGCCGCCGTGGCCGCGGGCGTGCAGCCAGTTGTACAGCGCCGCGCGGACGCTGCCGACGTGCAGCCACCCGGACGGGGCCGGGCAGAACCGCACGCGGGGTGACGGTGGGGTGCTCACGGTGCTCCTCGACGGTCGGGACGGGTGCAGCCTACGGGGATGCGGAGCGGATACCCGCCGGACGGCCGATCCGGGTCAGCCCTGCTCGCCAGGCCGGCCCCGGGCGCCAGGCAGGTCGTAGGTGCCGACGCCCCGCTCGGCGTCGGTGCCGGGGATGAGGTTGTCGAGCAGGAGCCCGAGCACCGCGGCGACCGCGACCCCCGAGCTTCCGACCGCGCGCACGATCGAGGTCAGCCAGTCGATGCCGAACAGGGTCCAGTCGTCACCGGCGTAGCTGCCGAAGTACTGCGGCACGACGAAGCCCATGAACAGCACGAACCCGACGATCATCAGGTTGCGCTGCGAGTCGAGGTCGACGCGCCGCAGGTTGGCGAGCCCGATGGCGGCGATCAGGCCGAACAGCGCCAGGTAGACCCCACCGACGATCGGGACGGGGATCGTGGCGATGACCCCGCCGACCTTGCTGACGAGCCCGAGCAGCAGCAGCACCCCGGCGCCCAGCACGACGACGTAGCGACTGGCGACCTTGGTGAGGCCGACCAGGCCGATGTTCTCCGAGTACGAGGTGGACGCGAACCCGCCGAACAGCCCGGTCAGGAAGCAGCCGACACCCTCCATACCGAGCCCGCGGTTGATGGTGCGGGCGTCCGGGTCGCCCTGGCCGGCCATGCGGGAGATCGCGTGGTAGTCCCCGAAGGACTCGACCATCGAGGCGAGGTAGGCGGCCAGGATCGCGACGAAGAAGCCGAGGTCGAACAGCGGCGTGCCCCAGGGGAACAGCAGCCCGCCGGCACCGATCTCGAACCCGCGGAACCAGGGGGTCTCGCCCACCACCGCGAAGTCGACGTGGGCCGCGGTGCCGGGCGCGATGGCGCCCAGCACCGACAGGGCGAGGACGCCGAGGTAGGCGGCGAGCACGGCCAGCAGGATCGGGAACAGGGAGAAGACCCGCACCTTGGGCGCCAGCACCAGGGCGAACAGGAGGATGAGCGTGACGGTGGCGAGCGCCAGCCACCAGTTGCCCTGGGAGTTGATGACCGCCGCGTCGTACAGCGACAACCCGATCAGCGCGATCACCGGCGCGATCGTGATCGGGGTCACGTAGCGGCGGAGCAGCCCGCCGAGCCCGCCGAAGCCGACCAGCATCTCGACCAACGCCCCGGCCATGATCGCCCCGGCGATGTAGCGCATCGCATCCTCGCCGGGGTAGGCCGCGGCGATGCCGATCACCGGGCCCAGGAAGGCGAACGACATGCCCTGCACGATCGGCAGGCGCGAGCCGACCGTGACCTGGAGCACGGTGGCGACCGCCGCGGTGATGAACACCGCACTCAGCAGGACGGCGAGCTGGCGGGCATCGAAGCCGAGGAACGGCGCGACGATGAAGGGCACCGCCACGGTCGCGCCGAACATCGTCAGCACGTGCTGGACGCCGAGCGCCAGCGCCTTCGGGAACGGTCGGGGCCGGTCATCGAGCCCGTAGGTCAGCTCGATCCGACCGTGGTCGTCGGCGGGCCGCTCAGGGGTCTGCTCGGTGCTCACGGTGCCTCCGCAGGCGTGTGGATGGGCAGGACGGGGCAGGCCGGGAGCGGGCCCACCTCGGGGTGGATCACAGGATGGGAGCCGGGCGGTAGCGGGCCGCCTCGGGGTCGGCGTCCACCAGCGCCGCGACGGCGGCGACGAAGGCGTCCACCTGCTCGACGGCCCGACCGGTGAAGGTCAACGGGTCCGCGACCAGGGCGTCGAGGTCGCCGCGGCTCAGCGGCAGGCGTTCGTCGGCGGCGAGACGCTCCAGCAGGTCGTTGTCGGCGCGGCCCTCCTCGCGCAGCTCGAGCGCAACGGCCACGGCGTGCTCCTTGATGACCTCGTGCGCCGTCTCGCGGCCGACGCCGGCGCGCACGGCGGCGACCAGCACCTTGGTGGTGGCCAGGAACGGCAGCGTGCGGGCGAGCTCCTGCTCGATCACCGCCGGGTAGGCACCGAGCTCGGCGAGCACGGTCAGGAAGGTCTCGAGCTGGCCGTCCAGGGCCAGGAACGCATCAGGCAGCGCGACCCGGCGGACCACCGAGCAGGACACGTCCCCCTCGTTCCACTGGTCGCCGGCGAGGCTACTGACCATGGCGAGGTGGCCGGTGAGCACGTGGCGGAGCCCCACGATCCGCTCGCAGGAGCGGGCGTTCATCTTGTGCGGCATCGCCGAGGACCCGACCTGGCCGGGCTGGAAACCCTCCGTGACGAGCTCCGCACCGGCCATGAGCCGGAGCGTCGTCGCGAGGCTCGACGGGGCGGCCGCCACCTGCACGAGCGCGGCGACGACGTCGAGGTCGAGCGAGCGCGGGTAGACCTGCCCGACGCATCCGAACCGGGCTCTGAAGCCGAGGTGGTCCGCGACCCGTCGCTCCAGCTCCTCCACCGCCTCGGCGCTGCCGAGCAGGTCGAGCAGGTCCTGCTGGGTCCCGACCGGGCCCTTGAGCCCGCGGAGCGGGTAGCGCGCCAGCAGGTCGTCGACCCGGTGCAGGGCCTGGAGCAGCTCCTCCCCCGCGGAGGCGAAGCGTTTGCCGAGCGTGGTGGCCTGGGCCGGCACGTTGTGCGACCGCCCCGTCAGCACCAGCTCCCGGTACTCGGATGCCCGCGCGGCGAGCAGCGCCAGCGCCGCCACGATGCGGCCACGGACCAGCGTGAGGGAGCGGCGGACCTGGAGCTGCTCGACGTTCTCGGTCAGGTCCCGGGAGGTCATGCCCTTGTGGATGTGCTCGTGGCCCGCCAGGGCGCAGAACTCCTCGATGCGGGCCTTCACGTCGTGGCGGGTGACCCGCTCCCGCGCCGCGATCGCGGCGAGGTCGACGTCGCCGATGACCCGCTCGTAGGCCTCCACCACCCCGTCGGGGACCGCGACACCGAGGTCGCGTTGGGCGCGCAGCACCGCGAGCCACAGCTCCCGCTCCAGCACGACCTTGCCCGCGGGTGCCCACAGGGCGACCATCTCGTCGCTCGCGTAGCGCTGGGCGAGCACGTTCGGCACGTCGGCCACCTGCGACCCCTCGGCTGTCGGCGGGCAGCGGTCGGCGCAACGCTAGCCGCCGGCCGAACGGTGCTCGGACACCACCCCCGCGAAGCTCCCGGAGCAGGCCGACCTGGCCGCAGGGCGCAGGGTGGCGGACGGTCAGCCGTGCCCGTTGGTCGCCGGGGTCGGGGCGTTGCGGTCCACCACGGGGTTCTCGAGCACCCCGATGCCGTCGATCTCCGCGCGGACGGTCTGGCCGGGCTCGATCGGCCCGACCCCCGCGGGGGTCCCGGTCAGGACCACGTCACCGGGCAGCAGGGTCATCACCTGGGAGATCCGGCTGACGAGCTCCGGGACCTTCTGGATGAGGTCCGCGGTGGTGCCGTCCTGGCGCAGCTCGCCGTCCACGCTGCACCGCAACCGGAGGTCGTCGAGGTCGAGCCCGACGGCGATGGCCGGCCCGAGTGGGCAGAACGAGTCGAAGCCCTTGGCGCCGAACCACTGTGGTTCGGTCCGCTGCAGGTCCCGGGCGGAGACGTCGTTCGCGATCGTGACCCCGAACACGCCGGCGAGGGCCTGCTCCGCGGTGACCCGCTGCAGCAGGGCTCCGATCACGACCGCGAGCTCCACCTCGTGATGCACCTCGGACGACAGGTCGGACGGCAGGCGGATCGCCTCCCCGGGCCCGATCACGCTCGACGACGGTTTGAGGAACAGCAGCGGCTCGGTGGGGACCTCGTTGCCCATCTCCGCGGCGTGGTCGGCGTAGTTGCGGCCCGCCGCCACGATCTTGGAGGGCAGCACCGGGGCCAGCAGCTTGAGCCCTTCGAGGGGGACCCGCTCGCCCGTGGCCGCGTGGGCGGCGAAGGGGTGCGGGTCGATGATCGCTACCTCGGTGCCGTCGAGCAGGCCGTAGCGGGGCGTGCCCTCATACAGGAACCGGACGAACCGACGCCTCGTCGTGGACATCCCGCCCTCCTCGTCGGCTCTACCCTACCGGGAGACCCCGTCCGATCCGCCAGCGTCAGGGGACCCACGATGACCACCCCGGTCGACCTCGCGACCCACCTGGACCAGGCCCGCTACCTGTCGCTGACGACCTTCCGGCGCAGCGGCGAGCCGGTGGCCACCCCGGTCTGGTTCGTCCCACAACCCGATGGGACCGTGCTCGTCTACACCGAGGCGTCCTCGGGCAAGGTCAAGCGGCTGCGCCACACCCCGGCCTGCACCGTGGCGGCCTGTGACGCTCGGGGCCGCCTCCGCGGCGAGCCGGCGGAGGCAACCGCGGTCATCCTGGATGACCAGGTCGAGCAGGTGCAGCGACGGCTCGTCAGCCGCTACGGCTGGCAGGCACGCGCCTTCCTGCTCGCGGCCCGCCTGCGCGGCCGCGGGCAGGCGGACGCGGTCGGCATCCGCCTGAGCAGCCGCACGGCCTGAGCCACGGCCCAGGCGTGCGGGCCGCGGCGGTCACCGCGACGATCAGGCCTCCTCGTGCGTCCAGTCGACCCGCAGGATCGCGTGGGTGTAGGCGTCGGACAGCGCCATCCAGGACGCCTCGACCACGTTCGGGTGGACCCCGACGGTGTCCCAGGAACGGGTGCCGTCGGTGGAGCGGACCAGCACCCGGGTGATCGCGTCCGTACCGGCGGTGGCCTCCAGGATCCGGACCTTGTAGTCCGACAGGCTGATCCGGTCCAGCTGCGGCCAGGTGCCGTTCACGGCGTTGCGGAAGGCGTGGTCGAGCGCGTCGACCGGCCCGTTGCCCTCCCCGGCACCGAGCTTGCGCACCCCCGCCACCTCGACGGCCAGGATGGCCTCGGCCGGACCCTCACCGGACGTTCCGGAGCCGTCACCGCCGGCCACGTTGACCCGGTAGTGCTGGGAGTGGAACGGCTCGTCGGC
>JBLRWQ010000107.1:0-6743 GCA_047921175.1 Nitriliruptoraceae bacterium | reverse complement strand
TGGCTGTCGCGGTCGACTATCTGGGGGGCGGGCCAACTTGACCCTCGACAGCGCCGGTCAGGTCTTGCCCGGCCTCGCCATCGAGGTCCTCGACGTGCGTTTCGTCGTCGACCCCGGCACGACTGTTCCGCGTCGGGCGTCCTGCAGGTGGACCAACCGGGCGGGTACGGGTTCATCTGCACGGTCCCCCGGCCCGGCCGCGGCCGGCATGCGCGGAACGCTGATCGTGCAGGTCTGATGAGCAGTGCCGAGGTGGCATTACGGTTGCTCGTGCGCGCGAACCGAGACCTGGTTGGCCTGGACGATGCCGTCGAGGTACTGGCCCTTGGCGACCACGACGCGTCCGGTCTCGAGGGTGAGCGGGCGGGTCTCGGTGTAGGCGTAGGTGACGACGACCGTGGCGGAGCCGCCGTCGGTCACCTCGAGTGACAGGTGATCCTGCTCGCTGGTGATGGCCTCGACGATGCCTTCGACCTGCACGCGCCGGCCATCGAGGTCCGCGTCGAGTTGGGCGGGTGTGACGAACGGCACCGAGGCCTGCAGCGTGCCGACCAGCACGCTGGTCATAGCAGCGACCGACACGGTCGCCGCGACGATGTAGCGGACACGACGCTTCACCGTCCGTCCACCTCCGCAGGCGTTGCGATGCGCGGGCCGTCGAGGTCGGTCCGCACAGGCTCCTGCTCGGCAGCTTGCTCCGCGCGCCGGAGCTGCTGTTCCCACCGCATCGCGAGCCCGAGCGGGATCAGCCAGACGGCGACGAAGGTCACCGTGAGCACGTACTCCAGACCGGTCATCGCACGACCTCCAGGTTGGTTTCCGCAGCCGGTTGGGCCGCGTGCAGCCTCCGCCGCAGTGCGACGAGGTAGACGTAGATGGCTGACGTGCCGACCAGGGCGAGGGCGAACGCGGGGTAGTGGATCGTGACGCTGTCGCCGCCCATCGTGGTGCCGTGGAAAGGGCTCTGCCACAACCTGGTCGACGCGACGGTGATCGGCGCCGATACGGAGGCCATCACACAGAACACGGCACCTCGCCGCAGATCGCCGATGTCCTGCGCGTGCTGGTGGTAGAGGAGGTAGCCGGCGTAGATGAGCCACACGAGCAGGGCGGTCACCAGCCGGATGTCGCTCCACTCCCACCACGAGTTCCAGATGAACCTCCCCCAGACCAT
Organism: Nitriliruptoraceae bacterium; assembly: GCA_047921175.1. Taxonomy (GTDB): domain Bacteria; phylum Actinomycetota; class Nitriliruptoria; order Nitriliruptorales; family Nitriliruptoraceae; genus T1Sed10-7. The sequence goes on along the minus strand of JBLRWQ010000107.1, from coordinate 5,569 downwards.
CCCGGTGGCCAGGGTCAGGGTGAGGAACACGAACGAGACGCGCACCGCCGCCTGGGCGAGCCAGCTACGACTCAGTACCTGCCGGTGGAGGAACGCTGCGCTCGCGATGGCCGCGATCACGAGCCCGGCGAACCCGACCCAGGCCACGCTCACGTGGGCGTAGAACAGCAGGTTGACGGGGTGGTCGACCCCGTAGAACTCGCGGGACGCCTGTGTCACGACCAGGAACGAGGCGGCGAAGGCCATCCCGAACCCCAGGAGTCCGATCGAACGTAGGCGCATGGCTCATCCCTCCACAGCATGGTCGAAGACGACGGTGCCGGCGGCGAGCATCCCGACCGCGTACGCGACGAGCACGCGCACCCAGCCTCCGTCCAGCTCGCCGGCCTCGAGCAGGATCACCACGGAATCGATCCCGGCCAGCAGCACCGGGACGGCCAACGGCAGGAACAGCAGCGGCAGGAGCGTCTCGCCGAGCCGCGAGTGGCGCGCCAGCACCGTCAGGATCGTGCCGACGGCCGCGAGGCCGACGACCGCGAGGGTCACGACGATCAGCAGGCGCGGCAGCACATGCAGCAGGGCCGGGGCGGCGAACAGGACCGCCACCGTGAGGGTCGCCGCGCCAGCCACCGTGAGCAGGACCAGGGTCGTGCTGACGACCCTGCCGAGGTAGATCCCGGCGGGGTCGGCACCCGCCAGGAGCAGCCCCCGCAGCGCGTCGTCACGGGCGTCTTCGTCGAAGCTCCGAACGAGCCCGTGCAGGCCGGTGAACGCGACCAGCACCCACAGCACCCCGCTCACCGCGTGGGGACTCCCCGCGAGGGGCTCGAAGGCCATGCCGAGCACGGTGGCGAGCAGGACGGCCAGCATCAGCACGGAGGTGGCCATCGCCCGGCTCCGGGTCTCGACGACCAGGTCCTTGCGCACGATCTCCCAGGCGGTGCGCAGCATCCCGGCAGGTTGCGTTCGCTCCTGGTGGCCGGCCCGATGTGGGCCCCCTACGGGGGCGGGCGGCGGGTGGCTCGGCGCGGTCGATCGCATCGCGGTGATCCTGCCCGCGTCGATCTCCACGATCCGGTCGGCAGCGGCGGTGGCACGTGCGAGGTCGTGGGTCGAGAACAGGATCGTGTGCGATCCCCGGAGTATCTCGAGTGTCCGCATCAACCGCTGGCTCGAGGCCGGGTCCAACCCCGCGAAGGGTTCGTCGAGCAGCAGCACCGGCGGGTCGTGCAATAGTGCACGGGCCAGCGCGAGCCGCTTGCGCGTCCCATGGGAGCGACCGGCCGTCGGCCGATCGGCCATCTCGGCGAGTCCCATCTGATCGATCACGTCCTCGACCCGGGTCCTCGACAGGCCGCGCAGGCGAGCGTGGAGTTCGAGGTTCTCGCGGCCGGTCAGGTGGTCGTACAGCATGGTGGTGTGGGTGAGTGCGCCGAGCAACGCGGACCGCTCCTCCGCGTCCCCGGCGGTCGTTCCGGCGACCGTCACGGTGCCGGAGGTCGGCGGGGTCAGGCCAGCGATCGTCGCCAGCAGCGTGGATTTCCCGGCCCCGTTGGCCCCGATCACCGCCACCGTCGTGCCGCCGGGGATGTGGAGCGAGACGTCATCGAGCGCCCGGACGGCACCGAAGGTCTTCGAGATCCGCTCGAGCCGCACCGCCGGGGGTGGCGGTGTGCTCACCGGAGGTGGCACCGGCCCGCTCGCCGGGTCGGGCGCCGCGGACCGCGGCGCGTCGAGGCGGAGGGGGACCAGGTCGGTCACGGGCGCACCTTCGACGCGGTCGCGAGGCCCTGGTCCGATCTCGCGGCGTGGCTCGGGGCACCCTGACGGTGGCGGACGTGGCCGCCGGCGAACAGGGCCATGCCGACCAACAGCAGCAGGACACCGGCCCACGCCAGGTTGATCAGCGGGATCCTGCGGACGGTGACGGGGACGCCGGCGGCGGTCTGCTCGGCGGCACCGTGGTAGATCACCTGGGTGTCCGCGAGCGCCGTGCGATGGATCAGCACCCGGGGATGCCGGCCGTCGTTGCGTTCGGGGTAGGTCGACAGCGCCACGAGCCCGGCCGCGACCCGGCCACGTGCGGTGTGCACCTCCACGGCCACGGTCTCTCGCTGCTCGACCACGGTGCCGACGGCATCGGTCGTCTCCGACCGCTCGAGGGCGACGAGGTGCACCTCCAGGCCGTCGTCAGCGACGCCGACCTGCGTGCCGGGATCGACATGGACGGTCACCGTGGACGACAGGACGGTCGCGAAGACCACACCGGCGATCGCGAACACCACCCCGAGGTGGACCATGGCACCGCCGGTCTCCACGACGCGTCGTCGTCCGGACCGTGCGGTTGCGCAACTCGACCACCAGCGCTCGGCGATCGCCAGCACCGCATACACGGCGGGTGGCAGCAGGGTCAGCAGGCTCGCGCGCCCGAGGAACGCTTCGATCGAGCCGACCGTGCTCCGGCGCTCGGCACCGATCAGCTCCAGCTCGGGGACGGGCGCGACGAACGCGACCACCACCGTCACCGCCACGAAGACGCTCAACGTCAGCACGGCTTCACGGCGCCATCCACCGGAACGCTGCAGCCCGAACCCCAGCAGGAGCAGGAGGGCGATCGCGACGAGGTAGCCCCACAGCGTGAAGAACCCGGTGTCGAGCTCCGCCGCGCGACCGAGCGGACCGGCCAGCATGGGGTAGGTCAGCCCCCAGCTGATCAGGCCCGCCGCGAAGATGAGCAGCCACGCCGCCCAGGACAGCCACGGGCGTTGCGACGGCGACGCGGGGACCTTGCGGGCGGCAGCGACGGTGAGGGCAGCCAGCCCGAGGCCAGTGATCGCCAGCGCGATCCCAAGGAAGCGGCCGGTGCTGCCACTGGCGAACGCGTGCACGCTGGGGTGGAGCCCCGAACGGGTGACGAACGAGGCGAACACGACGCCGACGAACGCCAGTCCCCCGAGGAAGGGCGCGTGGACGAGCTGTCGGCGTCCCGACCCGGCTTCGCCACGCGCGTGCAGTGCAGCGGTCAGCACCAGCCACACCGACAGGGTGGCGGCCTCGACCGGATCCCATGACCAGAACCAGCCGAAGCTCATCTCCTCGTAGGCCCACACCAGCCCCGTCAGCAACGACGCGGTCAGCAGGGCCCATGCCCAGCGTGTGACCCGTACCGCATCGGGACGCCACCGGCGCGCATCGCCGGGCCGGCCCTGGGCCACCCGCAGCAGTTCGAGGATGGCGAAGCCGAACGTGAGACCGACGAAGGCGTACGCGGCGAAGGTCAACAGGGTGTGCGGCGGCATCCACGGGTTCGCCAGGACCGGGTTCAACCCCCGCCCGTCCAGCGGCGCCGAGGCAGCGTCGAGGTCCGGGAACGCGGCCGCGAAGGAGCGGAACGGCGCAGAGGCAACGGTCAGGATGAGCACACCGAGGGCCACACCCGCGGCACACAGGTGCACGATCGCGACATCGGCACGACGCTGCGGAGCGGCACGCTGCCATCGCCACGCGCACCAAGCCGCGGCGGCAGCCGCAGCCAGCGACCACACCAGGAAGGAGCCCTGCTGGCCGGCGAGCAGCGCGCTGAGCCGCCGCAAGAGCGGCTCGTAGCTCGCGCTGTGCTGCCACACGTACCGCACCGAGGTGTCGGTGACCGCGAGCAGGACCGCGAGGTGCAGCATCGCGGCGGCGGTCAGGACGAGCGCGACCCAACTGGCGGCGCGCCCGACCCGCGCCGGCGGCGTTCGCTCACACACCGCTCGGCTCGGATGTCCAGCGCCGGACGGGCGAGCTCGTTCACCTCGCACCGTCCACGCCGTGGCGAGCAGCGCCACCGCCGCGCTGGCGGTCGCGGCGAGCAGCAGGGCGTGGCCGATGTTCATGGACCTCGCGTCCGGTCAGGTCTCATGGTGGACCTCACGCTCCATCGGGATCCGCAGCGCGTCGTACACGGCCCAGGCGATCGCCAGCCAGACCGCGAGGAGGAGCGGCAGGAACCAGGCAGCGGTGACGCCGCGCGGCAGCAGGGGGTCGGGAGGACCGGTCAGGAACGGGCTGTCAACGGCGATGCCCTCATCGACGGTGATCTCCAGGGTGTCGCTCGCACCGGCAAGCGTCTCCGAGCCCGGATACTGGGCGGTGAGCTGCCCCGGCCCGGGGACGCCCGGCAGGTAGCTCAGCGTGGCGATGCCCCGGTGGTCGGTGCGGGCCTCGCCGACGAGCGCGGTGTCGGCGTAGTCGAAGAAGTGGATCCGCTCGACCACCGTGATCGTCTGCCCCACCAGCGGGTCACCGTCCTGGCCGGTCAGCGCCACGACGACCTCGTGCGGCTCGCCCGTTCGAGCCACCACGTCTGCCTCGAGCGTCAACGTCGTCGGGTCGAGTCCCGCAGGCTCGGGCTCCGCCGCAACCGGACCGGCCACGGCGAGCACTCCGGCGATGCCGACGAGCACGATCACGCGCCTCATGCTCCCACCTCCTGACCGCTGGTCTCGGCCATCTCTGCCTCGTCCTCGTCGTGCTCGACCTCCCACATCGAGACGACGGGGAACAGGCGCTGGAAGGTCAGGAAGATCAGCACGAGCCCACCGAACGCGGCTCCCGTGACCGCCCACTCCACCCACGTCGGGCTGTAGGTGGCGAGGCTGCCGGGGGTCATGCCGGTCTCGAGCGGAGGCACGACGATGATCCAGCGCTTCAGCCACATCCCGACCACGACCAGCACGGACGCGGTGGTGATCCCACCGACGTTCCTGGTCCACGGCAGCACCACCAGAGCCGCTGGGAGGAGCATGCCGAGGATGATGGCGAACCAGAACGCCCAGGCGTGCGCCCCCGAGAGGATCGCGGCCAGGGGTGCCTGGTAGTCCGCCTGGACCGTGTAACCGATCGTCCAGTACTCGCTGAAGGTGAAGTACATGTAGACGAGGTTGAGGGTGAGCAGGATGTAGCCCAGTCGGACGAAGTGGCGCTCGGTGAAGAACACGTGCAGGCTGAACGCCCGTCGGTATGCCGCCATGATGATCACGATCACCGCGGTGCCGCTGAACACCGCCCCCAGCACGAAGTAGGGGGCGAAGATCGTGCTGTTCCACACCGGGCGGGAGGTCACGCCGAATAGCCAGGCGACCGCCGAGTGCGCCAGGATCGCGACCGGGATGATCGTGATCGCCAGGATCCCCATCGACCGCTCGAGGCGCTGCCACTGGCGGGCGTTGCCCTCCCAGGAGGCGGCCATCGCACGGTAGATGCGGAAGCGCAGGCCCCGACCGGTCGGGTGGGTGTCCCGACAGCGGGCGAGGTCGGGGATCATCGGGATGAGCAGGAAGATCAGCGCCGCGAACAGGTAGGTGCCCAGCACGACCATGTCCCACACCAGCGGCGACTCGCCGCGGCCGGAGGTCGCCATGCGCAGCGGCGCGATGAATGGCCGCCCGAGGTCCGCCGCGATCATGGTTACGGCGATCAGCAGGGACGCCACGGTCAACACCTCGGCGACGCGGGTGATCGGCCGACGCCAGCCGGCGTTCACGAGGCGCAGCACCGCCGATAGCAGGGTCCCGGCGTAGCTGAT
>JBLRWQ010000106.1:0-6993 GCA_047921175.1 Nitriliruptoraceae bacterium | reverse complement strand
CCGTCGCGGCCGTCAGTGTTCGCAGGACCGGACCGAACCGGTCGTACCAGCTGTCGGCATGGCCCAGCGCGATCGCGTACGGCAGCAGGGTCAGGGCCGGGTGGTCATGGCCGATGCCGGGCTGCCCCGCGGCCCACTCCAGCTGCTCGCCCTCGACGGTGCGGACGAAGTGGTCGAAGGAACGCGCCTGCGCGACCGCGTCCCGACCGGCGGAGTTGAGCGGCCGGGCGTGGTGGCGCCACGGTGCGCGGGCAAGCGCCCAACCGATGACGACCAGCGCCGCGATGATCGCGGTCACGATCCCCGGCAGCGGGCTCGCGTAGGCGAACAGGAACCCGAGCAGCGCGGCCAGCCCGAGCCAGCCGACGAAGGCGGCGAACCGGAACAGGCCGCTGCGCATCGCGCCACCCTCGTCGTGCTCGAAACCGTGGGTGGCGAAGACCTGCGCCGCGCGTTGGTCGAGGATGCTGGTCGTGGCGCTGACCCGGGAGGCGACCGAGGCGTCGTAGCTGCCGTCGAACACCGTCGGGCCGTAGGAGGGGACCAGGGCGTGCACGAGCTCGTCGTGGTCCTTCGGGAGCACCGTGCCCTGGGGGGGACGCTCCAGGGTCAGCGTCTGCTTGGCGCTGCGTAGGAACCCGCCGGCGCTCTCGGAGAACGAGGTGCGCACGAGTCCGCGCTGGTCGAGGTCCACGATCGCCGCGAGCAGCAGGTTCTGGCCGGTGGCACGGGACAGCAACCCGGCGATCTCCGGTGGCTTGAAACCGAAGGGCGGCGCCGGCAGGGCGGTCGGCTGGGCCCGGTCGTGGATCGTCGGATCGGTGACCCGGTCGCGGTAGACCGTGCGGGCGGCGACCGCCTCCCAGACGGCCAGCGGGAGGGCGAGCAGGATCGCCAGCAGCAGGGCGGCCGCGGGCCGCGACAGGTCCCACGGGCCCGGTCCGAGGGTGGAGTCCAGCGCCGCCGGGCGGTAGGTCGGTGGAGGCACGCTGAACGCCGCAGCGGGCAGCCGCACCGCGATCGTGGCCGCCTCACGGGGCTCGAAGGGGCCGATCTCGAAGGTCACCCGGTTGCCGTCGATGCGCGGCTCGCTCGGGCACGCGCGGGTGGAGCGTCGTGGACCGCTGACACAGGCCGCCTCCACGGCCTCCCCGGGGAGCTCGACCACGACGACCGAGGGGCCGATCGTGGTCGGCCAGTCGAACCCGGGCGTGTCCACCCGCAGCTCCACGAGCGACGGGTCGTCCCGCAGGGTGACCGTCCAGGTCGGCGCGGTGTAGCGGATGCGGTACGGGTAGGTCCCTGGGGGCAGCCAGGTCGAGGCCTCGCCGATCCGGATACGGGGGCCGTGCTCCCAACGTTCGAGCGCGACGTTCCAGGGCCGGTCGTCCTGCCCCTGGTCGACGGTGATGTCCCGGTAGCTCCCTGCGGTGGGGAAGGGTGCACGCTCGTCCAGGTCGCGGAAGATGCCGCGGCGTGACTCCGTGAAGGTGACCTGCAGCTGCTCGGTCACCCGCGGGGTCCCGTCCGGGGCGACCTCGATGGTCTGCGTCATCCCGTCGATACGGAAGGCGTCGTCGCGGCCGATCAGACCGGAGACGGCGCCGACCCCGGTCGCGATCCCGAACGTCGCCGCGACCGCGAGGCCCGTGGCCACGATCCGCCAGCCGATCCGCATGGTCACCTCTCTCCGAGCCGGACATCAGGGGCCCGGGCGACACGCTCCGACTCGCGGGCGAACATGTCGGCGCGTGGGAAGCCGAACAGGCGGGCGACGACCACCGTCGGGAACGTGTTGGTCAGGGTCCGGTACCGGGCGACGCGATCGTTGGCGAAGCCCCGCGCGAAGGCCAGCCGGTCCTCGGTGTCGCGCAGCTCCCGCTGGAGCTTGCGGAAGCTGCCGTCGGCCTGGAGTTCCGGCTGGGCCTCGGTGAGCACGAGGAGCCGCCCGAGCAGGTCGGAGAGCTGCTGCTCCGCCAGGTCTCGATCGAGGTGGCCGGTGGCCTGCAGGGCGCGGCTGCGGGTGTCGGTGACCTGCTGCAGCAGCCCGCGCTCGTGGGCAGCCGAACCGCGGGCCGCCGCGACGACGTTCGGGATCAGATCGTGGCGGCGCTGCTGCTGCACCGCGACCTGCGCCCAGGCCTGCCGGACCCGGACCTTGGCGCGGACCAGGCGGTTGTAGAGGAGCACGACGACGAGGAGGAGGACCAGCACCAACCCGACCAGCCACACCACGGCCGTCTCCGTCACGGTGCTCTCGAGGGGGGTCCCTGGCGCGGTCGACCGCGCCGCGCGTCGACCGGCCGAGACTAACGGGCCGGTGCGCGCGGCGGCGGCGGTCGTCCCCCCACGGCGGCAGCACGGAGACGCTGCGCGACCGCCGCGCACCTCGCGGTCGAACCGTCACGCAGCGTCGAACGCACCGGGTTCCAGACCGCGCCACGTGGCGATGCCGGCGGGTTCCGCAAGGAACGGGTGACACTGTGTGAAGCCGTGGGTATGGTCCTCGAGAGGTCGGAAGCTTCCCCGAGCGGACGTCCTCGTACCACGAGCGTGGATCCAGGTTCGGCATCTCGCCACCCGGCGCCACCGTCCGTCCCCTTCGGTGGCGCGGGCCCCTGGCCTGGATCGACCGACCCCCGGCGCCCCCCACGCCGGGGGTTCTCGTTGCGCGACCCCGGGCTTTCACCGTCGGTCACCTTCGGTCCATCCGCTGCGGCCCTCGCGCCGCCATCCGTGCGCTGGTCGCGCATCGGCGGGACTGGCCGTGACCTGAGCGGCGCTCCGGTCGCTCACCCGGGTGAAGCGACCAACCGGAGCGACGGAGCGTCATGACCGACAGCGCTTCGGTGGTCGATGCCGCCGACGGTCCCGGCAGCGACGCGGTGGATGCCAGCTACCAGGCGCGGCTCGGCGAGCGGCTGCGCAGGGTCCGACGTGCCCAGGGCCTGCGTCTCCAGGACGTCGAGGAGCGCAGCGCGGGCCGCTTCAAGGCGGTCGTGGTCGGGTCGTACGAGCGTGGGGACCGGGCCGTCGCCGCGCACAAGCTCGCGGCCCTGGCGGCCTTCTACGCGGTGCCGTTGGTGGACCTGCTCCCGGAGGAGCGTCCAGCGGCTCCCGACGACGATGAGGCCGCCGCCCGGATCGCTGTCGACCGCCTCCGGGCACGTGCCGATGAGCCCGACCTCGCGCCGCTCGTGCGTCTGGTGGAGCACGTCCAGCTGTTGCGGGACGATCGTGGTCCGGTGCTCAGCCTCCGAAACGACGATCTGCGGACGATCGCCGTGGCGGTCGGTGCGGAGCCGGACGACCTCGACCGGTGGCTGGACGAGCGGGATCTCCTGGCGCCGTGAGCAGCGGGGACGGCACCGTATGCTGCGAACGGCAGCAACGGTGGAGGCGGGCACGGTGCCCCAGGTGACGGGACGGACCGGTCAGCGGGTCACGATCGGCCTGCTGGCTGCCCTCGTGGTCTTCCTCGGTTCCGTCGCACTGGTGCGTACCAGCGACACCGGGGCGCGGGACCTGGCGATCGCGTCGACGGGGGAGCTCGGCCCCGCCGCCGGCGAAGCCCGGCGCCCCATGACCCGGTGGTGGTTCACTCCCTGGCCGATCGAGCCCGGCGATGGGGGGCCCTTCCTGCTCGGTCCCGAGGGTCCGGCGGCCGTCGAGGTCCCGCCGGACGACCCCGCGGGCAGCCGCGAACGGTCCGAGATGGCGGCGCCCTTCGCCGACGAGGCGGACGTCCGCGTCGAGGCGTCCGACATCGTCGCGCTGCGTACCGCCGAAGGGTTCGATGTCGCCGCCGGTGATGCCGAGTTCGGGAGCGGATCGACGCTCCGCTACACCGTCGAGGTGGAGCCTGCGGTCGGCGAGGACCTGCTGGCGTTCACCGCGGCGGTCGAGGAGGCGCTCGGCGACCCGCGCAGCTGGGCAGGCGAGCGGCGGTTCGTTCGGGTCGATGATCCGGCGCAGGCCTCGGTCCGGGTCGTGCTGGCGACCCCGGCGACGGTCGACCGGCTGTGCGGCGAGGTCGGCCTCCAGACCGTCGGGCGCTACTCCTGCTGGACGGGGACCTTCGCCGCCCTGAACGCGTGGCGCTGGGCGGAGGGCGCCACCGCCTTCGAGGACATCACCACCTACCGGCGCTACCTCGTCAACCACGAGGTCGGTCACGCGCTCGGTTACGGCCACGTCGAGTGCCCGCAGCCCGATGCGCTGGCCCCGGTCATGATGCAGCAGTCGATCGGCACCAACGGCTGCGTCGCCAACGGCTGGCCCTACCCCTGACGCGGGTGCGGTCGCCTAGGCTGCCGCCCGGTCCGGACGACGTCCGGCCGCCTGCGGTCGAGGGGAGCAGGAGTGGACCGGGACGCGGCGCAGCGGGACCCCCACGGTGCCCGCGGTGGTGGGGGCTACCCCGCGGAGATCGACGTGCGCCCGACGTGGCGTGCCGCCTCCCCGGAGGTCCTGCTGCGCATCCTCGCCCTGGCCCCGATCGGGGTCGGGCTCGTCGATGCCGACGGCCGCACCATCCTCAGCAACGACGCGCTCCGGGTGATGCTCGGCTACAGCGAGGAGCAGTTGGCGCACCTGCACTTCCGGGACCTCACGCACCCGGAGGACGTCGCGCGCAACGAGGAGCTCTTCGCCCGCCTGATGGCGGGGGCCATCGACCGGTTCGACCTCGACAAGCGTTTCGTCCATCGTGACGGCCACCAGGTCTGGGGGCGGCTGCTGGTCGCGGCGCTGACCACGCAGGACGGGGAACGGCTCGCCATCGGCCTCCTCCAGGACATCACCGAGGAGAAGCGGCTCCAGGCCGAGCTCGCCGAGGCCGAGTCCAGCTACCGCCAGATGGTCGAGCAGGTCCCGGCGGTCGTCTACGTGACGGAGCCCGGCCCCGATGCGACCGTGAGCTACATCAGCCCGCACGTCGAGGAGCTGCTCGGGTACGCGCCGGAGGAGTGGTACGCGACCCCGGGGCTGTGGCGGTCCCGCGTCCACGACGACGACCGGGCGGAGGTCCTGGCCGACCACGAAGCCCACCAGGACAGCGGGGTCGACGCGTCCCTGACGATGGTGTACCGGTTCCACCGCCGGGACGGCCACGTGGTGTGGATCCGCGACCAGTCGATGTTGCGCCCGGACGAGCAGGGCCGCCTGCAGCAGCGCGGCGTCCTGGTCGACGTGACCCGGGAGAAGCAGCTCGAGGCGGAGCTCGAGCACCTCGCGTTCCACGATCCGTTGACCAAGCTGGCCAACCTGCGCCTGTTCCGGCTCCGGACCGATGACCGGCTGCGGCGTCGGCGGCCGCTGACGGGGGCGGTGCTGTTCGTCGACCTGGATGACTTCAAGCCGATCAACGATCGCTACGGGCACGGCGCGGGTGACCGCCTCCTGGCCGAGGCGGCCCGCCGGGTCCGGGCCAGCCTGCGCGACGCGGACACCGCCGGGCGGATGGGTGGGGACGAGTTCGCGGTGCTCCTCGACGAGGTGCGCGACCGTGAGCAGGCGCTGGTGGTGGCCGAGCGCATCCGGGTCCGCCTCACCGAGCCGTACGACCTCGGGGACGAGGGCGGCCCGGTCCGGATCGGCGCCAGCGTCGGGGTCGCGATGCTCACCGACGGGCCGGACTGCGACGGGGTGCTGCGGGCCGCCGACCTCGCCATGTACGCGGCCAAGCAGGGCGGGAAGGCCCGGGTGCGCAGCTTCGAGCCGGCGCTGCTGGATGCGGTCCTGGCGGACCGACGGCCGACCGCCGGCTGAGCCCGGACCGGGGGATCCGCAGGGGCGGACCCCGGACCGGCTCACGGCGAGGTGTCGGGCTCCGCGGTCGCGGGGGCCACGCCCTGGGCGGCCATCGGCAGCATGCGGCCGCGCTGCAGCACCTCGGAGATGTCGAGCACCTCGACCTGACCTTCGGCGAGCGACCCCTCCTGCATCTTCTGCGCGATGCCGTCCTCCAGCATCGTGGTGCAGTAGGGGCAGGCGGTGGTGATCAGCTCCGGGTCGAGCCCGAGCGCCTCGTCGACGCGCTCCATGTTGACCCGCTTGCCGATGGTCTCCTCCATCCACATCCGCGCGCCGCCGGCGCCGCAGCAGAAGCCGTTGGAGCGGCAGCGGGTCATCTCGGTCGGCTGCAGCCCGGGGACGGCGTTCACGACCTGGCGCGGGGTGGAGTAGACCTCGTTGTGGCGACCGAGGTAGCACGGGTCGTGGTAGGTGACCCGCTTGTCGAGCTGGTTGGTCGCCACCAGCCGGCCCTCGTCGACCAGCTTGGCCAGCACCTCGGAGTGGTGCAGCACCTCGAAGTGGCCGTCGAAGTCGGGGTACTCGTTCTTGAGGGTGTTGAAGCAGTGCGGGCACCAGGCGACGATCTTGGTCCGCTCCGCGCCGACGCTCTTGAGCAGCTCGATGTTGGCCTTGGCGAGCGCCTGGAACAGGTACTCCATGCCGAGGCGGCGGGCCGGGTCGCCGGTGCAGGTCTCGTGCTTGCCGAGGATCGCGAAGCTCACCCCCGCGTCGTGCAGCAACTGGGCGGTGGCCTGGGTGATCTTGCGGGAGCGGTCGTCCACCGCGCCGGCGCAGCCGGTCCAGAACAGGTACTCGTACCGTCCGCCCTGTTCCTCACCGGGTTCCAGCACGGGGATGGTGAAGTCGAGCTTCTCCGTCCACTCCTCGCGCTTGGCCTGCCCGACCCCCCACGGGTCGCCGGCGGTCTCGATGTTCTTGAGCATGACGCCGGCTTCCTGCGGGAAGCTCGACTCCATCATGGCCTTGTAGCGACGCAGGTCGACGATGGTGTCGACGTGCTGGATGTCGACCGGGCACTCCTCGACGCAGGCACCGCAGGTGGTGCACGACCACAGCACGTCGTAGTCGATGACCGCGTCCGCGCCGGGCTCGTCCCCGACCAGCGGGATCTTGATCACGTCGCCCGCGTGGGCCTCGTCCACCTGGCCGAGCAGGAACGGGCCCTTGGCGTACATG
>JBLRWQ010000105.1:0-7416 GCA_047921175.1 Nitriliruptoraceae bacterium | reverse complement strand
CTCCACGAGCCGTTCGACGTCGGGCAGGAAGCCCATGTCGAGCATCTCGTCGGCCTCGTCGAGCACCAGCTGGGTCACGTTGCTGAGGTCGAGGTTGCCGCGGTTGAGGTGGTCCAGCAGCCGACCGGGGGTGCCGACCACGACGTGGACGCCGGTGGTCAGCGCATCGATCTGCTCGTCGTAGCCGACGCCGCCGTACACGCTGATCGAGGTCAGCCCGAGGCCGGCGCCGACCTTCAGGTCCTCGTAGACCTGAAGGCACAGCTCGCGGGTCGGCACGATCACCAGCGCCTGGGTCTGTGCCCGCGACGCATCGAGCCGTTGCAGTAGTGGGAGCCCGAACGCCAGCGTCTTGCCGGTCCCGGTGCGCGCCTGGCCGATCAGGTCGTGGCCGTCGAGCGCGAGCGGGAGGGTGAGCTCCTGGATCGGGAAGGGGTGGGTGATGCCCTGGGCGTCGAGCGCTGCGCACAGCGCCTCGTGGACCCCGAGGTCACGGAAGGTCTTGGTCACGTGCATCTCTCGTCCGGGCGACCCCCGGCGACGGAGCGGTGCACACGCCTGGCGATCGCGGTGGTCATCGTCGCATCGTCGCGACATCGGGCGCGACCGGCGGGGGCTTCCCGGCGGTGCGCGTAGGGGACCGGTCGTGGTGGCCGTGGCCGTCCGCGAGGTGCGGGGGAGCGGTCGGCGTGGCGGGGCCGGTAGGGCAAGGGTAGCCCACCCACCTCCCCGGGCGAGGGAGCGGCAGCCGCAGCGTCGACCAACTAGCGTCGTCGTGGGTACCGGAGGTCGATCGTGGAGCAGGTGCAGCGGCGTGCGGACCAGCTGGTCCTGCGCTTCCTGCGTCACATCCGCGAGCACGAGCCCGTCGAGGCGACCCGGCTCGGCCTGGTCGGGGCCGACGGGATGCTGCCCGACCTGGCGCCCGCGGCCCTGGATGCCCGCGCCCGCGACCTCGATCGGCTCGCGGGTGCCGTGGCGGCCCTGCAGCGGGAGCTGGACGGGCGGCCCGGCCCGGTGGTGCGCGAGGCCCAGGGTGACCTGGCACTGCTCGCCGCCGAGCTCGACCACCGCCGCTTCCTGCGGGAGGTGCGCCCGCGGCTGGCACTCGACCCCTTGACCGCGCTCGACACCGTCGGCGCCGGCATCCACGAGCTGCTCGCCTGGGACGACGGGACGCCGGGGGACCGCTGCCGGCGCCTGGAGGCCGCGGCCCAGCGCGCCAGACGCGTGCCGGTCCTGCTCGAACAGGCCAGCGAGCTGCTCACCTCCGCCCCCGAACCCCACCTGCGCGTGGCCCTGGATCGGGTCACGGGCCTGGTCGCCCTGGTCCGCGAGGTGCTCCCGGCCCAGGCCGAGGAGCTCGGGGTCGACGTATCACCGGCGCGGGACGCGGGCGAGGTGGCCGCGGAGGGGCTGGAGGCGTTCGCGGCGTTGCTGGACGAGCTGACCGCGGACCCGCCGGGTGCGTGGCGGCTCGGCCCGGAGGACCACGCCGTGGTGCTGCGCACCGGGCTCGGGACCACGATGTGGCCGGCACAGATCGAGGACCGTGCGCGCGTCCATCTCGCCCGTACCCGTGCCCGGCTGGCGCAGCTGACCGGCTCCGCCTGGACGCACTGGTACCCCGGCGAACGGGCGCCCCGGGACGAGGACGAGCGTCTCCGGCAGGCCCTCAAGGCCCTCGCGCGCACCGCGCTGTCCCCGGAGCAGCTGCTCCCGGAGGCCCGGCGGGCCATCGAGGAGGCACGGGCCTTCGCGCGCACCATCGCGATCAGCGACGTCCCCCCGTCGGATCGGCTGCGTGTCCGGGAGGTGCCCGCACACCTCAGCGGGGTCGCGGTCGCCTACGTCACCCCGCCACCGCCACTGCGACCGGCGACCGGATGCACCTACCACCTGTCCCCGATCCCGGCCGGCTGGGACGGCGAGCGCTCCGCCGCGCTGCTGCGTGCCTACACCCCGGCGGCCCTGCGGTCCCTCGCCATCCACGAGGGCTACCCGGGCCACGTCGTGCAGCTCGAGCACGCCGCGCAGCATCCGCGGCTCGCACGCCGGCTGCTCGCCCGCCCGGTCTTCGCCGAGGGATGGGCGGTCTACATCGAACGGGAGGTCGTCCGCGCCGGGTTCGCGCGCGGCCGCACCTCGCAGGTGGCCGCTGAGGACTACCTGCTGGTCCAGCTCCTGCACGAGCTGCGGATCGCGGCCGGCGCGCTCGTCGACGTCGGCCTGCATGCCGCCTCGCTGCCGGACACCGCGGCCTACGACCTGCTGGTGCGGGCGGGGTTCCACACCCCCGAGGAGGCGGCGGCGACCGTCCGGCGGGTGCAGGTCCTGCCCGGCCAGTTGTCGGCGTACCTCGTCGGTGGGGAGGAGCTCACCGATCTGCGCAGCGAGGTCGAGCTGCGGGAGGCTGCGGCGTTCGATCTGCGCAGCTTCCACCAGCGTGTCCTCTCGCACGGGACCCCGACGGTGGCGATCGTCGCGGACGCTCTCGCCGACGAGGCGCCGGCCCGACGTCCCTTCGCGGTGACCGCGTGACGGGCATCCCGGGCCCCGACCGCAGCGAGGACGCGGCGCAACGCGATCGTGCCATCCAGCGCGCGCTCGCCTCCGTGCCCGGGGTGGTCGCCGTGCGGGTCGTGCGGGACGCGGGGACCGGCAGCGGTCGCCTGCGCCTGCGGTTGCGGACCAGCACCGACCGCGATGCGGTCACGCGTGCGGTCGTCGCGACGCTCGCGGAGCGTTTCGCGATCCGCATCGACCCCGATGCGATCCGGGTCACAACGGAGCCGACCCCGGTCACCCCCCAGTCGACGCCGGTGCGGGTCCCGGTCCCCGTGCCCGGCACGTCGTCGCTGGTCGCCCGACGTGCCAGCATCACCCACCTGAACATCGTCCACGCCGAGCGCGACGTGCGGGTCACGATCGGGCTCGCTCATGACGACCAACGCGTCGAGGGGACCGCCAGGACGGTCCCCGACCCGGATCGCGTGCTCCGGGCCGTGGCCGAGGCCACCGCAGCCGCGCTGCAGCGGCTGACCGTCCAGCCGGTCGACCTCGAGATCCTGGAGGTGGTCCTCACGCCCGACGCCGAGCCGGCACGGGTGCTGGTCGCCGTCCGGTTCCGTGCCGGGCCCGGCGACGAGCACCTGCTCGGTGTCTCCGTGATCCGTGAGGACCCCGAGCGTGCCGTCGTGCGCGCCACGCTGGACGCGGTCAACCGGCGGGTGGAGCCGTTGCTGCAGGAGGACGTCGCCGGCTGAGCGGTGGACGGCACCGACCGGGCCCGGACCGCGGCGCTCAGCGTGGACCCGGCGGCCCGTGGTAGAGGGCCACGGCCACCGCGGTCGCGAGGTTCAGGCTGGAGACCCCGGGGCGCATCGCGATCGCCACCCGCAGATCGGCCCGGGCCCGCAGCTCGGGTGACAACCCCGCCCGCTCGGTGCCGACCAGCAGCAGCGCGTCCGCGGGGAACGGGGCCCCGGCCAACGGGGCGCCCTCCGGGTCGAGGGCGACCACCGGCCGGCGGGTCGCGGACAACGAGGTGGTGGCGGCGCAGGGCAGGGCGTACTGCAGCCCGGCCGCGGCACGGACCGCCGTGGGGTGCCAGGGATCGGGGCCGTCGACCACCAGGACCCCGCCCGCGCCCGCTGCGGCGGCCACCCGGATGGCGGCACCGAGGTTGCCGAGGTGCCGGGGGCGCTCCAGCACGAGCACCCGGCCGGGCGCGGCCAGCACGTCGGCCTCCACGGTCTCCGGTCGGCGACCGAGCGCCAGGGCCGGCGAGGGCAGCCCCCGCGGCGCGAGCTCGGCCCAGTCCCCGGCCGTCACCTCGACGGCCATCGCGGCCACCGTCGCCACCAGGTCCGGGGCGAGCATGCGGACCAGGTCCACCAACGCGTGCCGGTCGGGCGTGATCACCACCTCGATGTCGGCCCCGAAGCGCAGGGCGTGCTTGAGCGCGTGCAGACCCTCGAGCCGGACCACCTCGGTGCGGCCCCTGGCCGCGCGCACGCGGTCCACCGCCGCCGCGGCCGGGACCGGTTCGTACACTCCGCCCATGCCTGCCCTCCTCGTGCTCGCCTTCATCATCGTCCCGCTGGTCGAGTTGCTCATCGTCCTGCAGGTCGGCGCCGCCATCGGTGGCTGGTGGACCGCGGCGCTGCTGGTCCTGGACAGCCTCCTCGGTGCCTACCTGCTCCGGATCGAGGGCCGGCGCGCGTGGCGCGAGTTCCGCACCGCCCTCGAGGAGGGTCGCTGGCCGGGTGACGAGGTCGCCCAGGGTGCCCTGGTCATCGTCGGCGGGACGCTGCTGCTCACGCCGGGCTTCCTGACCGATGTGGTCGGGTTCCTGTTCCTGCTGGCCCCGACCCGGCGGCTGGTCAGTGCCCGGCTGCGTGACCGGGTGGCCCGTGCCGCGACCGCACCGGGTCCGGGCGGAGCGCGTGACGCCGGTCGCGGCGCCGCTGCCGGCACGACCGGCCCCCGGCCGACCCGTGTGCGCGGTGCCGATGGCGAGGAGGTCGTCCTCGACGTCGAGGTGGTGGAGATCCGACGCGAGACCGACGGCGATGACGACCCGGATGACCCGCCACGACCCTCCCTCGGCCCGTCCTCGCCCTGACCCGGCCCGGTGCATCGCCCGGTTCGTGTCCGTCGCCGGCTGCTCACTACCGTTCGCACCCAGGTCGGCGGTCGCGGGTGCGGCCGGGGAGCACCGACCGGACGCCCGCGCCCTGCGGCGAGAAGGGGGAGGACCCACCGTGGCAGTCGATGCAGCGATGGATGCCATCCACGACGCGATCCACGACGACGCGCCGGCCGAGGAGCTGGCCGCGTTGCCGTTGCCGGAGACGATGCGTGCCTGCGTGATCCGCAAGGAGGAGGAGCACGTCTTCGACGGCGTGCCGGAGGAGGAGCAGGACCCCTCCCGCACCCTCCACCTCGACGAGGTCCCGATCCCGCCGCTCGGGCCGGGGGAGGCGCTGATCGCCCCGATGGCCTCGGCGCTGAACTACAACACCGTCTGGTCGTCGCGGTTCGCGCCGGTGTCCACCTTCCGGTTCCTGGAACGCTTCGGCCGCACGTCGGACCTGGGTGCCCGGCACGACCTCGACTACCACATCCTCGGCTCGGACGCCGCCGGGGTGGTGCTCAGGACCGGGCCCGGGGTGACCCACTGGAAGCCCGGTGACCGTGTCACCGTCCACTGCAACTACGTGGATCTGGAGCACCCCGCCGGGCACATGGACTCCATGCTCGACCCGGACCAGCGCATCTGGGGCTTCGAGACCAACTTCGGCGCGCTGGCCGACCTCTCCATGGTCAAGGCCAACCAGCTGCTGCCCATGCCCGACCAGCTCGACTGGGAGGAGGCGGCCTCCCTCGGGCTGGTGCTCGCCACCGCCTACCGCATGCTGGTCAGCACCAACGGGGCCCCGATGAAGCAGGGCGACGTGGTCCTGATCTGGGGCGCGACGGGCGGGCTCGGCGGCTTCGCGTGCCAGCTCGTGCTCAACGGTGGGGGCGTGCCCGTCGCGGTGGTGTCCTCCGAGGCCAAGGCGGAGCAGCTGCGGGCCATCGGCGTGGAGCACATCATCGACCGCAAGGCCGAGGGCTACCGCTTCATCGACGAGGACGGGGTCATCGACGAGAAGGAGCTGCGCCGGTTCGGCAAGCGCATCCGGGACATGGTCGGCCAGGACCCCGACATCGTGTTCGAGCACCCGGGCCGGACCACCTTCCCGGCGTCGGTCTACGTGTGCAAGCGCGGCGGCCGGATCGTCACCTGCGCCTCCACCACCGGCTACGAGCACCTGTACGACAACCGGGTGCTGTGGATGCGGCTCAAGCGCATCATCGGCTCCCACTTCGCCAACTACGCCGAGGCCTGGGAGGCGACCCGGCTGGTGGACCTCGGGATGATCCAGCCGATCCTGACCGAGACCTTCCCGCTGGAGGACATCGGGATCGCGGCAGGCAAGATGCACCGCAACGAGCACACCGGCAAGCTCGGGGTGCTGGTCGGGGCCCGCGAGGAGGGCCTCGGGGTCCGCAACCCCGAGCAGCGCGCCGAGCTCGAGGACCGCATCCGGCTGTTCCGCGACTTCAGCGGCTGAGCAGCCACCCACGCGACGGGGCCCGCACCGAGGTGGTGCGGGCCCCGCGCCGTGGGAGGGTCGTGCCGCGGCTCAGCGGTTGGACAGCAGCTGCAGCACGTACCAGAACAGCAGGGTCAGCGACGAGAACAGCCGCACGGCCGCGGCCGTCTCCGTCCCGAGCGGGTAGGAGCGGTAGACCTTCTGGGTGTCGTACAGGATCGCGGCGCCGGCGTAGCCGATCATCGCGACCGCGAACCAGGCGCCGAGCCCGGCCCCGAACAGGGTCGCGCCGACGATGGCGAGCAGCGCCAGCACCCCGCCGAACAGCAGGAACCCGCGCAGGAAGCTGAAGTCCTTCGCGGTGCGGATCGAGATGACCGACAGCGCGGCGAAGGCCACCACCGACAGCTGGGCGGCCAGGGTGATGGTGCCCTCCGGGGCGAACTGCTGGGCGATCACCAGCGGGGTGGCGAACAGCAGCACGTTGGCGGCCACGATCGCGGCGTAGGCGCCGTACTGCGCACCGACGGTCTCCGCCCGGGCCAGCAGCGAGGTGGACATCCACGACACCAGCATGAACCCGCCCAGGATCAGCAGCCAGTTCACGCTCAGCACGAACGCGGCGATCGAGTACGCGAGCCCGGTGACGAACAGCGCCATGGAGCCCAGGATGAACCCGGCCAGGCCGGCCAGCAGCCGGACGTAGACGCGGGTCATGTAGGCGGTGCGGGCCTCCGGTGGGGCCTGGGCGACCGGGACAGCGGGGGAGAACGACGCCATGGGACGGACCTCGTGGGTGCGGGGGCGAACGGGACCGACGCGAGGTGCAGAAGGTACCCGTGGGGGGTGCCGTCGGCCGGCCGGATGGACCGAGACGCTCCGGTGAGCCCTCTGGTACGCTCTGCAACCGAGCGCGCCGCCGGTCGGCGCGCGTTCGCGTGGGACACGGTCCGTCACGCCCGGGGTCTGCCCGGCCCGTGCGCACCGGGACCACCCACCACCTCGACGACCCGCGCGCCTCGCGCCGTCCGGAGGACGCCATGAAGACCGACATCCACCCCGAGTACAAGGTCGCCACCGTGACCTGCTCGTGCGGGAACACCTTCCAGACCCGTGCGACGACCGAGCGCATCTCCGTCGAGCTGTGCAACCAGTGCCACCCCTTCTACACCGGCAAGCAGAAGCTGGTGGACATCGGTGGCCGGGTGGAGCGGTTCAACCGCAAGTACGGCCGCCTGGAGAAGAAGGGCTAGGGGCTCTTCGGGAGCGACGCCCTGACGCTCGGCCGCCCTGGCCTCCCCGCCATGTCCAA
>JBLRWQ010000104.1:0-7433 GCA_047921175.1 Nitriliruptoraceae bacterium | reverse complement strand
GTTGCCTGCGGCACGCAGACTGCACCGCGCGATGCCGCCAGCGCACGGAGGGTCCGGCTCGCCAAACCGACACCACCTCGGCGACGGGGGTGACGCACCGTTACCGGATGTGTCGATGACGCGGGAATCGGCGTCGGAGGGTGACCTGGGAGCTGCGTCGGTTGGGTCGCTACCCACCAAAGAGGGGGACGGTGGTGTGTCGGGCTGGGTGGCACCCGCGGGAACCGCAAGCGACCCGGACCCCCAGGGCGGACTGCTCGTGTCGCGCACCCGGGCTGGCGGGTTGCTCCCCCGGGTTCGTTCCGACGTTCGGGCGAACCCCGGGGAGCAACGGTGTCATGGCCGCCGGGACGGGTTGCCAGCCCCGGCCGGCCGACCCCTCGCGACTACGGTGGACGAGTACCGCGACGGATGGAGCGCAAACATGAGCACCGAGCACGACTACCACGTCGACATGGACACCCTGGCCCGCGACAACGACGACTTCCGCCGCGTCCTGATGACCGGCGAGAAGATGCAGATCGTCGCGATGACGATCCAGCCGGGCGAGGAGATCGGTGCGGAGACCCACGAGGGCCACGACCAGGTCCTGTACTTCACCGCCGGCATCGGCGAGGCCGTGCTGGACGGGGAGCGGTTCGGCATCCGCGCCGGCCACCTCGTGCTGGTCCGCGCCGGCGTGCACCACAACTTCATCAACACCGGCGACGAGCCGCTCAGGATCGTCACCGCCTACGCGCCGCCGGAGCACGAGGCCGGCACGGTCCACGCCGACAAGGCCGAGGCCGACGCCGCCGAGGACGACCACTGACCCCGGCACCGGTGCCGGCCGGCAGGACCAGCATCGAGGTGGAGGGAGCGGGCCGTGGTGGACGTCGTCTACCGGTTCGGCGGTGACGTCGAACCGCCACCACGGCCGGCGACCGGCGGGCAGGCGCGTCGGCTGCTCGAGCAGGGCAACGCCGCGTTCGTGGAGCTGTTCGACCCGGCCGCGGCCCAGGACACGCCGCATGTCGTGACCGTCGCGGCGGGCGACATGCAGCTGCGCGACGGCGCCGGGATCCTGGCGCACGAGCCCTTCGCGGCCGTGCTCGGCTGCGCCGATGCCCGCGTGCCGATCGAGCTGCTGTTCGGCCGGGCCATCAACGACCTGTTCGTGCTCCGGGTCGCCGGCAACGTGCTGGGCAGCGAGGTGATCGGCAGCCTCGACTACGCGCTCGCGAACCTGCCGACCATCCGTCTCGTGGTCGTGCTCGGCCACTCCAGCTGTGGGGCCGTCACCGCAGCGGTCCAGGCCTACCTCGATCCCGCCAGCTACCTGAGCCTGTCCGCGGAGCACCAGCTCCGGGCCATCGTGGACCAGCTGTTCCCGGCGGTACGGCTCTCCCACGCGGCGCTGCTGCGGGTCCACGGGGACGACGTGGCCGACCACGCCGCGTTCGTGCCGGCGCTCGTCGAGGTGGCGGTCGCGGTCAACGCGGCGATCATGGCCAGCTCGTTGCGCAGCGAGCTGGCCAGCTACGGGCTCGACGAGGTGGTGCCGGCCTTCGGGGTGTACGACCTCGGTACCCACCGGGTCGGGGTGTCGGCGGACGTCCCGGGCGGCGGGACCCGGGCCGGCCTGTTCGCCCCACCGGCCGATGCGCAGGGCTTCCGGGACCTCGCGGACGACCTGGTGCGTGGCCCGGTGGTCCGGGAGCTGCTGCTGGTGTAGGGAGAGAGCGAGAAGAAGGCAACGCAGAACACGGGATTTGACTCGCGCAATCGGATACACGTAGTCTACTTCTTATGACTACGGACCTGCTGCCCCTGCTCGCCTCCGACGGCTCCGGTGCGCGCCTGCTCGTCGCGCTGGTCCCCGGCCTGCCCCTGGTCGCGATGCTCACGATCGCGGTCCTGCGTCCCGGCCACCGCGTGGCCACCCGCGTGGCCCTCACCGGGGCCACCGCAACAGGCCTGGGTGCCGGCATCCTGCTGGCGCTCACGGGCGATGGCGCGCTCCCCAGCCCCGGCGGTTGGCTCCTCGCCGACCGTGTCGGGGCCGCCATCGCCCTCCTCGCTGCCACCGTCGCGGTGACGGTGCTCGCCTACGCCGGCCGCGCGCTGTTCGGCGACCCGGGCGGCGTGCGCTTCGCGGCGCTCGCCGCCGGGCTGACCGCCGCCACCTCGACGCTGGCCCTGGCTGGCACCCTGGTGGTGCTGGTGGCCGCATGGATCGCGGTCGGCGCGCTGCTGGTCGCCGCGCTCGCGATCCGGCCCGGCCACGCCGCGGTCGACGTCGCGGTGCGGCGTACCCGCCGATCGTTCCTCGTCGGCGATTCGGCCCTGGTCGCCGCGGTGGTGCTCGTCACCGCCGCCGTGGGGCCGGTCGCGCTCGACCGACGGCTCGCGCCCCTGGTCGCGGAGCTGGCGGCGACCTCCGCGCCGGGGCCGCTGGCCCTGCCGCTGCTCGACGTCGTGGCGGTGCTGGTGGTGGTGGCCGCGGTGTCCCGCTCGGCGTTGCTGCCGCTGCACCGCTGGCTGCCGGCCACCCTGGCGGCACCCACCCCCGTGTCGGCGCTGCTGCACGCCGGGGTGGTCAACGGCGCCGGGGTGCTGCTGCTGGCGCTCGGACCCGTCGTCCTGGCATCGACCGCGGGGACCTGGCTGGCGTTCGGCCTCGGGGTCGCGACCGCGGTGGTCGCGCTCGGGGTGATGCTGGTCCGCTCGGACGTCAAGGGGGCGCTGGCCTGGTCCACGTCCGCCCAGATGGGCTTCATGGTCGTCCAGCTGGCGATCGGCGCCTTCGGGGCCGCGCTCGTCCACCTGATCGGCCACGGGCTGTACAAGGCCGCGGCCTTCCTGGGTGCCGGCGGCCGCGTCAGCGCGGTCGCCCGGGCCCGCCACCGCCAGCTGCCCACCGCGCCGCCGTCGGCAGCCGTCCTGCTGGCCGGGCGCGTCGCCATCCCGCTGCTCGCGACCGGGACGGCGGTCGCGTTGGTGCGTCCCGGGTTCGGGCCGGCGAAGCTGCTGCTGGTGTCCGTCCTGCTCGCCGTCACCCTGGCCCATCTGCTGTCCGGCTGGCTGGCCACGTCGCCGCTCGGGTCCGCCGCGACCCTGCTGGTCGGCGCGCTCCTCGCCCCGCTGCTCGCCTCGCTCTACCTCGGCGGCATCGTGCTCGTCGAGCGGGTCGTCGGCAGTGCGCTCCCGACCGCCGGACCGGCGGCGATCGGGGTCGTGCCGCTGGCCGTGACCCTGGCCGGCATCACCGCGCTCGTCATGCTCGTGCGCATCGCGCCGGCGTCGGCCCACACCGGCGTCCACGCTTGGCTCGTCGGGATCGGCACCGCCCCCGCCGCCGCACGGCTGCGCTCGCGTGGCCGCCGCATCCGGCCGGTTCCCGCGGCGGGCGCCAGCGCACCGGAGCCCGCCCGTGCGGCCTATGCCGCCCCCACGTCCGCAGCGCCGACCTCGAGGTGATCGAATGACGCTCGCCCCCGACGTCCCGCCACGCCCCGCAGGCGCGCACGCCCGCACGATGCGCCTGCACGCCGACGTGCGGCATGCCGCCCGCATCGTCGCCCCCGTCTGGCCGCTCGAGCGGTTCGTGGCGGTGAACCCGCTCGGCGGGCTGACCGACCTGCCGTTCGAGTACGCCTGCGCACAGACGCGCCGCTGGCGGGGCGTGCGGACCCACCTGCCGCTCGCCATCGCGCGGGAGCTGGCGGTCGAGCAGGGGGTCGACGACACCGACCTCGACGGCGCGCTCGCCGAGGTGGCCCCGGCCATCCGCTCGGCGCCGGGGTTCGACCTCGCGGGCCGCTCGCTGACCGCGGTCGAGGTGGCGCGCATCGACCTGCGTCACGGGCCGGAGCCCACCGCGATCGAACCGATCCCGACGTTCGGGGTCCGCGCCCGCCGCCCGCTCGGTGCCGACACCGAGGCCGCGATCGACGCCCTCGTCGCCACCTGGTGCGCGACCTTCGTCGACGACCACGCTGCCGCGTGGGCCATGTCCGCCCGCGACGAGGGGCTGTACCGCGCCTGGCGGCGAGGCCTCGACCATGACCCCCGCCTGCGCCGCCTCGTGGGCCGGCGGGCCGTGGCCTGGCTGCGCTGGCTCCCGGCCGACCCGGCCGACGCGCTGGACACCGTGCTCGCCACCCTGGCGATCGCCGACGACGCCCGGGTGCCGGAGCTGACCGCGCAGCTGGCGCGGCTGCCCGGCTGGGCGGGGCACGCCCGTTGGCAGGACGAGTGGGCCGCGATGCAGCGACCCGGCCCGCGCCTGCAGCTGCTGGACCTCGCGGCCGTGCGGGTCGCCGTCGAGGCCGCGGCGGTGCTCCATCCCGAGCGCGGTGCGGCGATCGATCCGCTCACCGCTGCCGTCACGCCGATCGATCTCGCCGACCGGGCCCGGGTCGAAGCCGATGCGGACCAGCGCGACCTCGACGCCCGCACCGAGGTGGTCTGCGGCCACCTCGGCGTCGCTGCCGCCGTGGACCGGGCAGCGGTCCGTGCCGTGCTCGCGCTGCTACCCGGCACCACCCGGCACGCGGTCTGGACCGCGGCCCGGGAGACCCGCTTCGGCGACCGGCTGCTGGCGGACCTCACCGCGCACGGCGCCGCCGTCGGCACGGGCACCGTCGGCACCGGCTCGCCGCTCAGCGCCCGCCCTGCGCTCGGCGTCCGCCCTGCGGTCAGCGCCCGCCCTGCGGCGCAGGTCCTCTGCTGCATCGACGTACGCAGCGAGGGGCTGCGGCGCCAGCTCGAGGCACGGGGTGCCTACGAGACCCTCGGCGTGGCCGGGTTCTTCGGCATGCCGGCGACCTGGCAGCCGCTCGGCTCCTGGCAGGACGAGCCCCGCGCCCCCGTCCTGCTGACCCCGACCGAACGGGTCACCGAGGCGCCCGTACCTGCCCACCGGGCGGCCGCCGACGACCACCTGGGCCGGAGCCGGGTGCAGGCCGCCGTCGGCGACGCGACCGCGACCGCCAGCCACGGCATCGGCGCGCCCTTCGCCTACGCGGAGGCGGCCGGGTGGATCACCGGCCCGCTGGCGCTGCTGCGCACCCTGCTCCCGGCCCGCTGGCGCCCGGACGGCGCCACCCCGCCGCCGACCCGGGTGGTGCTCGACGGACCCGGGGGGTTCAGCCTGGAGCGCCGGGTGGCGCTGGCCGAGGCGCTGTTGACCACCGTCGGGCTGACCGAGGGGCTCGCCCGGCTCGTCGTGTTCTGCGGCCACGGTGCCGCGACGACCAACAACCCCCACGCGGCCTCGCTCGACTGCGGGGCCTGCGGGGGTGCACCCGGTGGGGCCTCCGCGCGGATCGCCGCGGCGGTGTGCAACGACCCGGGCGTGCGGCGCGCGCTGGCCGAGCAGGGCCTGGCGATCCCCGACGACACCTGGTTCGTCGCAGCCGAGCACGACACCGTCGCCGACACCGTGACGATCCTGGACCGCGAGCTGGTGCCGCGGGAGCTGTCGGCGGAGCTGGCGGGCCTCGAGGCCGACCTCGCCCAGGCCGGCGCCGCCCTGGCCGCGGAGCGGGCGGCGACCCAGCCGGGCCTGGACGCGCGTCTGCGCACGCGCGGCAGCGACTGGGCCCAGGTCCGTCCCGAGTGGGGGCTCGCCGGCAACGCCGCCTTCGTGGTCGGCCCCCGGAGCTCGACGGTGGGGCTCGACCTCGGCCGGCGCGTCTTCCTGCACTCCTACCGCGCCGACCGGGATCCCGAGGGCACCGCACTGGAGACGATCCTGACCGCACCGCTGGTCGTGGCCCACTGGATCAACGCCCAGTACCTGTTCTCCACGGTCGACCCGGACGGGCTCGGTGCCGGAGACAAGCTCCTGCACAACCCGATCGGTGGGGTCGCTGTGACCCTCGGGGACGGCGGGGACCTGCGCTCCGGGCTGCCGCTGCAGTCCACCCGGCTCGACGGTCGGCCGGTCCACGACCCGCTGCGCCTGCTCGCGGTGGTCGAGGCACCGAGGTCGCGCACCGCCGCGATCGTCGCGCGCAACGCCGGGCTCCGGGACCTCGTCGAGCACGGGTGGATCCACCTCGTCGGCCGCGACGACCCCGGCTCGCCGTGGTTCCGGCTCCGGCCCGGGGGGCGGTGGCAGGCCTGGGCGCCGCACCACCGGGCGCCGGCCGGCGACCCGGGCTCCACGGCCGGGGAGCGAGCGGCATGAGCCTCGACGGGCTGACACGGATGACCCGGGTCGAGGTCATCGTCGACGGTGACCAGGTCGCCCTGATCCGGGACCTGTTCCGAACGGCGGGCGCCCGCGGCTGGACCGCGGTCCCCGGGGTGTCCGGCTTCGGGCACCACGGGGAGCACGCCGGTCGGTTGCTGTTCAACGACCGTGAGGGCCTGCACTGGCTGTTCACCGTCGTCCCACCGGACCGGGCCGGGCCGCTGGTCGACGGCGTGCGCCGCGTGCTCGACGAGCATCGCGGCGTGGTGCTGGTCACGGAGACCTTCGTCAGCCGTCCCGACCACTTCCGCTGACGTCCGCGAGGGCGTCGAGCAGCTCCCGGACCTCGTGGTTCGCCTCCACCGGGTGGCGCATCGGGTGGTCGGGGTGGACGTCGTAGCGGTTGCGGCGACCGAGCTTGCGCCGGGACACGTAGCCGGCGTCCTCGAGGTCCTTGAGGATCGACTGGACCGCGCGCTCGGTGATCCCCACCAGCGCGGCCAGGTCGCGGATGCGCAGGTCCGGGTCACGTGAGAGGCAGATCAGCACGTGGCTGTGGTTGGTCAGGAAGGTCCACCCCGGACCGGCCGGTCCCTCGCCCACGTCCGCGACCTCCACCTCGGGGCCCGCCCCGCAGGGGCCCGTGCGGAGCAGGCTAGTGCCCGCCCTGGCGCCAGGGGAGGATGCGGCGACACGGCGGTGGTGGGCAGCCGGTCGGTCGGTCGGCCCGTGCGCGACGGCGCTTGGGCCCTTGACCCGCGGCCCGCGCGCCCTACCGTCTCCCGGAGCGGCCCGCGCGGCCGGTCCTGTGGTGCCAACGGAGCTGCCATGGTCACGACCGACACCCCGTCCTCGCACGCGATGACGCCCGCGCCGGGCGACCACGAGGCGCTCTACGCCCACTCGGCGCACAACTACCACCCGTTGCCGGTGGTGCTGGCGGAGGGCGAGGGGGTGTGGGTCACCGACATCCACGGGCGGCGCTACCTCGATGCGTTGGCCGGGTACTCGGCGCTGAACTTCGGCCACTGCCACCCGCAGCTCGTCGCCGCGGCGCATGCGCAGCTGGACCGGTTGACGTTGGTGAGTCGGGCGTTCGACCACGACCGGTTCTACGAGCTGACCGCCGAGCTGGCGGCGCTCGGCGGCAAGGACGCGGTGCTGCCGATGAACACCGGGGCGGAGGCGGTGGAGACCGCCATCAAGGCCGCCCGCCGGTGGGGCCACCAGGTCAAGGGCATCGCGGACGGGC
>JBLRWQ010000103.1:0-7652 GCA_047921175.1 Nitriliruptoraceae bacterium | reverse complement strand
CACCACGATAACGAACACACGTTCGGACCGCAAGGCCGGATGCCACCCGATGTGGACGACCGGGTCCGGCCGGCCGGGACGACCTACCGAACGACGCCAGCATCGCGACCGACGACCGCCATCGGCGCCACGAGGACCGGCGCCAGCCCACCGGCGAAGGCATGCTGCACGGTACGCGAGCTGCTCGAGGTCGTTCGCACGACGGACCGCTCCGCGGGACGGCAGGCTCCGAAGCGCGGTCGGCGGGCGGCCGCACGCCCGCCCGGACCCCCCACGAGACCGAAGGAGGCCTCCCATGCTCGAGGTCGGCGACCTGGCCCCGGACTTCACCCTGCCCGATCAGGACGGCACGGAGGTGACGCTGTCAGCCCTGGCCGGCGCACCGGTGCTGGTGTACTTCTACCCCAAGGACGACACCTCGGGCTGCACGACCCAGGCCTGCGGTATCCGCGACCAGTGGCGCGAGTTCGAGGAGGCCGGCGCGGTCGTGCTCGGCGTCTCGCCGGACCCGGTGGACAGCCACGCCCGGTTCGCCGAGAAGCACGACCTACCGCACCGCCTGCTCGCCGACCCGGACCGAACGGCCATCGATGCCTACGGTGCCTGGGGCAGGAAGTCCATGTACGGCCGCGAGTACGAGGGCGTCCTGCGCTCCTCGGTGCTCGTCGACGCCGACGGTCGCATCGCGGCTATCTGGCCGAAGGTCCAGCCGAAGAAGCACGCGGATCAGGTGCTCGAGGCGATCCGCGCGCTCTAGCACGACCCGATCCGCGCGCTCCAGCACGACCCGATCCGCGCGCTCCAGCGCGACCCGATCCGCGCGCTCCAGCGCGACCCGATGCGCGCGTGGACGGTCATCGGTCCCGACGGCGACGCACGGCCGGGTCGTGGCCCGGCGGCCACCGGTCCGCGCCGACGAGGCGCTCCACCACCACGGCACCGCCCGCGCCGCCGTCCGCGAACCGGTCCCCGGGACCTGCGGACGGCGGCACGAAGGCGAGCGCCCGATCGCGGTCGCGGGTGACGCTCGTGACCACGACGCGATCGCGACCCTGCCCCGCTGCCCAGCCGACGTCGACCGCGCCCTCCGGTGCCACGAGCGCGAGCTGCCGCCGGGGCCGACCCAGCATCCACATCCGCGCCACGGCCTCCTGGCCGGGGTAGCACCCCTTCGCGAGGTGGACGTGGCTCGGGAGCAGGCCGAGCTCCTCCGGCAGGTGCGGGGCGGTCAGCTCCCGGCCCCAGGCGGGCTCCCCCGCCCGGATCCGGGCATCCTCGAGCTCCTCGGGACTGCCGCGGCGTCCCCCGGCCGCCAGCAGCGCCGCCTCGGCCTCGGCCAGCGCCGCAGCGGGACCCGTGAGATCGACGCCGTCGTCGCGGTGCACCACGAGCACCTCGCCGGCCAGGCGGCAGCGGCCTGGCACCGCCGTGAGGCCCGCCGCAGCCACCACGGCCGCCGCGTCGTCGCCGCGCACCGCGACGACCGGGTCGTCCACGCGGGTGAACCGCACGTCCAGGAGGAACGTGCGCATCGCGAGCACGTCGGTCACGTGCCGCGCCACCTCGTCGTCGGGGACGAGCAGCACGAGCCGGTCACCGAGCACCACGACGTCGAAGGCCGCCAGCGGCGCCCCGTGGGGGTCCAGCACCAGCGCCGAGCGCGTGTGGGTGACCGGGACCTCGAGCAGGTGCTGGGTGGTGACGTCCTCGAGGTAGCGGGCACGATCGTCGCCGGTGACATCGATACGGCGACGGGAGGTAGGGACCACGATGGGCACGGCGGGTCTCCTCGACAGAGCGGGCAGGGTAGGCGCCGCCGTTAGGCTCGCGGTCCACGCGGGTGTGGCGGAGCTGGCAGACGCAGAGGGCTTAAACCCCTCGGGACCCGAGGGTCCGCGTGGGTTCGAATCCCACCACCCGCACGGCCGGGCTCACCCGGCCGGCACCGCCTGGTCCGGGGTCCCGGCGTCGCCGGCGGTGTCGTCGGCCGCCAGACGGACCAGCGGCCCACGGGCGAAGGGTGCGGTCGCCGGGACGTCGACCCCGGCCGCCCGCCAGGCTGCCGGCGGGACCCCGAGGTCCGCGAGGTAGAGGTCGCCGACGTAGGCGTGGGCGATCGGCGACCGCAGCCCCACGAGCGGCAGCCCGAGGGCCACGGTGACGTCGGCGGTGACACAGGGCCCCTGCAGCCCGACATCCGCACCCATCCCGCTGGGGAGCTCCAGGGCGACCGCGGGCACGTCATGGCGGCGCAGCCACCGCGCCGCCCGGGCCGGGAGCTCGGCGATCGGCGGGGTGGTACCCACCCCGAGCAGGCAGTCGAGCACGATGTCACCGGCTGGTCCCCCGACGTCCCCGTCCGGGCCCACCACCTCGGTGACCTCGGCGCCCGCCGCGGCCAGGAGACGGACCTGCATCGGCGCCCGCATCGGTCCCAGGGTGCGCACGTCCACCTCGGCGCCTGCGGCCAGCAGCAGGCGCGCCGCGACCAGGCCGGCGGTGCCGTTGCTGGACGGGCCGGCCAGCACGGTGGCACGGACCTCGGTGAGGGGTCGGTCCAGCAGGCGGCGCGCCGCGTGCGCCAGGGCCCGGCCGGCCTGCTCGGCACGGGCGCCGGGACCGACCCCGTGACGGTCCAGCCAGGCCCGGACCGCACGGATCTGCGCCGCGGTCACGTGGGGCACCTCGGCGCGGGCGAGGGTCGGCAGGTCGCCCTCCAGACGGGGCCGGCGCGGCGCAGCAGGGACCCGCTCCCACGGCCGCACGGCCAGGCCCTCGCCGAGGGCGGCCGGCTCGAGGCCACCGTGCCAGTCGGGGACGGCGGTGTCGAGCAGCACCGACAGCACGGCAGCGGTCGCCCCCCACAGCAGGTCGTCCTCCAGCTGCCAGGCCCAGGTGGACCCCTCCATCGACAACGGGGTGTGCCGCCACCGCGCCGGATCGAGGAGGTGGGCGAGCGGCACACGCAGGATGGCGTCGACCTCCCACGGGTTCTCCGCGAGCTCGTGCGGGGCACGCCAGCGGGCGAGCACCGGCGCGACCCAGAACCGGGAGGGCGGGATGTAGAAGGTGGGGCCGGTCCCCACCACCTCGACGCTGGCGGGGTCGAGGCCGATCTCCTCGCGCGCCTCCCGAAGCGCAGAGCGCTCCAGGGTCTCTCCGGGCTCGCGCCGTCCACCCGGGAACGACAGCTGCCCGGGGTGCGAGCGCAGATCACGCCGGCGGCGGGTCAGCACCACGACCGGCCCGCCGCTCGTCTCCTCCACCAGGATCAGGACCGCACCGACACGCGCTTCGGCGGGTGGCGTGCGGGCCCGTTCGGGGACCCCTGCGAGTGCAGCGCGCAGGCGGGGCCAGAAGCGCGTCGGGTCCAGCGCGGTGGCGGGATCGGGGCGGGGCCGGGGGCCGCTCGACGGCGAGCGCTCAGGCATCGGCCGATGACCCCTTGCCGGTGGGACGCGGCAGCGGGAACGCGTGCACCTGCACCATCACCCGCGTGGCGTCGGGCGGGGGCTCCCGGTCCTGGAGCCGGTCGCGGTGGCGCGCCAGGACGTCCACGACCTCGTCCCGCAGCGCCGCGAGCTCCTCGGGGGTGGCCTGCAGGCGCAGCGTCGTGGACGCCGAGGCCGCCACCCAGGCATCGTCCCAGCGCGGTGCGGTGCGGTACCAGGTCTCCAGGTGCCGGGCCACCTGACGCCACAGCTGCCCCGCGACCGCGTCCAGCACAGGCTCCGCCACCGGGTCGTGCCGGAACCGGCGCGCGTCGACCTTGTAGCCACCGCGGCGCACCCGCCACCACCGATCGCGGCGGTCGCCCCGGTCCGCGTCCTCCTCGATCAGCCCGTGCCGCGCCAGCACCCGGAGGTGGTAGCTGGTCGTGCCGCTGCTCTCCCCCAGAGCCGTCGCGAGCTGGGAGGCCGTGGCCGGCCCGTCGTCCGCGAGCAGGTCGTACATGCGCACCCGCAGCGGATGGGTCAGGGCCTTCAGTGCCGACAGATCCAGCTCCAGCGGATCCGGGATCGGCGTGGTCCCGCCATCCTCGACCGGCCGCGGCGCCGGGTCCGGGTCGCGCATGACGCACCTCCTGACCCGCAGAGCGCAGATAACAGAGAAACTTCTGCAAAGGTTCCTCTGCGGATGTAGATTTGCAGAACTTCCTCTGCGATGATACCGGAGTCGCCATGCGCACCACCCGATCGTCCAGCCTGGGGTCGACCGACGCAGCGACCGGCGGAGCCCACACCGAGGTCGCCGGCACGGTCCCGCCGGCACCCCGTGGCGCCTTGCCGCCCGCCTTCCGCCGGCTGCTGGCTTCGGCCACCGCCGCCAACCTCGGTGACGGCTTGCTGCTGGTCGGACTGCCCCTGGTGGTGATCCAGCTCACACGGGAACCCCTCCTGGTCGCCGCGATCAACGCCTGGTTCAGCCTGCCCTGGTTGCTCTTCGCCCTGCAGGCCGGGGCCCTGGCGGACCGACGGTCACGACGAGCGCTGCTGGTCCACGGGGCGGCGTGGCGCGGCGCGTTCCTGGTCGTGGCCGGGGCCGCGGCACTGCTCGGCTCGCTCCCCCTGGCAGCCATCTACGTGCTCGTCTTCCTGCTCGGCACGGCGGAGGTGCTGTTCGACACCACCAGCCAGTCCCTGGTCCCCGACCTGGTGGACCGCGAGCACCTGGGACGAGCCAACGGCTGGCTGCTCGGGCTCCAGACGGTGATGAACAACTTCGTCGGAGCGCCGCTCGCCGGCCTGCTCGTCGGCCTGTTCGGGGCGGCCATGGTGCTCGGCCCGGCCGTGCTCTACCTCGCGGCGGCACTGGTCCTGCTGTCCCTCCCCGGACCCTACCGGCCGCCAGCGCGCCCGCCGGCCCGCATGCGCACCGACATCGCCGAGGGGCTGCGGGAGCTGTGGCAGCACCCGACGCTGCGGGCGCTCGGGCTGCTGGGCGCGGTGCTGAACCTCGCGAACGCCGGCTACTTCGCGGTGCTGGTGCTGTTCATCGTCGGGCCGAGCTCCCCGATGGGACTGACCGAGGTGGGCTACGGCCTGCTCGCCGCGCTGCTGGCCGCCGGCAGCGTGGTCGGCTCGCTGCTCGCCGGCCGGCTGGAGGAGGCGATCGGCCCCCGGCGCGCCGCGCTGGGCGGGGTGGCGCTCACCAGCGCCGCGATGCTCGTCCCCGTGGTCACCACCTCGGTGGTGGCCGTCACGCTCATGGCGGTGGTCCTCGGGTTCGCCAGCGTGCTGGTCAACGTGGTCATCGTGTCCAGCCGGCAGCGGATCGTGCCGCGGGCGCTCCTCGGCCGGGTGAACGCGTCCTTCCGGGTCCTGGTCATGGGCGCCTCCCCGCTCGGTGCGGCACTCGGTGGCGCGATCGCCTCCGCGACCACCCTGCGCACCACCTTCGTGGCGGCGGTCGTGCTCCAGGCCCTCGCGTTGGTCGCGTTCCACCGGCCCGTCACCGACGCGGCGCTCCGCGGCGATGGGTCCGCCTGAGGCGCAGCCACCTCACGCCAGCGAGGCCACCAGCCCGTCGAGGTTGTCGGCCTCGCTGATCACGACCTCGTCCAGGCCGCATCGTCGCACGGCCTCGAGCAGCACCAGGGCCCCGCCATGGAGGACGTCCTCCCGACCGGGCTGGACCGGCCCCAGCGTCGCGCGCTGCGCGGCGGTCAGCCCGACCAGCTGCTCGGTCAGCTGCGCCAGGGCCTCGGTCGGCAGCCGGGTGCCGTGGATGCGGTCCTCGTCGTACCGGTCCAGGCCGAGGTGCAACGCGCCCAACGTGGTCGCGGTGCCCGCCACCCCGACCAGTGCCGCCGCGTCGCGGAGCGTCACCCCACGCGCGGCCAGCACCGCCTCGGCGTGATCGAGCTGGGAGGCGACGAGGTCACGGGCGGCGACCAGCTCCGCGGCACTCGGCGGGTCGCTGGCCAGGTGGCGTTCGGTCACCCGCACGCACCCGAGCTGCAGCGAGACGGCGCCGGCGACGCGGCCCTCGGCGTCGCCGACGACCAGCTCGGTGGAGCCACCGCCGATGTCGATCACCGCGGTCGGCCGGGGCACCTGGACCGCACCGGCCGCGCCGGCGAAGGCCAGCGCCGCCTCCTCCTCACCGGACAGCACCTCGGCGGCCACCCCCGTGACACGACGCACCCCGTCGAAGAACCGCTGCCGGTCCCGGGCATCCCGGACCGCGGAGGTCGCCGCGATCCGTACCCGCCCGTCCACGCCGTGCTCGGTCCAGATCGCGCGGAACCGGCCGATGGTGGTGAGCGTGCGCTCGAGCGCCGCATCGTCGAGGTGCCCGGTGGCGTCGACCCCGGCGGCGAGCCGGGTGATCTCCATCACCCGGGTCCGGCGACGGCCGTGCGCATCGGCGACCAGCAGACGGATCGAGTTCGAGCCGACATCCACGGCGGCGCGGGGCTCGGACATGGCAGGGCTCCTCAGTCGGCTCCCTCGCGCTTCGGTGCCGAGGTGGTGGGCGGCCGGGCTGCCGCACCGGCGTCCCGCAGCTCCTCGGGCACGCACGGCCCCGGGCAGGCCAGGGGGGTGGCGTGCTCCACGGTCCAGGCCCCGACCGGGTTGTCGCCCGTGGCGAGGTGGTGGGCGGCGTGCACGTGCAGGCACTTGATGTAGCGCGGCATGCCCCCGGCGCTCGGGTCACCGGGCAGCCGCCCGCCGAGCGCGTCGCGGAAGGCGATGTAGCGGTCGGAACCGGCGGCGTAGGCCTCGGCCAGCACCGGGTCGGTCTCGAGCCGCTGGTTCAACCCGACCATCGCATGATCGGCCTCGAGCCGGCCGACCTGGGAGCGCAGGAGCGGGCAGGTGAGCCAGAACACGGTCGGGAACGGGGTGCCGTCCTCCAGCCGGGGATCGACCCGCGCGACGGTCGGGAGCCCGAAGCCGCACCGGTGCGCGACCGCGGGACGGCCCCGCGCCGGCCGGCCGAGCTGGGTGGAGAGCACCGCGAGCTCGCGGTCGTCGACGGGCGGCGCGGCGGCCGCATGCGCGTAGGACGCCGCCGGGTCGACCCGGACGGCGTCCTCGAGGGGCCCGACAGGCGCGCCGGACGTCGCGGCGACGGGGCCCCCGGCCCCGTCCGCAGGGATCACGCCCCGACGCGACCGCGGCGCTGGCGGCGGGCCTCGCCCTGGATCATCTGGGACTTGTGCATGAAGCGGCGCAGCCGCTTGTTGAAGTCCTTGTCCAGCTTGGAGCGCAGGTTCGGCGTCTCCTCGTCCTGCCAGTCGGGGTCGGCGCGCTTGATCGACAGGTCGACCTTGCCGTCCTCCTTGACATCCAGGATCTTGACGTCGACCTCGTCGCCCTCGGCGAGGTAGGCGTAGATGTTCTCGACGAAGTCGGCGTCCACCTCGGAGACGTGCACGAGGCCGGTGACCGCGCCACCGTCCTCGGTCGCCACCTCCACGAACGCCCCGTACTCCTCGAGTCGGACGACCTTGCCCTTGACGATGGATCCCTGCAGTGCGATCAACTCCTCGCGGATCGGTCGGCGCCCGCGCTCGCGCGTGTGATCCGGTCGTGCCGGCCCGAGATGGTCGGTCCGGCGAGCTCGTGGCCCGCGGTCGTCGACCGACCGGGGCGCGCGGGGACGCCGACGCAACCACGTCGGCGTGCCACCACGGTACGGAGCCG
>JBLRWQ010000102.1:0-7721 GCA_047921175.1 Nitriliruptoraceae bacterium | reverse complement strand
GACGCGCAGGGCCCGCACAGCCGGCTCGTGTCGCGCGACGCCCTGGCCCCACCGGAGGGTTGGGAGGTGCCGCTGACGCTGCCGGACCGGACGGGCACCGACGGCCGCTGAGCGCGTGCCGCGCCGGCCGGAGCGCGTGCCGGGCCGGCCGGAGCGCGTGCCGCGCCGCAGGCCTACCGGGGCCGGGTGGTGCACCCAGCTCGGCCGGCCCCGTCCGCGCGACCACCGCGGGCAGGTCACAGCTCGGCGACGGCCTCCCGGACCACGAGGTACTCCTCGCTGACATGGTCCAGGATGTCCTCGGGATCGGGCGTGATCGCCGCGTCGGTCACCAGGCCCGTGAACACCCGCCCGTTCAAGCTGATGATCGCCGCGGACAGGTTCAGGTGTCCGGTCATCCCGCCCCAGCCCATCGTGCCCAGCAACTCCGCCCCGCCGATGTGCAGCGGCTCCCGCGGCCCCGGCACGTTGGTGAGCACGCCGGTGGAGCGCAGCTGGTTGAGCCGGTGGATCCCCCGCTCCACCACGGGGGTGAACAGGGTGGTCGCGACGATCAGCCCGCGGGAGACCACCGGCGCCGGCGAGCGTTTCAGCTCGTGCATCCGGTCCTGCAGGATGCGCAGCCGGACCACCGGGTCCGCGATCCCGACCGGCAGCCGGAGCGGCAGCAGGCCGATGCGGTTGCCGAGCCGACGCGGCAGCGGGTCACCGGGGCGACGCAGGTTGACCGGGATCATCATCGCGACGTCCTCGACCAGCGCGTCGCGCTCGGCGAGGTAGCGGTGCATCCCGCCGCTCATGACGGTCATCAGCAGGTCGTTGATCGTCGCGTTCGCTGCCTTGGCCGTCTCCCTGACCTCGGGCAGCGGGAACCCGTCCGGGTCCCAGGCCATGCGCTTGACCCCCTCGGGGTGGCCCTGCAGCACGGTGCGTTCGACCATCTGCGGCAGCAGCAGCCGGCCAGCCCAGGTCGCGATCTCCGCACCCGTGCGCGCGGCCTCGAGTGCCTGGTCCGGGTGCAGCGCGAGGTTCGCGCCCTGGGCGAGGATCGCCGTGCCGGTGCCGATCGCCCTGCTCACCCGCTGCGAGAGCGGCCGGTCGGCGAGCAGCCGGGTCGTCGGGTCGTACTCGTCGACGACGGTCAGGAGCAGCTGCATCATGGCCAGACCGTCACCGATGCTGTGGTGGATGCGCACGTGCATCGCGCTGCCGTCGCCGCGGTAGCCCTGCAGGACGCTGATGTGCCACATCGGCTTGCGCCGGTCGAGCAGGGTCGTGCGCTCGTCACTGCACCAGTCCTGCAGCGTGCGCTGGTCCCCCGGTGCGGGCAGCGTGTCCTCGCTGACGTGGTCGGCCAGGTCGAAGTGCGGCGTGTCCTCCCACCTCGGCATGCGTCCCGGGATCCTCGACGGGACGATGCGCTGCCGCAGGATCGGGTGCTCGTCGAGCAGGCGCGACTCGATGCGTGCGCGCAGCAGGTCGACGTCCAGCGGCCGGTCGAACCACATGATGCTGGAGATGGTCATCGGGTTGACCGCGTTCTCGCCGAGGTACCACACGGCATCGGCCGGTGACATCCGTGTGCCCATGTTCCACCTGCTCCCTCGGTGGCGTCACCGTCGACCGCCCTGCTCCCACCTGCCATCCGCTCGCGTGCGGCGCACCACGCGGGTGCCTGCACAGCATCCCCGCGCAGCGGCCGCGTCGTAGGGCACGTGGTCCCGTCCTCGTGGGTCCCGTCCCGACGGGTGCGGGTCCCACGGCCCTGTCGGCGGCGCCGGCGGACGCGCAGCCTGGCACACCCGGCCGCGACCTGCGACGCTGGCGGCCGCGACCTGCGAGGCTCGCGCCCGTGACCTGCGAGGCTCGCGCCCGCGACCGACGCGCAGCGGAGCAACGGAGGCACCGTGAGGTTCACCGTCTACACCTCCTCCTCGGACGCGGTCGATGACCGCTACCGGGCCGCCGCCCGCGCCTTCGGCTACCGGGTCGGGGAGCGAGGTGACGCGCTGGTCTACGGCGGCACCGACGTCGGCCTGATGGGCGTGCTGGCGCTGGCCACCCGCGAGGCGGGCGGGCACGTCACCGGCGTGCTACCGCAGCTGATGGCCGAGCGCGGCCTGGCTGACCGCGACTGCGACGAGCTGCTGATCACCGACGGCATGGGCGACCGCAAGCGCGCCCTGTACGAGCGCGCCGACGCCTTCGTCGCCCTGCCCGGCGGGTTCGGCACGATCGAGGAGCTGCTCGAGGTGCTGACCCTCAAGCAGCTCGGCTACCACGACAAGCCGATCGTGCTGCTGGACGTGGACGGGTTCTGGGGGCCGCTACTGGCCGCCTTCGACCACCTCTTCGAGCTCGGCTTCGCCAAGCCCGAGTACGCCGAGCTGTGGCACCTTGCCACCGACCTCGACGACCTGTTCGCCTACGTCGACGCCTACGAGCCCGCGGACCTGCCCACCAAGTGGTTCTGAGCCACCGGCGCGCGCCTCACCCTCCGGCGGCCTCCGCGGCGGCTCACCCTCCTGCGGCCTCCTCAGCCGCGCGGGCCTGGGCCAGCAGCTCGGGCTGACCGACCTCATCGGCCAGCGCCACCGCCTCGGCCGCGAAGCCCCGGGCGGTCTCGACCTTGCCGGCCGCCACCGCCGTGTGGGCGCGTTCGGCGGCGGTCCAGGCGGCCCCATAGGCGTTGCCGGTGGGGGCGAACAGCGCCGCGGCACGGGCGAGGTGGCCGTCGGCGCGCGCGAGCTCGTCCGGGTCCGGTGAGCCGGCGGCGAGCACGGCGCGCTCGCGTGCCAGCACGCCGGCCATCAGCTCGGCGAAGGCCAGGCTGGTCGGGTCGGCACCGCCGAGGTCGTCGTCGGTGATCCCGGTCGTGCGCCGGATCATCGTGATCGCGCGGTCCAGGAGCTCGCGGCCCTGCGCGGGCTCGCCGAGGTGGTGGGTGGCGACCCCGAGCTGCAGCAGCATGCGCGCCTCGAGCTCCGGGCTGCCCGCGGTGCGGCACCGCGCGAGCCCGCGCAGCGCGAGCTCGCGGGCGCGTCGGTGGTCGCCGTCCTCCAGCACGCCCTCGATCACGAGGTCTATCGCGTAGGCCTCGGCCCAGTCCGCACCGCTGGCCTCCAGCAGCGCCAGCGCCTCCTCGGCCTGCGGGCGGACCCGGTCGACCGCGCCGGACATCCGGGCCAGCTGTGCGCCCATGAGGCGGACGAAGCCGAGGGGCCAGCCGCCGATCGGCTCCGCGGTGGCGGTCGCCTCCTCCCAGGCCTCGGTGAACGACGCGGTGCCGCCGGCGCGCAGCAGGTGGGCGGCGGCGAACACCGCGGCGGTCACGCGCTGCTGCGGGGTCTCGGCCAGGCGCAGGGAGAGCCGCGCCCACCGCAGGGCCTCCGCGTCGGGCCGGGCGGTCCGCAGCCCGCTGGCCCACACGACCGCGTCCGGGTCGAGCACGACCGCGGTGCCGACGCCCGAGGCCGCCTCCGCCACCTCGATGTCGGGCAGCCCGCGCGCGAGCCAGTCGAGCCCCTCCGCGGCCAGCCCGTGCAGCACCCACGACCAGCCCAGCAGGCCGGCCAGCCGCTGCAGCTGGCCATGGTCGCCGGCCGCATCGGCCCAGGCCATCGCCGCCCGGGCGTCGTCGCGCCAGGCCGCCATCGCCTCGAGGTCGAGCGGGTAGCGGGCCGGGTCCGGGTCGGTCGTGGCCGCCACCAGCGCCGCCTCCACCGCCGCGGCGTGGCGACGCCGCACCGCATCCCGCCACGGCGCCGTCGCGAGCCGGTCGCGGCCGTAGGCGCGGATCGTGCCCAGCAGCTCGAGCCGGGTCGGCGTGGACGTCGTGTCGACCTGCAGGAGCGACCGGTCGGCGAGCTCCCCGACGACGTCGAGGTGGTGGCCGGCGACCCCGGCGGCCTCGAGCAGCGCGGCCGCCATCTGCAGGTCGAAGGCGCCCGGCGGGACCGACAGCGCGGCCCAGGCCCGCTGCAGCTCGGGGTCCAGCAGGTCGTGGCTCCAGTCGAGCGCACCCCGCAGCGTCTTCTGGCGGGCCGGCGCCCCGCGGGTCGCGCTGGTCAGCAGGTCCAGCGCACCGGGTGGCTGGTCGGGGCCGGTGGTGCCGGTGCGAGCCGGGCCCGTCCCGTCGGCGCCGGCCGGTGCCGCGGCAGCGCCGACGCGCGGATCGAGGTGGTGGTGGACCTGCGCGGCGAGCTCGGCGAGCGACAGCACCGCGAGCCGGCTGGCGGCCAGCTCGATCGCCAGCGGCAGCAGGTCGAGCTGGCGCACCAGACGAGCGGCGACCGCGCGGTCGTCGTCGTCCAGCCGGAAGCCGGGGGAGCGGGCACGGGCACGCTCGGTGAGCAGCTCGAGTGCGGCGTCCTCGCGCAGCGGCGGCACGGCCTCGGCCTGCTCGCCCGGCACCCGGAGCAGCTCCCGGCTGGTGACGAGCAGCCGCACCGCCGGGGCGCGGGCCAGCAGCTCGCCGGCGAGCAGCGCGGTCGCCTCGACCACGTGCTCGGCGTTGTCGAGCACGAGCACGAGCTCCCGGTCCGCCAGCGCCGCAGCCAGCGAGGCCGCATCCACGCTCGGCTGGGACAGCCCGACCGGCTGGATGCCGAGGGTCCGGGCCACGGTGTCGGCCACCTCGCCGCCAGCGGGCAACGGCGCCAGCGCGACCAGCCAGGTCCCGTCGGCCGGAGGTGCCAGCGCCCGGACCACCGCCTGCGCGAGGGTGGTCTTGCCCGCCCCACCGGGCCCGGTCAGGGTGACGAGCCGGGTGCCGCCGGACAGCTGGGCCGCCAGCCGCGTCACCTCCTCGTCCCGCCCGAGCACCGAGGTGGCGGCCGCCGGCACGTTGCCATGCAGGGTGGCGCCGCGACCGTCTTGCGTGGTGGGTGCGGTGGCGGCCGGGGTGGTGGCTGCAGGGGTGGTAGCCGCCGGGTCGGTGGCGGCTGGAGCGGTTCCTCCCGGGCCGGCGGGTCGGTCGGTGGCGGCGACGCCGGACCCCACGTCGTCGGCCGGCGCTGCCAGGGGCGGCCCCGCGCCGTCGGTGCGTGCTGCCAGGGGCGACGCCGCGCCGTCGGCCGGGTCCGGCGCGAGTAGCGACGGGTCCTGCTGGAGCACCCGCTGGTGGAGCCGCTGGAGCGCGAGGCCGGGATCGACGCCGAGCTCGTCGGCCAGCGCCTCCCGCAGCCGCTCGTACGCCCCGAGTGCCGCCGCCTGCCGGTCGGCGCGCACCAGCGCGACCAGCTGCAGGGCAACGAGCCCCTCGTGCAGCGGGTGCGCAGCGGTGAGGTCGGTCAGCTCCGCGACCAGCTCCGGCCCGGCACCGAGCGCGAGCTCCGCCCGGAGCCGGTCCTGCCGGGCGTTGAGCTCGAGCTCGGTGAGCCGTGCCACCTCGGCGCGCGCCCAGGGCTCGTCCGCCACGCCGTCCAGCGCCGGGCCGCGCCACAGCGACAGCGCTTCGGTGAGCGTGTGGCGGGCGGCGTCATGCTGGCCCTTCGCCAGCTGGTCGTGTCCGGTCGCCGCCAGGTGGGTGAAGCGCCGGGCGTCGATCCGGGCGGCGTCGACGTGCAGGGCGTAGCCGCCGCTCAGCGTCGCCAGGACCTGCCCGGCCCGGTCCGGATCGAGGCTGCGACGCAGGCTCGAGATGCGCTGCTGCAGGGCGTTCGCCGGGTCGCGCGGCAGGTCCTCGCCCCAGATCGCGTCGATCAGCCGATCGTGGGAGACCGGGCGTGGCGCCTCCAGCGCCAGCACCGCGAGCAGCGCGGGCTGCCGGCCGGTCAGCTCCAGCACGCGCGCACCCAGGCGTGCGCGGGGCGGGCCGAGCAGGTCGATCTCCACGACGTCCCTCGGGCGGTCGGTGCTGACCGGACCGTAGTCACGCCAGCACCGAGGTGGCGGAGGCGTCAGCGCACCACAGGGCCGTCACAGGGGGGCGACAGGTCGGCCGGGGATGGTGGGTACGTCCACGACGACCCCGGCCGGTCCCCGGCCCCCGATCCCAGGAGCACCACGATGCGCCCCACCACCTCTGACCCCGCCACCACCTCTGACCCCGCCACCACCTCTGACCCCGCCACCACCTCGGTGTCCGTCCCGCAGCCTCCCGCGGCCCGGGAGCCGGCCGAGGCCGAGCAGCACCACCTCGCCACCTCGGTGCTGCTGCACCTGTGGCCGGGTGCGGCGCTGCTGGCGTTCGTGCTCGCGACCGCCCCGTTCTTCGCCCGCTTCGGGATCCCGGCGCCGTTCGTCCTGTTCATCGGCATCCCGGCCGTGATCGTGCCGATCGAGCTCGGGACCCTGCTGGTGCACGCCCGCCGGCGGACCGGGTCGTGGCGGCTCTCCCCGCTGACCGTCGGCTACCGCGAGCAGCTGCCGCGCCGTCGTCGCCGGTGGCTGGTCGCCGGGCTGGTGACCTGGTTCATGGTGTTCTTCCTGATCTCGACCGCGGTGGTCGACCCGTTCCTGGCCGAGCGTGTCTTCGGGTGGCTGCCCGACGCGGTGCTGCAGTTCTCCACCTTCGACGACGGTGGCGTCGAGCCCAGCACGCTGGTCACCGTGCTGCTGATCCTGACCGCGGTGGTCTGCAACGGGGTGGTCGGGCCGGTCGTCGAGGAGCTGTACTTCCGCGGCTACCTGCTGCCCCGCATCTCGCGGCTGGGGCGTGGCGCGCCGGTGCTCAACACCGCGCTGTTCTCGCTCTACCACTTCTGGACGCCGTGGCAGAACCCCGCCCGGATCATCGGGCTGGTGCCGATGACGTGGCTGGTGTGGCGCGAGCGTTCGCTCCGGATCGGCATCGCGACCCACGTGATCGTGAACCTGGTGTTCCTGACCCTGCTGCTCGTGCTGATCGCCGCCGGCATCAACGGGTGACGCTGCCCCGCGGGTGGTCGGCTGACGCCAGCTGGGTGCATGCGGGTCCGGCTCCCGGCCCTCGATGCACCCAGGTGCCGCCGTCGCCGCTGCGTCGCTGGGTCTGCTCACCGGTTGGGTGCGTTACGCCCCGGATACCGGGGCTGCATGCACCCAACCTGCGTGAACCGGTGTGCGGGGGTGGAGAGGCTGCGTTGGGTGGGGACGTCCCTCGGTGTGGTACGCGGCCGGAGGTCCCCAACCGGTCCCCAACCGGTACGCGGGGTGGAGAGGTTTCGGTGGTTGGGGACGTCCATCCGTGTGGTACGCGGCCGGAGGTCCCCAACCCGTACGCGGCCGGTCCCCAACCGGCAGCAGGGGGGTGCAGGAGCGCGGGGTTGCGTCGGGGTCGCGCAGGTCCGCGACCACGGCACGGCGCAGGATCCGCCCGCGA
This sequence comes from Nitriliruptoraceae bacterium, assembly GCA_047921175.1. Classification (GTDB taxonomy): domain Bacteria; phylum Actinomycetota; class Nitriliruptoria; order Nitriliruptorales; family Nitriliruptoraceae; genus T1Sed10-7. The sequence continues at coordinate 418 of JBLRWQ010000102.1, read as the reverse complement.
CGCCGGCAGGCACGCCACGGTGTGCGCTCGGCGTCCCGTGGCAACCGCACCGCCGTCGGGCACCGAACCCCAGCGAACGCCCCGCACGGCCGACCGGCGCGACCAGCGCACCACCGGCCCGACCAGGGAAGACGCACGCAACCGATGGGTTACGCTCAGAAGACGTGGGAGACCGCCCGCAGGCACCGCACCGCCACCGCACCCCGCACCGGCACCCGGCGCCGCACCCGGTCCTCCACCTCGTCCGAGGGACCCCAGCCAGAAAGTCGTCCGCATGTTCGAGCGGTTCACCGACCGGGCCCGTCGTGTGGTGGTCCTCGCCCAGGAAGAGGCGAGGATGCTCAACCACAACTACATCGGGACCGAGCACATCCTCCTCGGCCTGATCCACGAGGGTGAGGGCGTCGCCGCCAAGGCG
>JBLRWQ010000101.1:0-7935 GCA_047921175.1 Nitriliruptoraceae bacterium | reverse complement strand
CGCGAGCGCCACCCCGGAGATCGCCAGCGGGTCGCGGGTCAGCAGCGAGGCCAGCCACGGCAGCGCCAGCGACACCAGCCCGTCGCCGAGGTTCGACGAGGCCACCGCGCCCCACAGCCGCCAGTACCTCCCGTCCAGGCGAGCGGCCGGCGCGCCCGGTGCCGGTGGGGTGGCCATCGGCTGCGCCATGGCGAGCTCCTGTCCGGACCGGTTGGCCGCCGAGGCCGTAAGCGTTCGAGGTTCCTCGAACAGTAGCGCGCGGGGTTGTGTCATGATGCGGCGCATGCCCCCGTCCCCGGCTCCGACGCCCCGTCGCGCGATGACCGCGGCCGAGGCCAAGGCGCTCGGACACCCGACCCGGCTGCGGATCCTGTTCGCGTGTCGTGACGAGGGGCGCACCACCAAGCAGCTCGCGGACGCGCTCGGGGTGAGCCCCGGCACGATCCACCACCACCTCCGACCCCTGGTCGAGCAGGGGTTCCTGGTCGCGCTCGAGCCACGCCGCGGGGCCCGCGGGGCCCGGGAGCAGCCGTACCTGGCGACGGGTCGTTCCTGGGAGATGGCCGGTACCGCAGGGACCGCGGAGGCACTCCAGCACGTGGCCGTGGAGGAGCTGCGCGCCGCGGGTGGCGACGAGGTCGTCACCCTGGCCCGCCTCGGGCTGCGCCTGCGCCCCGAGCAGCTCGAGGCGCTGGTCGAGCGTCTACAGGCGCTGCTGGACGAGCTGGCCGGCGCCCAGGCTGCATCCGCAGCCGATGGCGGTGGGACCCGCAGCCCGTCCGGCGAGGAGGAGCAGGTGCGAGTCCTGGTCGCGGTCACGCGGGCCGGCGGCCGGCGTCCGGCGTCCTCGGGCGGCTCCCCCACGGAGCGAGCGGGCTCAGCGGCCGGTGTGCTCCCCGAGCAGCTCGGCGACCCGCTGCCGTAGGCGATCCACGCCGGTGCCGCGCTCGGCGCTGACCCACAGCACGTCCCCACGGGCGACGCCGCAGCCCTCGGCGAGCTCCCGTTTGCGGCGTTCCCGCCGCGAGGAGCGGACCTTGTCGTGCTTGGTCGCGACCAGCACGACGGGCACGTCCACCTGCCGGAGCCAGGCGAGCATCTCCTGGTCGAGCCGGGTCGGTCCTACCTCGCCGTCGACCAGCAGCAGGGTCGCGACGAGCGGCTCACGCTCGGTCAGGTAGCGCTCCGTCCGGCGCTGCCAGGCGGCCCGCTCGGTGGCGGAGACCTTCGCGTAGCCGAAACCGGGCAGGTCGACGAGGGTGGCACCACGCGGGGTGGCGAAGCAGTTCAGCAGCTGGGTGCGGCCGGGGGTCTTGGAGGTGCGGGCCAGCTTCGTCCGGCCGGCGAGCGCGTTGACCAGGGTCGACTTGCCCACGTTGGACCGGCCGGCGACCGCGACCTCGGCGGGGCTGGCAGGCAGGGCGTCGACCTCCGCCGCGCTCAGGACGAAGGTCAGCTCGAGGGGTTCCATGCGCGCAGTGTCCCCGATGGCGGACGTGGGTCAGAACACCGACAGCTCGCAGCGCTCGGCCAGCTCGTGCAACGCGATCCGCCCGGCCACGGAGTTGCCGGTCGGATCCAGCGGTGGGGACCAGGCGCAGACGGCCAGCCGGTCGGGGACCAGGCCCACGATCGCGCCGGCCACCCCGCTCTTGCAGGGCAGCCCGACGCTGAAGGCGAACTCCCCGGCCGCGTCGTAGGTCCCGCACGTCAGCATGATCGCCCCCACCCGCCGGGCCAGCGGGGCCGGCAGCACCCGGTGGCCAGATGCCGGATCGACCCCGTCGTTGGCGAGGAAGCGGGCGGCGCGGGCCAGCTGCCGGCTGGTCATGGTGATGGCGCAGGCACCGAGGTAGCTGCCCAGCACCGTCTCCACGTCGTGCCGCAGGTTGCCGAGGTCGGCCATCAGGTGCGCGAGCGAGCGGTTGCGGTGGGCGGTCCCCCGCTCGGCTGCGAGGACCTCCTCGTCCAGGCCGACCTGCTCCCCGCACAGCTCGCTGAGCAGCTCGCGGGTGGCGCCGACGGGATCGTCGAGCAGCTCGAGCAGCAGATCGTCGACCACGAGCGCACCGGCGTTGATCATCGGGTTGCGGGGGATGCCCCCCTCCCGCTCGAGCTGCACCATCGAGTTGAAGGGATCACCCGACGGTTCCCGGCCCACGCGGGACCACAGCAGGTCGTCGAGGTTGCCGCGCCGGTCCGCTTCCCGCAGCGCGAGCACGAGGGAGAAGACCTTGGAGATGCTCTGCACGGACAGCGGCACGTCCGCATCACCGGTCGCGTGCTCGTCGCCATCGAACTCGACCGCCACCAGCGCGAAGCGGGTCGGGTCGACCGCGGCCAGCGGCGCGATGTAGGACGCCACCGCGCCGCGCTCGGCCGCTGGCCGGGCCAGCCGCGCGGCGGTCTCCACGCCGCGTGCCAGATCGGTGTGGCTGCGGCCCTCGTTCGGGGTCGGTGTCGGGGGCATGGGGTCCTCCGGGTCGACCTCCAGCGTGGCACAGCGCCGCCCGGTCGTGCTGCCGCCACCGGGACGGGCTGGTGGCGGGCACGAACCGCGGGCATGATGCGCCCCCGACGACCGCGCCGACGAGGAGCCGTGATGAGCGAGCCGAACGAGCAGGACGAGCACCAGGGCATCGGCCGGGGCTACGTGGAGGCGGAGTTCCAGCGCGACATGCGCTACCTCGCTGACCGCATCACCGCCGACGGTGCCAGCGGCTGGTCGGTCGAGCCGGGCCGCTACCGCTTGATCGTCAGCCGTGCCTGTCCCTGGGCGAACCGGGCCATCATCGTCCGGCGCCTGCTCGGGCTGGAGCAGGTGCTGCCGATGGGGGTGGCCGGCCCGACGCACGACTGGCGCAGCTGGACCTTCGACCTGGACGAGGGTGGTGTCGACCCGGTGCTCGGCATCCCACGGCTCAAGGACGCCTACGAGGCACGTGTGCCCGGCTACGAGCTCGGCATCACCGTGCCGGCCATCGTCGACGTTCCCAGCGGCGCGGTGGTCACCAACGACTTCAACCAGATCACCCTCGACCTGTCGAGCCAGTGGCGGGCCTACCACCGCGACGGTGCCCCGGACCTGGTCCCCGAGACCCACCGTGACGAGCTGGAGGCGGTCATGGAGGAGGTCTTCCGGGACGTGAACAACGGCGTCTACCAGGCCGGGTTCGCCGGGACCGCCGCGGCCTACGAGAGGGCGTACGTGCGCCTGTTCGCGCGGCTCGACCGGCTCTCGGATCGGCTGGCCACGCAGCGCTACCTGGTCGGCGACAGCCTCACGGAGGCGGACGTGCGGCTGTTCACCACGCTGGTGCGCTTCGACGCCGTCTACCACAACCACTTCAAGTGCAACCGCTCCAAGCTGAGCGAGATGCCGGTGCTGTGGGCCTACGCCCGCGACCTGTTCCAGACGCCCGGGTTCGGGGACACCATCGACTTCGACCACATCAAGCGGCACTACTACGAGGTCCACACCGACATCAACCCGACCGGCATCGTGCCGCTGGGTCCGGACCTGTCCGGGTGGGCGACGCCGCACTTCCGCGAGGAGCTCGGGGGGCGGCCGTTCGGGGACGGGACCCCGCCGGGGCCCGTGGCGCCGGGCGAGCGGGTTCCCGACGCGCACAACCCGGCGCTGGTCGCGGTCGGGTCCTGACGGGACCTTGTGCCTACAGGTCAACGTTTCGTGCCGGGCTGGGGGGGTGCTTCGCGGAGCACGAACCAGGAGGCCGGCGGCCCGGGGTTCCTCCCGCTACAGTGGTCGGCACGGGAAGGTCCGTCCGCTGCCGGCGGACCGGACGCGTGGCTGGGTCGACCGGGGGTCCCCCCGGCGTTCCTGGCCCGCCCGAGCACCAGCCGACCGCGTGACGTTCCGACGTCAGGCGGCCCGCTGCACCCATCGCGACGGCAGGGCCCCGACCCCGACCTGCCTCGCTGCCAGGAGACCGGAGAGCCGCGCACCCGCGGTCGCGCTCCGGCCATCCGCGTCACGTCGCGGCAGCCGCGACGCCGGGCCTCGTGGCCCAGGGAGGGACCAGCATCGTGCACCACGACCGTGGCCGACGGGTGACCCCGGAGGAGCTCCGGGAACTCGCGCAGGCCCACCTCGACGGCGTCGCGACGGAGCGGGACCTCGAGCTCCTGCAGGGCGACACCGAGGGGTGGGCCGACGCGCTGCGCTGGTTGCGTCGCGAGGTCCAACGCACCCTGCAGCGCCTCGACCGTGAGGTCACGGGGCCGGAGCGGTCCCTGGTGCTCGCGGACTTCGAGGAGGAGCGCGACCGGATCGATGACGCCCTGGTGGAGCTCACCGGTGTCGACCCACGGCGGCAGACGGAGCAGCGCACCGAGCGGGGCACCGGCGCCGAGGAGCCCACGCCCGCGGAACCGGTCGACGACGCACCCGAGGTCGCCGACGAGCCCACGCCACCTCGCCTCCAGCTGTCCTGGCTGCGGGGTGATCTGGTGGCCTGGAGCTCCGGGTTCGGGTCCGACCCCGAGCCGATCGAGGCGGTCACCGGTCGTCTCGCGCAGGCCGGGGCACCGGTCGATGCCTTCGTGGCGACCGACCCCGTCCCGCTGCCGTCCGGGGCGACGGCACCGGCACTCACCGCGGACATCGCGCACACCCTGGGGTGGCTGGTCGCCCTCGCCGACACCCACGACGACGAGGACCTGGCACCGAGCGTGACCTGGATCGGCCTGGCCGCCGCGCTCGCCGTCCGGCTCGTCGCCCAGGGCCGGATGGTCCCGCAGCTGCGGAAGGTCGGGGACGCCCCGGCGAACCGGTCCTACTTCGCGGTGCGCTGGGAGCCGACGCTGATCGACCACGACGAGCTCACCGACCTGGTGCGCGCCATGCCCGGTGCCGTCGCCGCCCTGGAGGGCCGGCGTGATGCCCGCACGGTGACCCGCTCGATCGTGGCCGCGTTCGTCGACGCGATCTGCCGTGACGCCGCCGCCCGCGTCGAGGTGCCGGCGCCGCCCCCGCAGCCGCAGCGTCCCGCGGAGATCGCCGAGGCCGTCCTCGGCCGGCTCGACGGGTCCACCTTCGAGGCGCCGCACGCGCAGGGCACGGAGATCCGGCGTGGGCTCGAGTCCTGGGCCGAGGGCGTGACGGGGGCGTCCAAGCTGGAGCTGATCGTCCAGTTGGACCCACCGGACGAGGGCGACGCGTGGCTGCTCCGCACCCTGGTGCCCGGTGGGCGCCGGCGTGACGAGCCCGTCGAGGCAGCCATGTCCCGGGCGAACCACGAGCGCAAGGAGCTCATCAAGCGCGAGCTCGAGCGCCTCGAGGGGTTGTACGCCCCGCTGGAACGCGGCAAGGACCGCCGCCGCGGTGAGGTGATCCTCAGCCAGGACGAGGCCTGGGAGCTGATGACCCACGACGGCGCGGTGCTGACCAACGCCGGGTTCGAGGTGCGGGTTCCGCCGCTGTCGACCAAGAAGGCCAGCTCCCAGCTCAAGCTGACCTCGCTCGGTTCCGGTGAGCGGGTGGTCGGCGCCCAGCAGCTGTCGGACGTGCGCTGGTCGGCGGTGTTCGGGGACGAGGAGCTGACCGCGGCCGAGATCCGCGAGCTCGCGTCCCAGTCGCGCCCGCTGGTGCGCTCGCAGGGCCGCTGGGTCGCCGTCGAGCACGCTGACCTGGAGGCGGCTGCGGCAGCGCTGGAGGAGCGGGCGAACCGGACGAAGCTCACCGGTGCGGACATGCTCCGCTACGCGCTCGGGCTCGACGGTACGGCGCTGGGCCGGCCGATCCAGCTCGAGGGCGAGGGCTGGGCGGCGGACCTGCTCGCCAGCGCCGCCTCGATCCCGGAGCACCCGCCGACCTCACCCGAGGGCTTCGAGGGCGAGCTGCGCAGCTACCAGGCCGACGCGCTCGCGTGGCTGCACTTCCTCGAGTCGGCCGGTCTCGGTGGCTGCCTCGCGCTGGACATGGGGCTCGGCAAGACCCCGACGCTGCTCGCGTTCCTGCGCGACCGTGACGAGGCCACCGCGCCGGCGCTGGTCATCGCCCCACCTGCGGTGGTCGGCAACTGGGCCAGCGAGGCAGCGCGGTTCACCCCGGAGCTGCAGATCGTGGTGCACCACGGCACCAACCGGGCCGAGGCGCACGAGGTGGCCGACGAGGCGGCCAACGCCGACGTGGTCCTGACCACCTACGGTACGGCCCTGCGGGATGTCGACGCGCTGGCCTCGATCGCCTGGAGCCGCATCGTGCTCGACGAGGCGCAGGTCATCAAGAACCCCGCCTCCGAGACCGCCCAGCAGCTGCGGCGGCTGGAGGCCGGGACCCGCGTCGTGCTGACCGGGACCCCGATCGAGAACGGGCTCGGGGATCTTTGGGCCCTGCTCGACTTCGTCAACCCCGGGCTGCTCGGGGACCGCGCCACCTTCGTCAGCCAGATGCAGCAGATCACCGAGAAGGGCAAGGGGGCGGAGTCCGCGCTGGCCACCCTCAACGGGGTACTCGTCTTCCGACGGACCAAGGCGGAACCGGCCATCGCCGCGGAGCTCCCCGACCGGATCGACTCGCTGGACCACTGCCCGATGACCACGGAGCAGATCGGCCTGTACCAGGCCGTCCTCGACGAGCTGGTCGTGCGGTCCTCGAGCGACGAGGAGGGGGCCAGGCGCAAGGGGGCGGTGCTCGCCGCGATCACGGCGCTCAAGCAGATCTGCAACCACCCGGCCGCCTACACCGGCGATGACGGCCCGCTCCACGACCGCTCCGGCAAGCTCGCGCGGCTCGAGGAGATCGTCGACAACGTCTTCGCGTCCGGGGAGCGGATGCTGATCTTCACCCACTTCGCCACCTGGGGGGAGCGGCTCGCCCACCACCTCAGTCAGCGCACCGGCATCGACATCGACTGCTACCACGGTGGGCTGGCGCGCGGTGCCCGGGATCGCATGGTCGCCGGTTTCCAGGCGGGGACCGGCCCGGGGGCGCTGGTGCTCTCGCTCAAGGCCGGCGGGACGGGACTGAACCTGACCGCCGCCAGCCACGTGGTGCTGTACGACCGCTGGTGGAACCCGGCGGTCGAGGACCAGGCCCGGGACCGGGCATGGCGTATCGGACAGACGCGCACCGTCGTCGCCCACCGGCTCGTCTGCCCCGGCACGATCGATGAGCGGGTGGAGGAGGTCGTGTCCGGCAAGCGCCGTATCGCCGACATCGCCCTGCCGAAGTCCTCCACCGTCGGTGACCTGGACGAGGCCCAGCTACGGCGCGCGCTCGGCATCGACCCGACGGCCGTCCTGACCGAGGACACCCCCGCCCGGCCCGTCGCCGCCCGAGGAGACGCCGCATGAGCGACGACCAGCAGCGCGCCCGCGCCCGGAGCCGCCGCAAGCGCGGTCGTGGCCGTGGCCCCAAGCGTGGCGAGCAGGCGCCCCCCGTCGCGCCGGCGGCGGACGCGGCCGCCGGTCGGGCACGCGACAAGCGCAACCGCAAGCGCGGCGGCGACAAGCCGGGCGGGCAACCCGCCCGTCGCCCGCAGCGCGAGCAGGCGCCCGGTCGGACCGACCAGGCCGGCTTCTGGGGTGACCACGAGCTGCTCCCGGCGATGCAACGGGACGTGCGCATCACCGACGCCCCCGCCGCCGTCCCGCGGTCGCTCGGACCGCCGCCCCTGCCCGGCCACGAGGCCGTCGCGGAGCACTACTTCCGGGTCGTCTACGAGCGGGCGGTCGGAACCGCCGGTGCGCTCGCCGCGGCCGGCGGGCTGATCGATCTCCGGGCGGTCGTCGATGACGACTGACGCCGCGGGGCGACGCGTGCCGGCCCCGGCGTTGCGCGAGACGGCCGACGTCTGGTTCGACCGTGGGGCCGATCCGGAGGTGGCCTGGGACGAAGCGGGCCGGCGGTTCTGGCTGCAGGACGGCATCGAGCCGGGCGACCGGCTCGCCCTGGTCGCCTACCCCGCGCCC
>JBLRWQ010000100.1:0-7950 GCA_047921175.1 Nitriliruptoraceae bacterium | reverse complement strand
GGCCGAACATGATGATGAAGGGGCCGAGCAGGGTGCCGATGACCCGCACCACGACCGAGGGGTAGGTCCCGATCACGGGCCCACCTCCGGTCCCGGCTCGTCGCCGTCCGGCGTGGAGGCGGTCAGGTCGCCGGCGCCCTCCGGCAGCTCGTCCTCCTCCTCGTCGCGGCCGCGGCGCACCAGCACGAGCGCGGCGGACAGCGACGCGGTGAGGATCACGAGCGTCTCGCCGAGGGTGTCCATCGACCGGTAGTCGGCCAGCAGCGAGGTGACGACGTTCGGGGTGTTCGTGTCGTCGAGCGACCGGGTCAGGTACGCGACCGAGATCCCGCGCTGGGCCGGGGCATCCGGGTCGCCACGGTCCGGCAGCCCGGTGGAGGCGTACAGCAGCAGCGCGAGCACCGCCACGATCAGCGGGGTCACGACGTAGCGGCGGCGGACCTCGAGCCGCGGGTTGGAGCGCCGGGTGGTGGTCATGATCGCGGCGACGAACAGGATGCCGGTCAGCCCCGCGCCCAGCGCCGCCTCCACGAGCGCCACATCCACCGCGGTCACCCCGGCGAACAGGATCGCGGTGAACAGGCTGTAGCCGGCCAGCAGGGCCACCGCGGCGAGCAGGTCCTTGGTGCTCAGCGCCAGGATCGCGGTGACGATCAGGATCACGAAGATGATGACGTCGAGGGGGATGATCACGGCGCCGACCTCCCGAGCTCGCGGTCGGCTTCTTCCTGGCCCATGGTCGTCCAGGGCCGGCTCCCGGAGCGGTAGGCGGCGCGCAGCAGGGCGTGCACGGCGGTGGGGTTGGCCAGCACCGCGATGGCGAACAGCAGCGCGAGCCGTCCCGCCGCGGGGGCCTCCATCTCGGGCCGGAAGAAGGCCCCGGCGAGCACGAGCAGCAGCCCGACGGTCTCCGACTTCGCGACCGCGTGCGCCCGGGTGTAGACGTCGGGCAGCGCCAGGATCGCGTAGGTGCTGACCGCGATGAAGAACAGCCCGGCGCCGATCAGCACGTTGGCGACGATGGTCATCGCGGCTCCTCCCCGGCGCCGGCCCGGCGTCTGTCCACCTCGGTGCCCTGGCCGGGTGTGGTGCCGTGACGCTCGAAGTAGCGGCCGAGCACCACCGGGAACAGGAACGCGAGCATCGCGAAGCCGAGCGCGATGTCGAAGAACAGGTCGGGCCGCTCGAACGCGAGGCCGAGCAGCACCAGCACGATGATGCCGTTGACCGAGACCATGGCGACGGCCACGAGCCGGTCGAACACCGTCGGGCCGGCGTACACGCGGAACAGCCCGGCGGCGATCAGCACCGCGGTCAGCACCATGCAGGTGACCAGGAACGGGCTCATGCGGGGTCCTCCGGCAGCTCGTCGTGCACGGGGTCCCAGTCCATGGCCGGCGGTGCGTCGGGCGCGACCTTGAAGACCCGGGCGATGCGCTGCTGGGTGGCGGCGGTGGCCAGGTCCTCGACGCTCTCCGGGGTGAAGGCGTGGACCGTGAAGCGCTGGCCGTCGACGTTGAGCGTGATCGTGCCGGGCACGAGCGAGATCGAGTTCGCCAGCATCGTGCGGGCGGCCGGGCTCGGCAGGCCCGTGTCGAAGTGGACCACGCCCGGGTGCGGCCGGCGCCGCGGGTCGAGCACCACGGTCGCGACCCACACGGCGCTCTGCAGCATCCGGGTCAGCATCCACCCGGCGAAGACCACGAAACCGAGCGCGGAGATGGGGCGGACCTGCTCGCGGGGGCCGAGCACCTTCTCCACCAGCCACAGCGCGTAGGCGGTCAGCACCGCAGCGGAGAGGATCCCGAGCACCGCGAACAGCGGGTCGATCCGGGCGGACAGGATCTGCCAGAAGCCCAGCAGGGCCACGAACATCCCGAGCGTGCGCAGGAGCCGGGTCATCGCAGGCTCACGAGCAGCAGCAGCGCGGCGGCGGCGAGCACCACGGCGCCGAGCACCCAGGTGGCCAGCAGCGGTGGGGCGGCGGTGGTGGGGGTGGCGAGCCGGGTCACGGTCCCGACGACGCCGCGGCGCGGCACCTCGACGAGGTCCTCCTCGCTCCGGCCGTGCGGGTAGTACCGGCGCTCCCACGCGGCGTGCAGCAGCCGCGGCAGCCGGCGGTAGGACCAGTCCGTGTCGACGGTCACGATCGCCTTGGCGTGGAGCTTCGGCAGCAGCAGCCAGAACCCGAGCGCGGTGAACAGCAGGAGCTGGGTCTTCTCCACCACCTTGCCGAAGGTGTAGACGTCGTAGGTCACCTCGTACGGCAGCAGGTCGTACAGCAGGCTGGGTCGTAGCCCGAGGGTGAGGTTCAGGGCCGCCGACAGGGCCATCGCGACGATCATGCTTGCCGGCACGGCGCCGACGTGGAACGGCGCGCCCTCGTTGGTGCGCGGCCCGAGGCCCTGCTTGCCCACCCAGGTCCCGAAGGGCAGCTTCAGCCCCGTGTGCAGGAACGTCCCGACCGAGGCGATCTTGAGCAGGATCACCAGCCAGGTCAGGTCCCCGGCCGAGGCGGCGGCGACCACCAGCTCCTTGGACACGAACCCGCTGAACAGCGGGAAGCTGGAGATGGAGACGGCCCCGACCATGTACAGGGCGAGCACGAGCCGCATGCGGTTGGCGATGCCGCCGAGCTCGCTCATCTTCGCGCGGCCGGTGGCGTACAGCACCGCGCCGGCCCCCATCAGCAGCAGCCCCTTGTAGAGGATGTGCGCGAAGGCATGCGCGGTGGCGCCGTTGATCGCGAGCTCGGTGCCGATCCCGACGGCGGCGACCATGTAGCCCACCTGGCTGACGATGTGGTAGCCGAGCAGCCGGCGGATGTCGTTCTCCAGCACGGCGTAGACCACGCCGTACAGGGCCATGATGATGCCGAGGTAGATGAGGATCTGGAAGCCGGGGAAGCCGCGGGCCAGCGCGTAGACGGCCGCCTTGGTGGTGTAGGCCGACAGGAACACCGTGCCGGCGACGGTCGCCTCCGGGTAGGCGTCGGCGAGCCAGGCGTGCAGCGGCGGCACCGCCGCCGACAGCAGGCAGGCCACCAGGATCAGCGAGGCCGCGAGCCCCGGCTCGAAGGCCGTGAAGGTCAGCGAGCCCGTCTGGAAGTAGTGCACGATGATCCCGGCCAGCAGCAGCTTGCCGCCGAGGATGTGCACGAACAGGTAGCGCATCCCAGCCCGGTTCGAGCGGTCGGTGCGGCGCGCCAGGATCAGGAACGTGCTGGCGATCGCCTTGGTCTCCCAGAACAGGAAGAAGGTCAGCAGGTCACCGGCGTAGACCACCCCGAAGGCCGCGCCGGCGTACAGCAACGCGGCGGAGCGCTCGGGGCCGAGCTGGGTCGCGATGCCGTAGATGCCGCCGATCAGGGCCGCGATGGCGAAGACCACACCGAAGGGGGTGGACAGCCCGTCGACCCGCAGCACCTCGAGCTGGAAGTCGAGGTAGGAGACCTGCACCGAGGTGCCCGGCTCCAGCAGCCACAGCTGGAGCATCGCGGTCAGCGGTGCGGCGACCATGACCACGTGGCCGACCGTGCGGGGCACGACGCGCACGAGCAGCGCCGCCACCACGAAGGGCAGGATCGGATGCAGCAGCAGGTCGCTCATGCCCGCCCCCGCCGCTGGTGGGGCTGGTGCTCCGGGTGCGTCGGCGGGAGCAGGTCCGGCTGGAGGTCCGGGGGACGCTCGCCGGGGTAGTAGCTCTCCGGCCGGTTCAGCAGCACCTCACCGAGCCACTTGGAGATGATGACGATGGCGATGCAGCCGAACAGGCCGATCGCGGCGCCGTAGCCGGGGAAGGGGGAGTAGCCGATGAGGAGGTCGGCGGCGGTGCCGAGCACGAACAGCACGGCGATGGGGACGAGCGCGCGCCGGGTCATCCGCCCACCCCCGTGACCGCGGCCGCCACCTCGGCAGCCAGGCCGTAGAGCCCGGTCCAGTCGCCGAGCCCGAGCACCACCGCGAGCGTGCCGGTGATCACGATCGGCACCACCATGCTGGCGGCGGCCTCGCCGTGGTCGCCGTGGTCGGCGTGGGCGTGGTGGTCGTCGTGCGCGTCGGTGGCGTGCGGGTCGGTGTCGTGCGCGTCGCGGCCCGCCGTGGTCGGGTCCGCTGCCACCTCGGTGCCTGCGGCGGGGGCGCCGGGGAGCGGCCCATGGCCGTCGCTGCGGATGCCGGCCGTGACCGGGGCGGGTGCGGCGCCGGGCTCGGTCTTGAAGAAGGCCCGGTAGACGATCGGGAACAGGTAGGCCGCGGTGAACATGCCGGAGAAGACCATCACCGCGGCGGCCAGCCACTCGCCGGCCTCCAGCGCGCCGGAGACGAGCGTGAACTTGCTCACGAAGCCACCCGCCGGGGGCAGGCCGGCCAGGCTGAACGACGCCAGCGCGAAGGCGATCATGGTGAAGGGCATGCGCCGACCGATGCCGTCCAGCTCGCTGACGTGGTCCTTGTGGGCGGCGATGTGGATCGCCCCGGCGGCGAAGAACAGGGTGATCTTCGCGACGCCATGGTTGAGGATGTGCAGCAGCGAGCCCTCGAACCCGCTCGGCGACAGCAGCGAGAAGCCCAGCACGATGTAGGCCAGGTGCGCGATGGTCGAGTAGGCCAGGCGGCGCTTGAGGTGGTCCTGGCGCAGGGCGACGATCGACGCGACGACGATGGTGATCGCGGCGGCGTAGGTCAGGACCTGGCGCACGTCGATCCCGCTCAGCGCGGCGGGGCCGAGCACGAACCCGAGGAAGCGACCGAAGGCGAACACGCCACCCTTGACGACCGCGACGGCGTGGAGCAGGGCGGAGACCGGGGTGGGGGCGACCATCGCGCCGGGCAGCCACGGGTGCAGCGGCATCAGCCCGGCCTTGGTGCCGAACCCGATCGCGAACAGGGCGAAGACCAGGATCGTCAGCCCGGTGCCGAGCTGGTCGCCGACGAACCCACCGGCAACGAAGGTGAGGTCACCGGTGGTGGCGACCAGGATCATCATCGCCAGCAACACCAGCGCCCCGCCGGACAGCAGGTAACCGAGGTAGGTCCGGCCGGCCTTGAGCGCCTTGGCGTCGCCCTTGTGGGTCACCAGCGGGTAGGTGGTGACGGTGAGCAGCTCGTAGGCGATGAAGAAGGTCAGCAGGTCCCCGGCGAAGGCCACCCCGAAGGCGGTGGCGAGGCACAGGCTGTAGAAGGCGTAGAAGCGGGTCTGGTTGCTGGCGTGGTCGCCGCGCATGTACCCGATGGCGTACGAGCCGGCCAGCACCCACAGGAAGGAGGCGAGCACCGCGAAGATCGTCCCCATCCCGTCGGCCGCGAGCGACATCGTGAGCCCCGGCACGAGCTCCCCGAGCACCGTGGTGGGCACCTGTCCGTCCAGGACCTGCGCGGCCGTGACCGCCACGATGCCGAAGGTGACCAGCGCACCGACCACCAGGGTGGCGTCACGGATCGCCGGGGTCCGGCGCAGGAGCCCGATCAGGACCGAGGTCACGACGGGCACGACCACCGCAGCCAGGGGCAGCAGTGACGACGTCTCCATCGGCCTCCCGTTGCGTCGAGGTCCGGGCGGGACCACACGGGTCTGTCGGGCAGGGGGTATCGAGCGCGTCAGGCTAGTCGAGCCCCGGTCGGGTGTCCGACGCGTGCCTCGGGCCCGGGTGGTCGACGTTCGGGCGCGCCTGAGCGAGGCTCGGGGCGATCGGATCGCGACTCACCCGCACGGACCCCTGGATAGGGAGGGTCCCGTGCGTCGTCAGGCTCCGGGATCAGGCGCTGGGTGCACGAAGCAGCGGATAGGCGCGGTTCCGTGCGTCGTCAGGCTCCCGACGCAGGCGCGAGCTGCACGAAGCAGCGGATAGGCGCGGTTCCGTGCACCGGAACGGATCAGCCGTCGCCGGCGGGGCTCGCCGGGGAGTCCTGCAGGGTGACCGGGGCGAAGGCCGGCTGCGGGCGCAGCACCACGCCGGCGATCACGAGCCCGACCAGCGCGAAGGAGACCCGCAGGCCGATCAGGTCCGCGACCAGGCCGACCAGCGGCGGGCCGAGCACGAAGGCGAAGTAGCCCACCGTCGCCACGGCCGCGACGCCGGCCCCGGGGGAGTCCGACCGGCTCCCGGCGGCGGCGAACACCAGCGGCACGGTCACCCCGAGCCCGGCACCGATCGCGGCGAAACCGGCCAGCGCGACCGGTAGCTGCTGGCTGAGCACGAGCGTGGTGTAGCCCGCCACGGCGAGCGCCCCACCGGCCACGACCACCCGGCCGGCACCGGCCACGCGCACCAGGCGGTCACCGACCAGCCGGATCGTGGTCATCGCCGCGGTGAACGCGACGAACCCCCAGCCGACCCGTCCCGCCTCGACGCCGAGCTGGTCCGCGAGGTGGATGCCCGACCAGTCGCTGGCGGTCGACTCGCCGAGCGCCGCGGCGAAGGCCACCAGCGCGAGCGGGAGCAGCGGCCCGCGGGGCAGCGCGAAGCGGGGACCCTGACGGACCGCGACCCGGTCCTCGATGCGCAGGCCCGGTGCGGCCAGGAGCGCGATCACGGCGATGGCCACGGCGATGGCCGCCAGGTGGACGGCCACGGAGATCCCGGCACCCATCGCGAGCGAGCCGAGCAGCGCGGCGATGAGCGCCCCGACGCTCCACGCGCCGTGGAAGCCGATCATGATGGAGCGGTGGTACTGGCGCTCGACACCGACCCCCTGGGCGTTCATCCCGACGTCCATGGTCGACCCGCTGGCCCCCAGCAGCACCAGCACCACCACCAGGGTGACCGGGTCCGGGGCCAGCCCCGCCAGCGGCAGCAGCAGGACCGTCCCCACGGCACCGAGCAGGGTCAGGCGCCGGCTGCCGAGCCGCCCGGCCAGCGCACCGGACAGCACCAGGCCGAGGATGACCCCGACCGCGACGCCGGAGAGCACGACGCCCAGCGTGGCCTCCCGCAGCGCCAGCGCGTCGCGCACGTCCGGGACGCGCACGATGAACGACGCCACCCCGAGGCCGTTCGCCAGGAACGCGAGCGTCACGGCACGGCGGCCACGACGCACGGCAGGGGAGACGCTCACGGGCATGGGGACCACCGGTCAGGACGGGCCCGGGGGCATCCGGGCTGACCGGTGAGCGTACGTCAGCCGGCGCCCTCGGACAGGTACCGGTCGCGGATGCCGTCCACGATCGACGCGTCCGCCAGGGTGGTGGTGTCGCCGAGCTGCTTGTCCTCGGCGATGTCCTTGAGCAGGCGGCGCATGATCTTGCCCGAGCGGGTCTTGGGCAGGTCGTGGGTGAACAGCAACGACGCGGGCTTGGCGATGGGCGAGATCATGGTCGCCACGTGCTCGCGGAGCTCCTTCGCGAGCGCCTCGTCGCCCTCGAACCCGCTCCGCGGGGTCACGAACGCCGCGATCGCCTGCCCGGTGACCGGGTCGGCCCGACCGACCACCGCTGCCTCGGCGACCGCCGGGTGGCTGACCAGCGCCGACTCGATCTCCGTGGTGGACAGCCGGTGGCCGGAGACGTTCATCACGTCGTCGACCCGGCCGAGCAGCCAGAAGTAGCCGTCCTCGTCGCGCTTGGCGCCGTCCCCGGCGAAGTAGCGGCCGGGGAACCGCGACCAGTAGGTCTGCCGGTAGCGGGCCTCGTCGCCCCAGATCCCGCGCAGCATCGACGGCCACGGCTCGTCCAGCACGAGGTAGCCGCCGCCGGGGACCCCGACCTCCTCACCGAGGTCGTCGACGATGGAGGCGGCGATGCCGGGCAGCGGGAAGGTGGCGGAGCCGGGCTTGGTGGTGGTCTCGCCCGGTAGCGGGCTGAGCATCATCGCGCCGGTCTCGGTCTGCCACCAGGTGTCCACGATCGGGCAGCGGCCCCCACCGATCACCTCGTGGTACCACATCCAGGCTTCCGGGTTGATCGGCTCGCCGACGCTGCCGAGCAGCCGCAGGCTCGAGAGATCGTGCTTGC
>JBLRWQ010000099.1:0-8348 GCA_047921175.1 Nitriliruptoraceae bacterium | reverse complement strand
CGTCGACGTGAGCCACGCCGCACCCCCACCCCCAGGTAGCCCACCACCGCCCCCGCCACCCGGCGGTCCGCCGTCCTGGGGAGCTGGCGGGGCGGGGCGGCCGCCCCCCGCCGGCGACACGCCGGCGACCAACGGTGCGGCGTTGGCCGCGGTCATCATCGGCGTCGTGAGCCTCGTGCTGGCCGTGATGGGGTTCGCGGTGCTGCCGCTGTTCCTCGCCGTTCCGGGTGCGCTGGCCGCGATCGTGCTCGGCGTGGTCGGACGACGCCGGGCCCGGCAGGGCGCGCCCCGCGCCGGTCAGGCGCTGGCGGGGCTGGTCACGGGCATCGCCGGGTTGGTCATCGCCGGCATCTGGATCGGGCTCCTGTTCGTGCTCGGCGGGCAGTTCCTGGAGGAGTTCTCGGACGAACTGACCGAACTGCAGGCCTGCATCGAGGAGACCGGCGACCAGGACCTGTGCACGGAACGCTTCTCCGACGAGGTACTGGAACGCCTCGACCCGTGACGGCCTCCCGCTGCCCGGTCTGCGGCCGGCAGGCCACCTGGACGCGGACCGGGCCGGTGGAACGCGCCCGCGGCACGGTGGCGGGCCTGCTCGAGCCCGGCCTCGAGCTGCGCTGCGACCAGCACGGCCTGCAGTCGTCAGCGGCCGCCCGTGATGCGGCCGTGGCCGTCGCCCACCTCCGGCTCCCCCGCGCGCGCCGGTGCCGCCTGCGGCGCACCTGCTGCGGTGCCTGCGATGCACCGCTGCTGCTGCCGGTTCGGCGGACACAGCGCAGCCTGACCGTCGACGGGGACGGGCTCCCCGTGCACACGATCCACCTCGACCTCCCCCTCACCCGCTGTCCGGACTGTGGCGTCGACCAGGTGCCGCTGCGCTCGCAGGACGACCTCGACGGGCTCCTCGACGCGCTCTACGGCCCGGGGGCCGTCGGCGGCCACCCCGGCTGACGGCACCGGCCGGCGTTCAGCCGCTGCCGGGCGGGACCCGACGGACCGGCACACCCCGGGCCGCCATGGCCTCCTTGACCTCGGCGACGGTGACCTCACCGAAGTGCAGGATCGAGGCGGCCAGCACCGCGGAGGCGTTGCCGTCCTGGGCTGCGGCAGCCAGATGCTCCGCCGAGCCGGCGCCACCGGAGGCGATCACCGGGACCGACACCGCCGCGGTGACCTCCCGCAGCAACGGCAGATCGAACCCGGCCTTCGTGCCGTCCTGGTCCATCGAGGTCAGCAGGATCTCCCCCGCCCCGAGCTCCGCGGCCCGCGCGCACCAGGCGACCACGTCCAGACCGGTCGGGGTCCGACCGCCGTGGATCACCACCTCGAACCCGGCGCCCGGATCCGCCGGGTCGCGACGCCGGGCGTCCACGGCCGCGATGACCGACTGGCCACCGACGGCGTCCGCGGTCTCCGCGAGGACCTCCGGGCGCCGGACCGCCGCGGTGTTGAAGGCGATCTTGTCCGCGCCGGCGTGGAGCATCCGCCGGGCGTCGGCGACGGTGCGCATCCCGCCCCCCACCGCGAACGGGATCGAGACCTCCTCGGCCGTGCGGGAGACCACGTCCAGCATGATGTCGCGGCCATCGCTGGAGGCGGTGATGTCGAGGAAGACCAGCTCGTCCGCACCGGCCTGGTCGTAGAAGCGGGCCAGCTCCACCGGGTCACCGGCGTCGCGCAGCTCCACGAAACGCACCCCCTTGACGACCCGGCCCTCCGTGACGTCCAGGCAGGGGATCACCCGCACGGCCAGGCCCTCCTCCTCGGGGGCGACCGCGGGGACCCGGAGCACCGCCATCAGCGGGCCTCCGCCGCGGTCGCGAGCGCCTCGGCGAGGCTGAAGGCACCGCTGTAGAGCGCCTTGCCGACGATCGCCGCATCCACACGGGGATGGCAGGACGCCAGCGTCTCGAGGTCGGCCAGGGAGCTGACCCCACCGGAGGCGGTCACGCTCGCCGAGGTCGCGTCGGCGACCCGCTGCAGCATCGCGACGTTCGGGCCCTGCAGCATGCCGTCCCTGGCGACATCGGTGTAGACGAACCGCGGCACCCCCATCGCCGTGAACCGGTCGAGCGCCTCGAACAGGTCCCCGGCCTCCTCGGTCCAGCCGCGCGCCTGCAGGGTCGTCCCGCGGGCATCCAGCCCGACCGCGATACGCGGGCCGACCGCCTCGAGCGCCTGCTGCACGAAGGCCGGCTCGGTGAGCGCCATGGTGCCGATCACGACCCGCTCGGCGCCGTAGCCGACCGACGCCTCGACGTCGGCGAGGGTCCGGACCCCACCGGAAGCCTGGACCCGGCAGCCCGTCTCGGCCACGATCGCCTCGATCAGGTGCCGGTTGCGGGGCTCCCCGGTGAAGGCCGCATCGAGGTCGACGACGTGGAGCCAGCTCGTGCCGGTCGCCGCGAACCCCTGCGCCACCTCGACCGGGTCCTCGCCGTAGACCGTCTCCGCATCGGCGCGGCCCTGGGTCAACCGGACGGCCTTGCCGTCCCGGATATCGATGGCAGGGTAGAGCGTGAGCACGGGGCGACCTCAAGGGGAGCAGGATCGTGGCAGCGTACGCCCCCCGGCCCGGCGGTCAGGACCACCAGCTCGTGCACCGAGGTGGCACGCTACCGGCCCGCCGTCCCGGGAGGAGCCCGTGAGCAGCGTCCGGCTCGTCGCGGTCTCCGTCGTCAAGGGCGGCACCGAGGTCCTGCACCCCACGGACCTGGAGGTGCCCGACGGCCAGCGCGTCGCCGTGCTCGGCCCGTCCGGCGCGGGCAAGACCACCCTGCTTCGGGTCGTCGCCGGCCTCGACACGCCCGCGACCGGCGCGGTGCTGCTCGCCGGCCGGGACGTCGCCGAGGTCGCCACCCGGGACCGGGAGGTGTCGATGGTGACCCAGGAGGCGGCGCTGCTCCGGCACCTCGACGTCGAGCACAACGTGGCCTTCCCGCTCACCATCCGGGGTATCGAGGAGCCGGAGCGCTCCCAGCGGGTGGAGGCCGAGGTGCGGGCCTTCTCGCTCAGGCGCTTCCTGAGACGACGGCCGACCCAGCTGTCGACGGGCGAGCAGCACGACGTCGCGATGGCCCGGGCGCTGGTGCGCCGCGGCGGGGTGCTGCTGCTCGACGAACCCTTCGCCAACACCGACGCGAGCCGCCGCCACGCGCTGCTGCGCGAGCTGCTCCGCCTCCAGGAGGGCTACCGCGTCACCCTGCTGGCCGCCACCAACGACCAGGAGATCGCGCTGCTGCTGGCCGAGCGCTGCGTCGTGCTGCGAGACGGCATGATCATCCAGGACGGGCCGCCGCTGGAGCTGCTCGCGCGGCCGGCCACCACCTTCGTGGCGGGGTTCCTGGGCTCACCACCGATGAACCTCCTCGCCGGCCACGTCGAGCGCATCGCCGGGCATACCCGCATCGTCGCGGGCCCCGTCCGCCTCGAGCAGCCCCCACCGGAGGTGGCGGCACTGGCGGGCCGGCCCTGCACGGTCGGCATCCGGCCGCAGGACCTCGGACGGCCACGGGACGCCGAACGGGCGGGACCGGTCGCCGACGTCCGCGTCGAGGAGGTCGTGCGGCGTACCGCGTTCCTCGGCAGCGAGGTGGAGGTCGCGATCGGCCCGCGCGACGCCCCGGACCAGGAGCTGGTCGCGATGATCGACCGCCCGGTCCCGCCGGTCGGGTCGCTGCTGGAGCTGACCGTGCCCCGCAACCGGATCCACGTCTTCGACGAGCACGGCGCGGCGGTGGTCCACGGCGCGTGACGGTGCGGGTGGCGCGCGGTCAGCCGGCCCGTCCGGTGTCAGCCGGTCTCCTCCAGGCTCGCGAGCCAGTTGCGCAGCAGCAGCGCCCCGACGGCCCCCGACTTCTCCGGGTGGAACTGCGTCCCGACCACGCTGCCCTCACGCACGATGCACGGGAACGCCACCCCGCCGTAGGTGGTGCGTGCGACCACGTGGGTGCGATCGGTCGGGACCGCGTAGTAGGAGTGGACGAAGTACAGCCGCTCGCCGTCGACGCCCGCCAGGAGCGGGTCTGCCTGCGTCCCGGCGGCAGCCCGCACCACGTCCCAGCCGATGTGGGGCACCACGGCGGTGTCGGGGAAGCGTTCCACCGTGCCGGGCAGCAGCCCGAGCCCCGGCTCACGCCCCTCGGACGAGCCGGCGTAGAGCAGCTGCATGCCGATGCAGATGCCGAACACCGGCCGCTGCTCGACGATCGCGCTGCGGATCACCTCCTCGAGCCCCGAGCGGCGCAGCTCGGTGATGCAGCTGTCGAAGTTCCCGACGCCCGGGATGACGAGCACGTCCTCCTCGCGCACCTCCTCCGCCGAGCGCACGATCCGGGCCGCGCCACCGGCGGCGTCGAACCCGCGCTTGGCGGAGCGGACGTTGCCCGCCTCGTAGTCCAGGATGGCGACCGGCCGGGCGGTCACTGCAGGACGCCCTTGGTCGACGGGGTCCCGGTGCCGGTCACGGCCACGGCGCGGCGCAGCGCCACCGCCACGGCCTTGAACACCGACTCGAAGGTGTGGTGGGTGTTGTCCCCGGACAGGTTGTGGACGTGCAGGGTGATGCGCGCGTTGGCCACCACCGCCTCGAAGAAGTGCTTCACCAGGCTGGTCTCGAAGTCGCTCCCGATGACCTGGATCGGGACCTCGCAGTCCCACACGAGGTAGGGCCGGCCCGACAGGTCGATCGCGACCCGGGTCAGGGCCTCGTCGATCGGCACGGTCGCGTCCCCGAACCGCTCCACACCGGTGCGGTCGCCCCAGGCCTCGGCGAGCGCCTGCCCGAGCGCGATCCCGACGTCCTCGACGGTGTGGTGCGCATCGATCTCCAGGTCGCCCTCGGCCCGGATCGCGAGGTCCAGGCGGCCGTGGCGGCCGAGCTGGTCGAGCATGTGGTCGAAGAAGGGGACGCCGGTGGCGACGTCGCTGGTCCCGGTGCCGTCGAGATCGAGAGCGACGGTGATGGTGGTCTCGCGGGTGGTCCGCTCGACCTGCGCGGTGCGGGTGCTCACGGTGGGTCCTTCGGGCGGGCGGGGGCGACACGGGGTCGTGGGAGGGGTTCTACCGGGTCGGACCGGTCAGGGCGAACCGGCGCGATCCAGCACCGCCGCGAGCGCGGCGAGGAACGCATCGTTCTCCGTCTCGGTCCCGACCGTCACCCGCACGCAGCCCTCGAGGCGGGGCAGGCGCGAGAAGTCCCGGACCAGCACGCCGTGGGCCAGCAGGGCGGCGAAGAGGTCGTCGTGGGCGGTGCGCAGGAGCAGGAAGTTCGCGGCGGAGTCGAAGACCTCCACGTCCCCGCGTGCCGACAGAGCCGCCCGCAGCCGCTCACGCTCGACCGCGACCCGGCCGCGGTGCTCGAGGAACCGGGGCTCCTGCTCGAGCGCCACCAGCCCGGCGACCTGGGTGAGCGCGTCGAGGTGGTACGGCAGCCGGACCCGCTGGACGTCGTCGACCACCCAGGACGGACCGAGGAGGTAACCGAGCCGCAGCCCCGCGAGCCGGAACGCCTTCGAGAAGGTCCGGACCACCACCAGGCGCTCCAGCTCGGCCAGCAGCGCGACCACCGACGCCTCCGCGTCGGCGAACTCCACGTAGGCCTCGTCGACCACGACCAGCGCCCGCGAGCCCTCGTGCAGGGCCCGGATGGCCGCGTGGTCGACCGGGGTGCCGACCGGGTTGTTCGGGGACGGCAGCAGGACCAGGTCCGGGTCGTGCTCGGCGACGGCGTCGGCCGCGACCGCGGGCGTCAGCCGGAAGCGCTCGTCGAGGTCGACCTGGACGTGGTGCGTGAGGGTCGTGCGACACAGCTCGGGGTACATCGAGTAGCCGGGGCGGACCGACAGGGCCGTGCGGTCCGGGCCGCCGTAGGCCTGCAGCAGCTGGAGGAGGACCTCGTTGGAGCCGTTCGCGGCCCAGACCTGGGCCGGCTCGGCCCCGTGCCGGCGTGCGAGCGCCACGCGCAGCGCGGTGTGCTCGCGATCCGGGTAGCGGTTGAGGTCGAGGTGCTGCAGCCGCTCGGCGACCGCCTCGAGGTAGCCGGCGGGCGGTGGCTCGGCGGTCTCGTTGGTGTTGAGCCGCACCGGCACGTCGAGCTGCGGCGCGCCGTAGGGCACGACGTCCGCGAGGTCGGCGCGGACGGGTACGCGGCCGGCGCTGCCTGCCCGGGCCGTGCCCGCCGTGGGCTCGGCGACGGTCACGGTGCGGTCGGGGCCGACGGCGGCCGATCGTCGAAGCGGACCTCGACGGCCCGCCAGTGGGCCGGCAGGTCCTCGGCGTAGGCCAGCGCCTTCACGTCGGGCGCGAGCGCCGCCAGGGCCTCGTCGTCGACCTCGAGGTAGTTGACGGGTACCAGGAACGACGAGGTGGTCAACCCGCCGGCGAACCGGGCCGTCCCGGAGGTCGGCAGGGTGTGGTTCGGGCCGACGGCGTAGTCGCCGAGGCTGACCGGGGTGGCGGCGCCGATGAAGGTCGTTCCGGCGTAGCGGATCCGCTCGGCCAGCTTGGCGGCCTCCTCGGTGTGGATCTCGAGGTGCTCGGCCGCGTAGGCCTCGGCCACCTCCACCGCGTGGTCCAGGTCATCGACCAGCGCCACGGTCCCCTGCTGGTCGAGCGCGGTGGTGATCCGGGCGTGGTGGCGGACGTGGGGCAGCTCCTCCTCGAGCGCCACCTCGACCGCCGCCACCAGCTCCAGGTCCGGGGTGATGAGCAGCGAGGTGACGAGCTCGTCGTGCTCGGCCTGGCCGATCAGGTCCGCGGCGACGTGGCGGGGGTTCGCGGTGTGGTCGGCCACGATCGCGACCTCGGTCGGCCCGGCGTAGCCGTCGCTGCCGATGCGGCCCTCGGCGACCAGCTGCTGCTTGGCGAGGGAGACGTAGAGGTTGCCGGGGCCGACGACCTTGTCGCAGCGCGGGACGCTGTCGGTGCCGTAGGCCATGGCGGCGACGGCCTGGGCCCCGCCGACCCGGATCACGGTGTCGACGTCGGCGAGCCGGGCGGCGGCCAGGATCGTGGCGTCGGGCCAGCCGGTGGGCTGCCCGCCGGTGTCCCGGCCGGTGGGCGGCGTGCACAGCACGATCTCCTCGACCCCGGCGATCCGGGCGGGGACCGCCCCCATCAGCACCGAGGACGGCAGCGGGGCCTTCCCGCCGGGGGCGTACAGGCCCGCGCGCTGGATCGGGTTGAACCAGACCCCCATGCGGGCACCGTCGCGCACGTCCTCCCACGGCTGCGGCATGGCCCGCTCGTGGAACCAGCGCAGGTGGTCGATGGCCCGTTCGATGGCGGCCCGCAGCTCCGGCGTCAGCTGCGCGACGGCGGCGTCGAGCACCGCGTCCGGGACCACCAGCGGGTCGTCCGGACCGAGGTCGAGGTGGTCGAAGGTCGCGGTGAACCGCCGCAGGGCCGCATCACCCTCGGCGCGGACGGCGTGGATCGTGGTGTCCACGCCCTCGCGGGCGACGGCGAGGTCGACGCGCGGCCGGGGCAGCCGATCGCGCGGGTCGCTGTGGTCACCACGCAGGTCGAGCACGCTCAGGCGGGGCATGCCGCAGCTCCTTCCGGGAGGACGACGCCAGGGTACCGATGCTCCGTTCGGGGCCGAGGGCAGGTTCGGCCGTGTCAGCGCAAGCTCGCGGCGAGATCCCGGGCCGCGGCGACCGGGTCCTCCGCGCGGGTGATCGGCCGCCCGACCACCAGCAGGTCGGCACCGTCCGCGATCGCGCTCGCCGGGGTCGCCGCACGTGCGTGGTCGTCCACGCCCGCTGTCGCGGGGCGGATGCCGGGGGTCACGAGCCGGGGCGCTGTCCCGACCGCCAGGCGGACCGCGGTCAGGTCCCGGGGCGCGCAGACCAGGCCCGGGGCGCCCGCCTCGACGGCCAGGCGCGCCAGCCGCGGGACCTGCACCGAGGCCGGCTCCTGCCCGAGCGCCGCCAGCTCGGCGTCGGAGGTGGACGTGAGCACGGTGACGGCCAGCACCTCGGCGGCGTCCCCCAGCCCGCGCACCGCGGCAGCGACCATCGCCGGCCCCCCAGCGGCGTGCACGGTCACGAGCCGGGCACCGAGCTCGGCGATGCGGGCCGCGGACCGCTCCACGGTGGTCGGGATGTCGTGCAGCTTGACGTCGAGGAAGACCGGGCCGTACGCGGCGATGGCGGTGACGGCCGCCGGCCCGTGGGCGGCGAACAGCTCGAGGCCGACCTTGAACCAGCCGACCTCGCCGACCAGCCGCGCCGCGAGCGCCTCGGCCTCGGCCAGGGCGGCGCGCAAGGCGGCGATCTCGGTCGGCGTGGCGGTCATGCCGGGGATTCTAGCCGAATCAGTCAGGCCCCGGCCGCTTTGTGTCCTGC
>JBLRWQ010000098.1:0-8488 GCA_047921175.1 Nitriliruptoraceae bacterium | reverse complement strand
GCCGAACAGGGACCCCGACTGGAGGATCGGCACTGCCGGTTCCAGCTCCGCTCGCAGGGCCCCCTCCCCGTCTTCGCCGGCGCCGCGGCCGGGCACGTCGCCGCAGCCCTGCGCGCGGCCGGCCTACCCGCGCCCGAGTGAGTCCCGGCGTGCGCCGTCGACCTCACTCGCGGGAGCCGGTGGCCCGCTCCATGCGTGCTACCACCGCCCGGTAGGCCGGGGTGGCGACGTGGCGCGTGACCACGAGCGCCCGGTACCAACGTGGCACCGTTCGCTCGGCCGCGCCCGTCAGGAGCACGTCGTGCACCGCGCGTGCCACGTCCTCCGGCTTGCCGACCAGCCGGCCGAGGGGCGTCCGCTTGATCTGTGCCTGGGTGAAGCCCTCGGTCTCGATGAAGCCGGGGTTCAGCTCGCAGACCGTCACCCCGCGTGCGGTCCAGGCGAACCCGGTCGCCTCACTGAAGCCCACCAGCCCGAACTTGCTGGCGGCGTAGGCGGCGGGGCCCACCCCGAGCTTGCCGGCCACCGAGCCGATGTTGACGACCCGGGCCGGGGCGGACGCCGCCAGCAGGTCGGCGAAGGCGGCCATGGACCGGATCGGGCCGAGCAGGTTGACGTCGATCGTGTGCACCGCGTCGTCGAGGGCGGCGCGGCCGGTGAAGGTGCCACCGCCGACCCCGGCGTTGTTGACCAGCACGTGGCAGGCCCCGTAGGTCTCCTCGACCCAGGCGGCCAGCGCGTCGACCTGCTCGGTCACGGTGACGTCGGCGACGTAGGGGTGGATGGCCTCGTGCTCGGCGGCCAGGGCCTGCAGGCGGTCCTCGCGGCGGGCGACGGCCACCACGGTCATCCCGAGGCGTGCCAGCCGGCGGGCGGTCGCCTCCCCGATGCCGCTGGATGCGCCCGTGATCACGGCGATCCTGCCTCGTGGCTCGAACACCCTCGACCTCCTCGTCAGCGTGTGGTCCGTGCCAGCTCCTGCTGCAGCCGCGTCCGCCGGGCCTGGAGCGCCTCGCGGACGCCCGCCCCGTGGTGCGGCGGTGTCTCGGCCAGGAACCGCTCGAGGTCGGCGAGCTCCGCGCGGATCACCGCGGCGGAGCGCTCGGGGCGGTCCACCCGGCCTGTTCCGTCCTGCGGCACCACGTCCTCCACCGGCCGGCACGTCCGCCGGCACGCTACCCCTCCTGCGCGCCGCCCGCGCC
Organism: Nitriliruptoraceae bacterium; assembly: GCA_047921175.1. Lineage (GTDB taxonomy): Bacteria > Actinomycetota > Nitriliruptoria > Nitriliruptorales > Nitriliruptoraceae > T1Sed10-7. The sequence continues at coordinate 7,286 of JBLRWQ010000098.1, read as the reverse complement.
ACCCCTGGACGCGCTGCGATCGCTCGGTAGCGTGCGGCGCGTGAGCGACCGGCCGTCCCTGCCGATACGACCCTTGCCGCGGGTCGTCCGGTCCGCGTGGCCGCTCGGCCTGCGCACGGCGCCGCCCGAGCCGGTCCCGGTCCCCCCGCACGCCGTCCGAGCGGGCCGGACCTGATGGCGATCCTGGTCGACCCCGCGATCTGGCCCGCCCATGGGCGGCGCTTCGCGCACCTCGCGAGTGATCGTTCCGAGGCCGAGCTGCACGCCTTCGCCGTGTCACTGGGGCTCCAGCGCCGGTGGTTCCAGGGTGACCACTACGACGTGCCCACCGAGGTGCGTGCCCTGGCGCTCGCACGCGGCGCCGAGCCGGTCAGCGCGGGTGAGCTGGTCCGCCGTGTCCGCGCCGCCGGGCTCCGGCGCGGCTCACGGATCGCGGTCCTGCCGGGCGAGGCCCGCGTCGTCGGGGACGGTCACCGGCAGCGCGACACGTAGTCCTCGAAGGAGAAGTCCGCGAGGAAGGTGCGCATCGCCTCGTACCCGTCGCCGAACAGGTCGAGCTCCTCGTCCGCATCGAGGTCGAGGGTGCTGACGTCGGACAGATCGACGCGGACGGTCCGACGCTCGTCGCAGTCGGTGCCCGGCGCGAGCTGGTCGCTGGAGTCGAGCAGGGCGTCGACCACCATGCGGGCGAAGCCGACGGTCGAGGTGGGGACCTCCGCCTCCGCGGGCGGGCGCGGGAGCAGGCGGATCCCGAAGGTCGGCCACCGAGGTGGTCCGTCCGGCCGGTCGAGGACACCGACCGGGAAGCCGGAGGTGAGCCCGCCGTCGATCAGCAGGCCCTGGGCGCCGGTGTCCCGGTTGCCGATGCGGACCGCGTCGTAGACGAAGGGGATCGACATCGACGCCCGTACCGCCTCCGCCACCGGCTGGGCGTCCGGGTCGAGGTCGTAGCGGTCGTAGTCCCAGGGCAGGCGGACCACACGACGGTTCAGGACATCGAGGCAGCGCACGACGAGCCGGTAGCGCTGCTCGATCGGCGCGTCGTCGTCGACCTCGGCCACACGCAGGTCGCCGAAGGTCTCCACCCCCTCGCGTGACAGGACCTCGCTGATCCAGGTCACCGGATCGGCGTCGTCGCTCGAGAAGCGCTCCACCATGCGGCGCAGCGCCCGGTTGTCCCGCAGCCGCTCGACCACGTCCGACAGGGCGAAGCGCGTGAGGTCGAGCTCCTCGAACAGCTCCCGGAGCTGGCTGGCACCGACCCCGGCCACGGCGAACGCGCCCGCGATGGCGCCCGCCGAGGCCCCGGCGGCCCGCATCACGTCGTAGCCGGCCTCCTCCAACGCGGTCAGCGCGCCGATGTGGGCGACGCCGCGGACCCCGCCGCCGCCGAGCACGAGATCGCAACGTCGCCGACCCTCGTCCGTCATCGCTCCTCCTTCGGGCCCCGGTCCCGGACCGGGGCGGGACGTCCAGCCTGCCCCACCGGTCGCACGGGTGCGAGTCGGTACGGTCGGCCTGCTCGCCGTCCTGGGGCTCGTCGGGCTGCTGCGGCGACGCGGCGCGACCGGTACCGCCAGCGTCCTGGCCGCGGTCGGCCTCGTGCTCGTGGTGGCCGAGGTCCTCGGGCTGACCCTGCTCGGTCCGGACCCGGACGCACCCCGACGCCTGTTCCTGGACCCGCTGGACGGTGCCCGTGGCTGGAGCAGCATCGCCTGGCGGCCCGTGCTCGACAACGTGGCGCTGTTCGTGCCCGTAGGGGCGTTCGCGGCCGCGCTGTGGTGGCGTCGGCACGCGGCGGTGGTGTGGGTCGGCTGCGTCCTCGGCTCGGTGGCGATCGAGGCCTTCCAGTACCTCGTCCCGACCGGGCGTGTCGCCAACACCGCGGACGTGCTGGCCAACGCCGTGGGCGCGGCCGTCGGCCTCGTGCTGGCGGCGCTCGCCGGGGCCCGCGTCGCGCCCCGGCCGGTCAGTCCGCCAGTACCTCGAAGGTGATCCCCTGCTCGCGCAGGCGCTCCAGGTACGGCCAGCCCAGCGCGATCGCCGGCGTGACCACGCCGGCCCGACCGGGCGCCTCACCGCCGGCCAGCAGCAGGGCGGCCTCCCCGAGCATGCGGGCCGTCTCGTCGTAGCCCGGATCGCCACCGGCCACGCGGGTGCGGACCGAGGCGTCCGCGCCGTGGCCGAGGAAGGTCACGGAGAAGCTGCTGCGGGCACGCGTCGCCTCGTCGGGTCCGGTGCCGGCGTCCGGGAGGAGGCGTTCGAGCACCGCCCGGGTGGGACGCATGCTCGCCATCGCGGCCGCCACCCCCACGGTCGCGACCCCTGCAGCCGCGATCGGGAGCCGTCGTACGTGCGCGTAGTGGCCGTACCGGAAGGCACTGCCGTAGCCCTCCAGTTCCCGCGCCGACCGCAGCACGATGCTCGGGTCGATCGTCGGGAGCGGCACACCCCAGCCACCGAGCGACGCCACCCGGTGCACCCGGGCCGGCAGCGCTACCGCGCGACGCCGCGGGGCGACGACCGGGTCGCGGTCGGGCCGGGTGACGGGTGGGGTCCGGTCGGCGATCGCGCCGACCGCCGAGTGCAGCGTGCCGCCGCTGAGGCGGCCCTGACCGCGGACGTAGCCCCGAACGGTCAGGGGCACGTCGTCGGGGAGCTGGGCGACCGTGAAGGCCACGCCGAGGTCGTGGGGGACCGAGTCGAACCCGCAGCAGGTCACGATCCGCACGCCCCGACGGGCCGCGTCGGCGTCGTAGCGGGCGCGGAGCAGGTCCACGAAGGCCGGCTCGCCGGTGATGTCGGCGTAGTCGGTCCCGGCCCGCACGCAGGCCTGGACGACGGGCTCGCCCAGGCGCGCGTAGGGCCCGACGGTGGTGGCGAGGGCCCGGGTGCGTGCCGCGAGGTCGAGCAGGCCGACCAGATCGGAGACGTCCACCACCTCGACGTCGGGGACCGAGGTACCGGTGGCGGCGAGGGCGTCGGCCACCTGCTGCAGTCGGTCCCGGTCACGACCGGCGATCGCCCAGCGCAGCGTGCCCACGCGGCCGGCGAGGTGCTCGGCGACGAGCCGGCCGGTGAAGCCGGTCGCGCCGAGCAGGACGAGGTCGTACGGCCGGTCGTGCGTCATGTCCACCCCTCGGGTCGTTGCCGGCACGGTAGGGCCGGCACCGCCCTGGCGGCTAGCGTGCGCGGCCACCTGCGCCCCGCTGCCCGCTCCAGGAGGCCGCCATCGTGACCCCCGCGAGCTCCGCCCCCGCCTTCGGCACCGTGCCGGCGCCCGTCATGGTCGTCGCCGAGGCGGTCGACGGGGTGTTCGGCCCGGTGCGCGACGAGCCGGTCGCCCCCCTGGCGCTGCACCCCTTCGCGCACGCCCTGCACTACGGCAGCGCCTGCTTCGAGGGGCTCAAGGCGCACCGTGGGATGGACGGGACCGTGCGCCTGTTCCGTCTCGACCGGCACGTCGCCCGTCTACGGCGGACCGCGGGGCTGCTCCACCTGCCGGTCCCGCCCGCGGACCTGCTCGCCGACGCGATCCGGCAGGCCACGGCCGCCAACCTCGAGGTCGTCCCCGAGGCGCCCGGTGCGCTCTACCTCAGGCCCGTGCTGCTCGGCACCGACCCCAACATCGGTGCCGCGGCCAGTCCGTCCCGTGGCGCGCTGCTCGTGATCCTCGCCTCGCCGGTCGGGGACTACTTCGCCGGCGGGGACCGCGCGTTGACGCTCAAGGTCGAGACCGAGCTGCCCCGCACCACGCCGAGCTTCGGGGAGGCGAAGGCGGGCGCGAACTACGTGCTGGCGCTGGGCGCGACCCTGCAGGCGCGTGCCGAGCACGGCGCGGACCAGGTCCTGTTCGCACCCGGTGGCGATGTCCAGGAGACCGGTGCCGCCAACTTCCTGCTGCTCGCGCCGGACCGGGTCGTGACCCGCGACCTCGACGGGTCGTTCCTGCACGGTGTGACGCGGGACTCGGTGCTCACGCTGGCGCGCGACGCCGGGCTCGTGGTCGAGGAGCGCCCGGTCCCCCTCGAGGAGGTCCTGGCCTGGCCGGGCGAGGCGGCGTTGGCCGGGACCGCGGCGGTGCTCGCCGGTGTCGGCAGCCTGGTCCACGCCGGTGGGCGGCACCGGTTCGCCGACGGTGGGGTCGGGCCGACGACCCGACGGCTGCGGGAGGCCCTGCTGGCCGTGCAGCGCGCCGAGACGGACGACGTGCACGGGTGGACCGAGCCGGTCACGGGCTGACCGGGGCCACCACGCCTCAGTCGACGCTGTGCAGCGCCGTGCTCTCCGCGGTCAGCTCGGTGGCGGGTCCCTCCACCGCGACGCCGAGCCCCCGCCGGTCGTACAGCTCCCGCACGCCCAGCTTCCAGCTCGGGCCGCCGGTCACCTGGCTCAGCTGGCGCTGTGAGAAGGCGAACACCAGGCGGCCGAGCCCGGCCTCGGCATGCGCCACGGCACACATCGGGCAGGGCTCACCGGAGGCGAACACGCTGGCCCGGCGGCGGTCGTCCGGATCGAGGGACCGGCTCGCCCAGCGGGCGACCTTGAGCTCCGCGTGCGCGGTCGGGTCGCGGTCGGCCCGGGTGGAGTTGCGTTCCTCCACGAGCACCTGCCCCCCGCCGGACAGCAGCAGCGCACCGAAGGGTGCCTCACCCGCCGCCTTGGCCTCCGTGGCCAGCACGATCGCGCGACGCAGGAGGGTCAGATCACCGGGGGTCACGGGTCAGCTCCCGAGGTCGTAGGTCACGCCGGTCAGCTCCTCGGACCGCTGCCAGAGGGCGGCGGCGAGGCCGGCGTCACGGGCCCGGCCAGACCGTGTCGCGGGCGCAGGATAGCCGCGGGCCTCCCCGGGGCCGTCCGGACCCCAGTAGGACCCGCCGGGCAGCGCCGGCGCCGTCGCCGCATACAGCTGTGGGAGGGCGCCCTGGGCGGCCGGCTGGGCGACGAGCGCGTTCGCCACCCGGCGGCTGGTCCCGGTGACGAGCCCGCGGATGCCGCCCTGCATCGCCGGTCCGGCCAGCTGCAGGTTGGTGGCCGCGAAGCCGGGATGGGCGCCGACGGCGGTCAACGGGCTGCCCGCCGCCTCGGCCCGGCGCTGCAGCTCCAGCACGTGCAGGAGGTTGGCCAGCTTGGAGTTGCCGTACGCCACCCAGCGCTGGTACCGCGCCCGCTCCCACAGCAGGTCGTTCACGTCCAGGCGTGCCAGCCGGTGGGCGGTCGAGGAGACGACCACGACGCGGGGCTCCGGTGCCGCTACGAGCAGGGGCAGCAGGCGGCCGACCAGGGCGAAGTGGCCGAGGTGGTTGACCCCGATCTGCAGCTCGAACCCGTCCTCGGTCCGCCGCAGCGGGGTCGCCATCACGCCGGCGTTGGCGAGCACCACGTCCAGGCGGTCGACGCGCTCGGCGAGGGCGGCGGCGGCGCGCTCCACGCTGGCCAGGTCGGCGAGGTCCAGCGGGAGGTGCTCGACCGACGCGTGCGGCCGTCGGGTCCGGATCCGGTCCATCAGCGCGGCGGTGCGCTCGGCGGACCGCGTCGCCAGCACGACACGGGCACCGCGTACCGCCAGCGCCACCGTCGAGGCCTCGCCGAGCCCCGAGGTGGCGCCCGTGACCAGGATCGTGCGGCCTGCGAGCTCCGGCAGGTCCTCGGCGGTCCAAGGCATCGGCATGCTCCTCGTCGGGGTCGGGCGCCGGTCCGTGGCGGTTCGGTCCCGGCAACCCGCCGGACCACCCCACACCGTAGGGCAGCTGCCGGCCCGACCTCTCGGGTCATCGGTCCCTGGCCGCGCGGGGCGGATGTCCGCGCGGGGCTAGGGTGCGGGCCACGGACCAGGAGGGCGGCGTGGCGGTCAACCCGGTGTACGCGACGGCGGTCGGCGCCAGCGTGACGATGTTCTCGATGTTCCGCTGGAACGTGCGGGTCACAGGCGCCGAGCACCTGCCCCGCCGCGGACCGGCGGTGCTGGCGACCAACCACGTCAGCTACCTGGACTTCGTGTTCGGCGGGTACGCGGCCCGCCAGGCCGGCCGGCGGGTCCGCTTCGTCGCCAAGGCCGAGGTGTTCGACCACAACGTCACCGGGCCGCTGATGCGCGGGATGCGCCACATCCGGGTCGAGCGTGGCGGCGACACCGAGACCACCCTGCGGGAGGTCGCGGCGGCCCTGCGCGCCGGCGACGTGGTCGGCATGTTCCCGGAGGGCACCATCTCGCGCTCCTTCGTCCCCCTGGCGGGCCGGCCGGGTGCGGCACGCATGGCGGTCGAGAACCGGGTGCCGCTGGTCCCCGGGGCGATCTGGGGCAGCCAACGCATCTTCACCAAGGGGCGCAGCTTCACCCCGGCCCGGGGCACGGCGGTCAGCATCGACCTGGGACCACCGGTGCCGTACGAGCCGGACGAGGACCCGCTCGCCGTCCACCAGCGGCTGATGACCGCGATCGGCGAGCTGGTGGACACGGCCCAGCGCCGCTACCCGCAGCACCCGGCAGGGCCCGACGACGGGTGGTGGCTGCCGGCCCACCTCGGCGGCACCGCGCCGACCCCGGAGGAGGCCGCCGCCCAGGCCCGCGAGGAAGCCGACGAGCGTCGCCGTCGTCACGGCGGGTGAGGTGGGCGCCGGCGCCGGGCTGCACCACCTCGACGACCCGGACGACCCGCGCCTGGCCGACTACGCCGCGCTGACCGATGCCGTCCTACGCAAGCGCTACGAGCACCAGCACGGGGTCCTGATCGCCGAGGGCCCCACGCCGGTCCGCGCCCTGCTCACCTCCCCCTACCCCGTGCGCTCGGTCCTGCTGGCCGAGGACCGTCTCACGGCGATGCGCGACGTGGTCGCGGGGGCCACAGCACCGGTGTACGTCGTCCCGCAGCCGCTGCTGGAGCAGGTGGTGCGCTTCCGGTTGCACCAGGGGGTGCTGGCCTGCGGCGAGCGGCTGCCGGCCACCGGGGTGGCGCAGGTGCTCGCGCGCGCCGAGCGGCTGTTCGTGCTCGAGGGGCTGAACGACCACGAGAACCTCGGGGCCCTCTTCCGCACCGCGCGTGCGCTGGGTATCGACGGGGTGCTGCTGGGACCGAGCTGCGCCGACCCGCTGTACCGCCGCTGCGTACGCGTCTCGATGGGGCAGGTCCTGCACGTGCCCTTCGCACGCGCCACCTCGATCGAGGGGCTGCTGGGCGACCTCGCGGCCGCCGGGGTGGAGAGCGTCGCGCTCACCCCCGATCCGGCGGCGGTGCCCCTGGCCGAGCTCGAGCTCGGCCGGGCGCGGGTCGCGCTGCTGCTCGGCG
>JBLRWQ010000097.1:0-8538 GCA_047921175.1 Nitriliruptoraceae bacterium | reverse complement strand
CGCCAGCCCGTCCGGTGCTCGTGCTGGCCAGGGTGCGCGCCACCTCTTCGATGGTGAAGCATTCGATGATGTCACCGACCTTTACGTCGTTGTAGCCGTCGATGTTGCGGTAGCCGAGGTGGGCGAGCAGCTCGTAGCGCTGCTCCATCTCCTTGACACACCACTGGACCGCGTCGGCGGCCCGACGCGGGTCGGTGACCACCGGGGAGAGCAGGTGCGGTGCCCCCTCGTAGGCGTTGAGCTCGACCCGCTTGGGGTCGATGAGGATCATGCGGACCTGGTCCGGGCGTGCCCGCATGATGATCGAGGAGATCATCCCGTTGAGCGTGACCGACTTGCCGGATCCCGTCCCCCCGACACGAGCAGGTGCGGCATCGTGGCCAGGTTGATCAGCTCGGGGGTGCCCGCGATGTCGACACCGAGGGCGACGGTCAGCGGGTGCGGATCCCGGGACGCCTCGTCGCTGCGCAGGATGTCGCCGAGGGTGATCAGGTCGCGCTGCCGGTTGGGCACCTCGACACCGATCGCGGACTTGCCGGGGATCGGCGCGACGATACGCACGTCCGGCGCGGCCAGGGCGTAGGCGATGTCGTCACCCATGGAGGCGACCTTCTTGACCTGCACGCCGGGGCCGAGCTCGATCTCGAAGCGGGTGACGGTCGGGCCGCGGCTGGAGCGGGCCACCGTGGCGTCGACGCCGAACTGGTCGAAGGTCTCCTGCAGGGCGACGGTCTGGGCCTCGATCACCCGGGCGGAGTCCCGCCCGACCACCCGACCGGCCGCCAGCAGCTCGAGCGAGGGCAGCTGGTAGTCCGCGAAGGACTCGACGGGCCGGACCTTCGCGGCCTTGCGCACCGTCGCTTCGGCGGGGACCCGTGCCCGGTCCACCGGCGGGTCGGGGACCCGTGCCACCTCGACATGGTCGTCGGCGTCGCCGACCAGCCCCTCGGCGAGCGATGGCTGCGTGGCGCTGGTCCCGGCCAGGGTGGCGCGGACCCGGGTCCCGGGTGACGGGGTGGGCGTCGCGTCGTCACCGGCGGACGCCGCGCCGCGCGATCGGGCTCGGCCGGGGGCGGCGGCCGGCGTCTCGGGCGGCGCGGGGGCACGACGCGGGGTGACCGCAGCCCGCAGGAGCTCGAGCAGACGGCTGAAGGGCGTGCCCGTGGTCACCAGCGAGCCGAGCAGCAGCACGGCGAGCAGCACCGCCGCCGCGCCCCAGACCGACAGTGCCCAGGTGAGCGGTGTCGCGACCGCCCATCCGAGCAGCCCACCGGCCCGCCACAGGGTGCGGATCCCGTCGCTCGGATCGGGGGCGTCCGCCAGCAGGTGCAACCCGCCGAGCACGCCGACCAGGCTCAGGACGGCGCCGACGGCGATCCGCCCGACCTCGGGTCCGGGCCGACCGATCACGACCAGCAGGCCGAACCAGGTCACCACCACGGGCACCACGTACCCGACGAGCCCGAGCAGCCCCAGCGCGATCGCCTCGAGGAACTCCCCCACCGGACCCGCGGCGTCCGCGTAGGTCCCGAGCCCCGCGACGACCCCGAGCACGACCAGGGCCAGCCCGCCGATCTCGACGCGGCGCTCGCCGAGGTGGCCGCGGAGCACGCCGCGGTCCGCGTCCGTCCGACGCCCGCCACCGGCACCGCCCTTGCCGCCGGCGGAACGTTTCGCGCCCTTGGCGCCCTTGGCGTCCTTGGCGTTGGCGGGCGTCGAGCGGGAGCCCCTGGCTCCGGACGACGGGGTACGGCCCCCCGAGCCCGAGCGTGTGGAGGCCGAGGTGGACCGCTTGGGCGTGTTCGTGGACGAGGCCACGGCACCCCCTCGGTCCGGCCGGCGTGGCCGGCACAGCGTAACGGTCCGCACACCGCTGGAACTACAGCCGTGGCGACCCGCACAGGCGAAGGCGCGCAGCGCACAGCCGGGGGGTGGCGGAGCGCAGCCGCAGCGATTACGGTTACGGCACCGTAAGCTACGCCAACGGAACCTGCCGCAGCCCGACCGCATCCGAGGGCACCGCACCGGCAGGGAGGAGCATCGCGTGGAGCCGATCATCGTGCAGGGCGGCATGGGCGTCGGCGCGTCCAGCTGGCAGCTCGCCCAGGCCGTGGCCGACCTCGGCCAGCTCGGGGTCGTGTCCGGCACCGCCGTGGCGGTCACGGTCGCCCGCCGGCTGGCCGACGGCGACCCGGGCGGCCACGTGCGACGGGCGCTGGACGCCTTCCCGGTGCCGGAGATCGCGGCACGGGTCCGCGACCGCTACCTGCGCGAGGAACCGCGCTCGACCGGCGCCCGCTTCCCCGGGGTGGCCCGTCCCGTGCTCGAGCCGGCCCGCAAGGACCTCGAGCTGCTGGTCGTGGCCAACTTCGTCGAGGTCACCCTCGCCAAGCAGGGGACCGACGGGCAGATCGGGGTGAACTACCTCGAGAAGATCCAGCTCCCCACGCTGCCGTCGTTGTACGGCGCGGTCCTGGCCGGCGCCGATGCCGTGCTGATGGGGGCCGGCATCCCGGCGCACATCCCGGCCATCCTCGACCGGCTCGCCCGGCACGAGGACGTGGAGCTGAAGATCGACGTGGCCGGCGGGGACAAGGCCACATCCCGCTTCTCCCCCGCCGCGTTCCTGGACGGTCACCCCGCCCCGCCGGTCTCCCGTCCCCGCTTCTTCGCCATCGTCGCCTCCCACACGCTGGCCACCTACCTGGACCGCAACAGCGCCGGCAGCCCCGACGGCTACGTGGTCGAGCTGCCTGTGGCCGGCGGGCACAACGCCCCACCCCGGGGGCGACCCGACCTGGACGAGACCGGCCAGCCCGTCTACGGGCCCCGCGACACGGTCAAGCTGGAGGCGATCGCGGCGCTCGGCAAGCCCTTCTGGCTCGCCGGCGGCTACGGCACCCCCCAGCGGGTCGAGCAGGCGCTGGCCGTCGGCGCGGCCGGGGTGCAGGTCGGCACGGCCTTCGCGTTCTGCGAGGAGTCGGGGCTCACCCCCGAGCTCAAGCAGGCGGTGCTCGCCCGGGTCGTCGACGGCTCGATGTCGGTGCGGACCGATCCCGTGGCGAGCCCCACCGGGTTCCCGTTCAAGCTGGTGGAGCTCGACGGCACGATCGCGGACGTCGAGGTCGCCGAGGCCCGGCCCCGCAAGTGCGACGTCGGCTACCTCCGGGAGGCGTACGCCAAGGAGGACGGCTCGCTCGGCTACCGCTGCTCGGCCGAGCCGATCGCGGACTTCGTCGCCAAGGGCGGCACCGAGGAGGACGCTGCCGGCCGGCGCTGCCTGTGCAACGGCCTGCTGACCGCGATCGACCTCGGGCAGGTCCGCCGTGGTGGCTACGCCGAACCGCCGGTGCTGACCGCCGGGGACGACCTGGTCGACCTCAAGCGGCTGCTGAACGGCTCCACCAGCTACACCGCGGCGGACGTGATCGCGCACCTGCTGGAGCGGGTCGCCCCCGCGCGGGCGGGCACGATCAGCTGACCCGAGAGACCCGGGCGGGACCACCCCGGTTCACGGGCGTCCTGGACGGCCCTCAGGCCTCCTGGACGATCGGGAGGATGAACGGCCGCCGGCCCGTCTCGGCCTTCCAGAACCGCCCCAGCGCCTGGACCACGTGCCGGGAGATCGCCGCGGTGTCCTCGAAGCGGGACGCCCCGAGCCCCTCGAGCTCCCGCTCGACCGCGCGCCGCGCGGCGTCCAGGATGTCCTCGGCGGCACCGTGGAACACGACCCCCTTCTGGGTCACGACCGTGTCCCCGACGACGCGGCCCTCGTGGGGGTCGATGGTGACCACCGCGATGCAGATGCCGTCCTCGCCGATGCGGCGCCGGTCGCGCAGCAGCGCGGGGCCGACGTCGTCGAGCAGCCCGTCGATGTAGACGTGGCTGGTCGGCCGGCCCTCCCCGCGGGTCACCTTCCCGTCCTTGAGCACGACCGAGTCGCCGTCCTCGCAGATCAGCACGTTCTCGGGCAGGCAGCCGGTCTCCTTCGCGATCTCCGCGTGGGCACGCAGGTGCCGGTGCTCCCCGTGGACCGGGACGACATGCTCCGGCTCGATGATGTTGTGGAACAGCACCAGGTCCTCCCGGCTGGCGTGGCCGGAGACGTGCACGTGCGCGGTGCCCCCGTGGATCACCGTGCAGCCACGCCGGGAGAGGTTGTTGATCGAGCGGAACACCGCCTGCTCGTTGCCGGGGATCAGGCTGGAGGCGAGGATGACCAGGTCGCCCTCGCCCACCTCCAGCGTGCGGTGCTCACCGGACCCCATCAGCGACAGGGCGCTGAACGGCTCCCCCTGGGACCCGGTGGAGACCACGATCAGCTCGGCGCGGTCGTAGCGGTCCACCTCGCTCGGGTCGACCGCCAGGGAGGCGTCGAAGTCGAGGTAGCCGAGCTCGCCGGCGATGGCCATGTTGCGCACCATGGAGCGGCCGACGAAGACCGGCCGACGCCCGACCGCGATGGCCGCGTCGAGCACCTGCTGGATGCGGTGCACGTGGCTGGCGAAGGAGGCCACGACCACGAGCCCGGTCGCCTCGGCGACGTGCTGGCGGATCGTGGCACCGATCGTGCGTTCCGGCTGCACGTGCCCGGGGTTCTCCGCACCGGTCGAGTCGACCAGCAGCAGGTCCACGCCCTCGTCGCCGATGCGGGCGAAGTGCGCGAGGTCCGTCGGGCGGCCGTCCAGCGGGGACTGGTCGAGCTTGAAGTCCCCGGTGTGGATGATCGTGCCCTCCGGGGTCCGGATCGCGTAGGCGACCCCGTCCGGGATCGAGTGCGAGACCTGGATGGCCTCGAGGTCGAAGGGGCCCTGGGTGAACCGGTCGCCGGGCTCGACCTCGTGGTACACGGGGTCGGGCAGGTCCGGCCACTCCTCCAGGATCGCCTGGCAGAAGGCGATCGTCAGCTTCGTGCCGTAGACGTCCAGGGACCGGTCGAGGTCGCGCAGCAGGTAGGGCAGCGCGCCGATGTGGTCGAGGTGGCCGTGGGTGAGGAACACGGCCTCCACGTCCTGGGCCCGCTCCAGCATCCAGCCCCAGTCGGGCAGGATCAGGTCCACGCCGAGGTGCTCGGCGTCGGGGAACAGCACGCCGACGTCCACGATGCCGATGCGACCCTCCACCTCGATGGTGGCCATGTTGCGGCCGATCTCACCCAACCCACCGAGGAAGGTGATCTCGACGCTGTCGTGCTCGCTCATCGTGCATCCTGGACCGGCCGGTAGGCCTCGAGGAGGGCCTCGACCGCCGCGTCGGACGCGTCGGCGAGGGGGGGACGGACGGGGCCGGCCGGCAGGCCGAGCCGGGTGAGGGCGCCCTTGAGCGGGGCCGGCGACGGCTCCGCGAAGAGTGCCCGATGGACCGGCAGGCAGGCGAGGTGGAGCTCACGCGCGCGGGCCGGGTCGGTGGGGAAGGCGGAGATCATGGCCGCGAGTTCCGGCCCGACCAGGTGCGAGGCGACCGACACGATCCCGACGGCCCCGACCGACAGCAGCGGCAGGTTGACCTCGTCGGCACCGGACCACATCGCGTAGCCACCGGGTGCGCCGGTGGTGGCGCGCAGCAGGTCGCCGGCCCGGCCACAGTCGGCCGTCGCGTCCTTGACCCCGACGATGTTGGCCACCTCGGCCAACGCGGCGTGGGTGGCGACCTCGATGATGCGGGCGCTGCGGCTCGGGATGTCGTAGACGACCATCGGCAGGTCGGTGGCCGCGGCGGCGGCCTTGAAGTGGGCCTCGAGCCCGCGCTGGTCGGGTCGGTTGTAGTAGGGGGTGACGACCAGCACCGCGTCGGCCCCGGCGTCCGCCGCCCCGGCGGTCGCCGCGACCGTCCTGGCCGTGTCGTTGCTGCCGGTGCCGAGCATGACGGTGGCCCGGCCGGCCACCGCGTCCTTGACGGCCCGCAGCACCTGGAGCGCCTCGTCGCCCTGCAGCGTGGGGGACTCGCCGGTGGTGCCGTTGACCAGCACGGTCTCCGTACCGGTGGCGACGAGGTGGTCGGCGAGCACCTGCACGCCATCGAGGTCCAGCGCCCGGTCGGCGGTGAAGGGCGTGACCATCGCGGTCACGACCCGGCCGATCCCCTGCGGCGGGCTCGGATGGTCCAGGGGCGGGGTGGGCATCGGCTCGTGGCCTCCTCGGCGGGTCCGGGGCCTATCCTAACGGCGCCGGCCCCCGGGCCCGTGGGTGCGCCCCTGGCCGACCGGCACGACGCGACGCGAGGAGGACCCGTGATCTGGCACGTGGTGCGGTTCGACTGCGCCGGGGTGGACGAGGACACCCGCCGCGAGCTGGAGGCGGCGCTGGCCGCGCTGGCCGGGCTCGAGGAGGTGGCCTGGCTCCGGGTCGCCCGCGACGTCGAGGAACCGACGGTGATCGGGCTGCTGACGGTCTTCGAGGACGCCGACGCCCTGGCGCGCTACCGGGTCCACCCGGAGCACGTACCGGTGGTGGAACGGATCCGCGCGCTCGGGATCCCGACCGTGCGGCTGGACGTCGCCACCGACGACGCGGTGGCCGACCTGCCCTGAGCGCTCAGCGCTTCGGGCCGCGGACCGCGGCGTAGAGGTAGACGCCCGCCACCGCGGCCACCACCGCCCGTCCCGCGGCGGTCCCCGGAGCCAACGGCAGCGCACCGAACCCGGCGGCCGGCTCCCAGGGCACCGCGGCGAGCAGCGCCAGCAGCACGACCGCGGCCCCGATGACCGGGACGAGCCGGTCGCTGCGGCCCGCACCGGCGCCGGAGGCGACCACCACCCCGGTCGCCAGGTAGGCCGCGATCGGCCACCACGGCGAGGTCTGGCCCCCGTCGGCCGCGACCGCGTCGGTCAGGATCCGCGCCAGGTCGACCAGCAGCAGCGGCACGATCCCCGCGGCGAGCCCGGTCAGGACGCTGCGCACGCGCTCGTTCACGACGGATCCTCCCCGGCGCGGGCGGCCCGGCGGCGCTCGGCGGCCTGCTCGGCGGCGAGGCGCTCCAGCTCGCTCGCACCGTGGTCGACGTGCACCATCGCGCCCGCGATCGAGCGGTGCCCGGCCACCTCGGCGATCGCGGTGTGCATGGCCTGGGCGATGCGCCGGTACTGGGGGTGGCCCTGCGGCACCGACCGGAGCTCGAGCAGCTGCATCGCGGCGCGGGCGTTGAGCTGCATCGTGTAACGGACCCGGTAGGCGAAGCAGACCGCGTACTGGGCCTGGACCGGGTGGTCGGCCACGAGCTGGCGGTACAGCGCGTCGGAGCGTTCCAGCGCCTCGTGCCAGCGGGCCTCGACCCCGGCCTCGGCCAGCTCCGGCGGGGTCTCGTAGCCGTGGGCGGTGGTCAGCTCCTGCCACTCGATCGTGAGCATCCGGTGGCGCTGGAGGTCCCGGAACCCGCCGTAGTCCCCGAGCACGTCGAAGCGGTACCAGACCCGCTCGAAGGCCCGGCCGGGTCGGTGGCGCCGGTTGGTCCGGTCGCCGACGTACGCGCGCAGCACCTCGGCGCGGCGTGCGGCGGGCCAGGTGCGGACCTCGGCCTCGAGCTGGCGCTCGGCGATGGTGGTGTGCGGGTACAGCGCCGCGGTCACCAGCGCCACCTCGGCGTCGGTGGGATCGCGCGGGGACCAGTCGGTCAGCGTCACCAGCTCCGCCGGCTGGACCGGGTCGCCGAGGACCAGCTCGCGGGCCAGTGCCCGGGTCTCGTCGCGGCGGGCGGCGAGGTAGGCGGACCAGGCCCCGCCGCGGTCGGGCCGGTCCACCCGGGTCAGGAACGACGGGATGACCTGCCGCAGCTCGGTCAGCAGCCGGTCAGCGACCGCGCGCGACTCGGCCAGCTCGTCCGCACGCAGCCGGAGCAACAGCCCCTCGTAGGACTGGCCGGAGGCGAACATGCCGAGGTTGGAGGTGGTCGCGGCCGGCAGCAGGCCGCGCAGCAGGTCGAGCGCCTTGGCCTTGGTCGCGTTGCGGTAGGCGAACGGCGAGGTGACCTCGTCCCTGGGCCAGCGGGCGCGCACCCACTCGAGCACCTCCGGGACGAGGCCGGCGTAGAGGTCGAAGATGGCATCGAGGTGGTCGACGTAGGCCGCGGCGTGGGGGCCGGCGGCGATGTCGGCGTCGCGGTGGTAGCGGTAGCGGCCACCGGGCCTGGTGTCGTAGGGGATGTAGCGGGTGGACTGCTCCAGGTAGGCGGCCAGCCGGCCCCACTCGATCCGCTTGGTCAGCAGGTTGGAGACGTCCTCGAGCGCGACGTGGGCCCCGCCGAGCTGGGCCACCGAGTCGTCGCCGTACTCCGAGAAGACCTTGTCGTACAGGCTGGCGGCCCGCGCGGCGGGATCCTCGGTGGCGAGGTCGGCCGCGAACTCGTCCAGGAACAGCCGCTTGAGCGAGCCGCCGTAGCGCGAGTAGCGGGCGAACAGCGCCCCCTTGACCACCTCCGGGAGCCCGGTCAGCGCGAACACCGGCCCGTCCGGGTCGGTGACGTAGCGGCCGAGCAGCTCGCGCTCGGTTGCGGTGAGGTCGACGGTCGGGTCGGTCACGGCGGCCTCGGGTCGACGGGACGCGC
>JBLRWQ010000096.1:0-8661 GCA_047921175.1 Nitriliruptoraceae bacterium | reverse complement strand
GGTAGTCCCGCGGTGCCCGGCGCGCCCTGCGCAGCC
This sequence comes from Nitriliruptoraceae bacterium, assembly GCA_047921175.1. Lineage (GTDB taxonomy): Bacteria > Actinomycetota > Nitriliruptoria > Nitriliruptorales > Nitriliruptoraceae > T1Sed10-7. The sequence goes on along the minus strand of JBLRWQ010000096.1, from coordinate 8,625 downwards.
GGACTCAGCGCCGCGCGGGGTCGAGCCGGACCATCAACATCCGGGCGCACTCCGCCACGGAGCCGGCCATGGAGGGGTAGACCGTGATGGTCTGCGCCAGCTGGGCGACGCTGAGACGGTTCTGCACGGCCACCGCGAGCGGCTGGATGAGGTCGCTCGCCCGGGCGGAGACCACCACGCCGCCGACCACCGTGCCGGAGCCGACCATGGCGTGGACCTTCACGAACCCGTCCGTGCCGTGGATCATCTTGGCCCGCGGGTTGGAACGGAAGTCCAACCGGGCGGTCTCCACGGGGTAGCCGGCCGCGGTCGCCTCCTCCGGCGACATCCCCACGGTCGCCACCTCGGGGTCGGTGAAGATCGTCGCCACGACGGCGTCCTTGCGGATCGGCTGGACCGCCTCCCCGAGCGCATGCCACATGGCGGTGCGGCCCTGCATGGCGGCGACGGAGGCGAGCATGACGCCGCCGATCACGTCCCCGGCGGCGTAGACCCACCGGCTCGAGGTGCGGCCGACCGCATCCACCTCGATACCCCCGCCAAGACCGGGCTCGATGTCGCACACCTCGAGCCCGATGTCCTCGACCGTCGGCACCTGCCCGACGGTGAACAGCACGTGGCTCCCGACCACCTCGCCGCCGCCCTTGAGCCCCACGACCACCTCGTCGCCCCGGCGCTCGCAGCTGACCGCCCGGGCGTTGCGCAGGATCGTCATGCCACGGCGCTCGAAGACGTGCTCGATCACCGCGGCGGCATCCGGGTCCTGGGTCGGCAGGATCAGGTCGCGCGAGGACACCAGGGTGACCTCGGCACCGAAGCGCCGGAAGGCGTGGGCGAACTCCGCACCCGTGGCACCCGAGCCGACCACGATGAGGTGCTCCGGCACCGCGTCGAGCCCGTAGGCCTGCTGGCTGACCAGCACCCGCTCACCGTCGGGCTCGAAGAACGGCAGGACCCGGGCGGTGGAGCCGGTCGCGAGCAGCACGAAGTCGGCGGGCAGCACCACCTCGGTGCCGTCCTCACGGGTGGCGGTGACCTCGTGCGGGGCGGAGATGCGGCCGCGGCCGCGGACCAGCTCGACCCGGCCGGCCAGCACCCGTCGCTCGATGTCACGGGACTGGTTCGCCCCGAGCTCGAGCACGCCGTTGCCGACCTTGGGGAAGTCCACCACGGTGCGGTCGACCCGCTCGAGCCCCGCGATGTGCACGCCGAGATCGTCGGCGGTGTGGACCCAGCCCATCGCCTCCGACGCCACGATCAGCGCCTTGGAGGGCACACAGTCCCACAGGACGCTGTTGCCGCCGAGGCCCTCGTCGGCGACGATGCTGACGTCCGCGCCGAGCTCGTCGGCCACCAGTGCCGCCTCGTACCCGGCCGGGCCGCCACCGAGGATCACGATGCGCTGCACGGCGGGCTCCAGGGGTCGGTTCCGGGGCCACCCACGCTAGCGTGGGGCGCTCCGGGGCTCGGGCGCGGCGGCGCCGACGCGCCCCGCGCACCGACCGGGAGCCCACGATGGAGCGTCACCCCTTCCGCCTGGCCGTCGAACGCGACGACCTCGACGCGGTCCACGCCTTGCTCCACGAGGACGTCGAGTTCCGGTCCCCTGCGGTGCACCGCCCGTACCACGGCCGCGAGGTGGTCGCCCACCTACTGGGGCACGCCAAGGCCACGCTCGAGGGGCTGACCTACATCGACGAGCTCCACGGCGACGGCACCGTGGCGCTGGTGTTCACCGCGCGGGTCGGCGACAGGGACGTGGAGGGACTCGACCACCTGACCCTGGACGCGGACGGGCGGATCACCCGGTTCCGGGTCATGATCCGCCCGCTATCGGGGCTGATCGCGGTCGCGCAGACGATGGGTGCACGGCTCGAGGAGGACCCGCCGCCGTCGTGATGCGGGCCCCGCCGTGCTGCCCGCGCACCGAGGTGGTCGGCCCCGGCCGGGAGGACGCCACGACGGCTCGCACGCCGAGGTGGTGGACCCCGGTCGCTCAGAACACGTCGCGGGGGATGTAGCTGCCGAACGCGGCCCGCAGGACATCGCAGACCTCCTGCAGGGTGGCCCGCGCCTTGAGCGCGTTGCGCATCGGGGGTAGCAGGTTGTCGGTCCCGGCCGCCGCGGCTGCCACCTCGGCGAGCGCGGTATCGACCACCGCCTGGTCCCGGGTGGCCTTGACCGCGTCGATGCGCGCCATCTGGTCCTCGCGGATCCGCTCCTCGACGCGCAGCAGCTCGGGCTGCGGGTCGGGCCCCTGCTGGAACCGGTTGACCCCGACGACCACACGCGAGCCGGCGTCGATCTCCTTGGCGAGGTCGTAGGCGGAGCGCTCGATCTCGGCCTTCTGGTAGCCCTCCTCGATGGCCGCGACGGCCCCGCCCATCTCGTCGATCCGGTCGAGGTAGGTCTGCACCTCGGCCTCGATGCGGTCGGTCATGGCCTCGATGGCGTAGGAGCCCGCGAAGGGGTCCACGGTGGCGGGGATGTCGGTCTCGTGCGCGATGACCTGCTGGGTCCGGAGCGCCAGCCGGGCGCTCTTCTCCGTCGGCAGCGCCAGCGCCTCGTCGAAGCTGTTGGTGTGCAGGCTCTGGGTCCCACCGAGGGTGGCCGCGAGCGCCTGGATCGTGACGCGCACGAGGTTGACCTCAGGCTGCTGGGCGGTGAGCTGCACCCCGGCCGTCTGGGTGTGGAAGCGCAGCATCTGGCTCTTCTCGTCCTGCGCGCCGAAGCGGTCCCGCATGATCCGCGCCCAGATGCGCCGGGCCGCGCGGAACTTCGCGACCTCCTCCAGCAGGGTGGATCGCGCCACGAAGAAGAAGCTCAACCTCGGCGCGAAGGCGTCGACATCCAACCCGGCCGCGAGCGCCGCGTCGACGTAGGCGATCGCGTCCGCGAGGGTGAAGGCGACCTCCTGGACCGGCGTCGCCCCGGCCTCACCCATGTGGTAGCCGGAGATGGAGATGGTGTTGAACCTCGGCAACCGGTCCGCGCAGTAGGCGAAGGTGTCGGCGATCAGGCGCAGGCTGGGTGCCGGCGGGTAGATGTAGGTCCCGCGGGCGATGTACTCCTTGAGGACGTCGTTCTGGATCGTGCCCCGGAGCCGGTCGGCCTCGACCCCCTGCTCCTCCGCGGCGATCTCGTACATCAGCAGCAGCAGGCTCGCGGGCGCGTTGATGGTCATCGAGGTGGAGACGTCGCCGAGCGGGATGCCGTCGAACAGCGCGACCATGTCCTCGACGGTGTCGATCGCGACGCCGACCTTGCCGACCTCGCCGATGGCGAGCGGCGCGCTCGAGTCGTAGCCCATCTGGGTCGGCAGGTCGAAGGCGACCGACAGCCCCGTCGTTCCCTGCTCGAGCAGGTAGCGGTAGCGCCGGTTGGACTCCGCCGCGGTGGACATGCCGGCGTACTGCCGCATGGTCCAGGTCCGCCCGCGGTACATGGTCGGGTAGATGCCGCGGGTGAAGGGGTAGCTGCCGGGCTCCCCGAGCGCGGTAGCCGGGTCGAAGCTGTCGAGGTGATCGGGGCCGTACACCGCCTCGAGGGGGAAGCCGCTGATGCTGACCGGACCGTCGCTCACCTCGGTGCCTCCATCGCGGGGACGGATGGCAGCCTACGTGTGGACCGGACGCCGGTCGCAGCCGGCGATCGCAGTCCTCGCCAGGAACGACGCCGCGGTGCGACCGCGCTACCGCTGCGGTTGCTCCGCCGGCGTTGCTCCCCTCCCCGTGCCCCGACGTCTGAGCGGAACGCGGGGAGCAACCGCCCGAGCCACCACGGAGCGGGCGGCCGGAGAGCGGGCGGCCGGAGAGCGGGCGGCCGGAGAGCGAGGTCAGGCGGAGCGACGGTTGCGGAACTTGGCCTTGCGGTAGTCCTTGTTCATCATCGCGATGAAGTCGATCGAGATGCCCTTGGGGCAGGCCGCCTCGCACTCGCCCATGTTGGTGCAGGAGCCGAAGTGCTCCTCCATCACCTCGACCATGTGCTCCGCGCGCTGGTACCGCTCGGCCTGACCCTGCGGGAGCATGTTGAGCTGCGCCATCTTCGCCGAGGTGAACAGCTGCGCCGCCCCGTTCGGGCAGGCCGCCACGCACGCCCCGCAGCCGATGCAGGCCGCCGCGTCCATCGCCAGGTCGGCGGTCTCCTTGGCGATCGGGATCAGGTTCGCGTCCGGGGCGGAGCCGGTGTCGACGGTGATGTAGCCGCCGGCCTGGATGATCTGGTCGAAGGCGGACCGGTCGACCACCAGGTCCTTGATGATGGGGAACCCGGCGGCACGCCAGGGCTCGAGCACGAGCTCGTCGCCGTCGCTGAAGGAGCGCATGTGCAGCTGGCAGGTGGCGGTGAGCGCCTGGGGACCGTGGGCCTGTCCGTTGATCATCATGCCGCAGGTGCCGCAGATGCCCTCACGGCAGTCGTGCATGAACTCGATCGGCTCCTCACCGGCGGCGATGAGGTCCTCGTTGACCAGGTCGAGCATCTCCAGGAACGAGGAGTCCGGGCTGACGTCGCTGGCCTCGTAGGTCTCGAAACGGCCGGGCGCGTCGGGACCGGCCTGGCGCCACACGCGGAGGGTGAGGTTCACGGTGTCGTGCTCCCTTGGGCTGCGGGATCGGTGCTGCGGTGCTGCGCCGGGGCCCGGCGGCTCACTTGTAGCTGCGGGTGGTGAACTCGACCTCCTGGTAGACCAGGGGCTCGCGGTGCTCGGTCGGTTGGCCGGAGTCGCCGGTCCACTCCCAGGCGGTGACGTGCGCGAAGTTCTCGTCGTCGCGGAGCGCCTCGCCGTCCTCGGTCTGGTGCTCCTCGCGGAAGTGGCCGCCGCAGGACTCCTCGCGGGTGAGCGCATCACGGACCATCAGCTCGGCCAGCTCGAAGTTGTCCGCGACCCGCCCGACCTTCTCGAGCGAGCTGTTGAGCGAGTCCGGTCCGCCCAGCACCCGGACGTCGGTCTCGAACTCCTCGCGTAGCGCGGGGATCTCGCTCAGCGCCTTCTCCAGGCCGGCCCGGTTGCGCCCCATGCCGCAGTGGTCCCACACGATCTTGCCGAGCTCGCGGTGGAACCAGTCCACCGACCGGGTCCCGCCGACGTTCAGGTAGTGGTCGATGCGGCCACGCACCTCGGCCTCGGCCTGATCGAACTCCGACGCCGAGGTGGCGACCTTCGGGGTGCCGAGCTGCGGCGCGAGGTAGTCGCCGATCGTGTACGGGAGGACGAAGTAGCCGTCGGCCAGCCCCTGCATCAGGGCGGACGCCCCGAGCCGGTTCGCCCCGTGATCGGAGAAGTTGGCCTCGCCGACGGCGAACAGGCCGGGGATGGTGGTCTGCAGGTGGTAGTCCACCCACAGCCCGCCCATCGTGTAGTGGGGAGCCGGGTAGATGCGCATCGGGACCTGGAACGGATCCTCGCCGGTGATGCGCTCGTACATCTCGAACAGGTTGCCGTAGCGGTCGGCGACGACGTCACGTCCCAACCGGGCGATGGCATCGGCGAAGTCGAGGTAGACGCCGTTCTTCAGCGGCCCGACCCCACGCCCCTCGTCGACCACGACCTTCGCCGCCCGGGAGGAGATGTCGCGCGGCGCGAGGTTCCCGAACGACGGGTACTTGCGCTCGAGGTAGTAGTCGCGGTCCTCCTCCGGGATGTCCGCCACGGCGCGGGACTCGTCCGGGTCCGTGGGCACCCAGATGCGCCCGTCGTTGCGCAGCGACTCCGACATCAGCGTGAGCTTGGACTGGAACTCGTCCGACGAGGGGATCGCGGTGGGGTGGATCTGCGTGTAGCAGGGGTTGGCGAAGAAGGCGCCCTTGCGGTGGGCGCGCCAGATCGCGGTGGCGTTGCAGCTCATCGCCATCGTGGACAGGTAGAAGACGTTGGAGTAGCCGCCGGTCCCGAGCACCACCGCGTGGGCGGAGTGACGCCGGATCTCCCCCGTCACCAGGTCGCGGGTGATGATGCCGACGGCCTTGCCGTCGACGACCACCAGCTCCAGCATCTCCTGGTTGGTGTGGAGCTCGACGGAGCCGGCCTTCACCTGACGGGACAGGGCCTGGTAGGCGCCCAGGAGGAGCTGCTGCCCGGTCTGTCCTCGGGCGTAGAAGGTGCGCGAGACCTGCGCCCCGCCGAAGGACCGGTTGTCGAGCAGCCCGCCGTACTCCCGCGCGAAGGGCACCCCCTGGGCGACGCACTGGTCGATGATGTTGTTGGACACCTCGGCGAGACGGTGGACGTTGGCCTCACGGGCCCGGTAGTCGCCACCCTTGATGGTGTCGTAGAACAGCCGGTGGACCGAGTCGCCGTCGCCGTGGTAGTTCTTGGCCGCGTTGATGCCGCCCTGGGCCGCGATCGAGTGGGCCCGCCGCGCGGAGTCGTGGTAGGTGAACGCCTTGACCCGGTAGCCGAGTTCACCGAGCGTCGCCGCGGCGGAAGCACCCGCCAGGCCGGTCCCGACCACGATGATCTCGAACCTGCGCTTGTTGCCCGGGCTGACCAGCCGCATGTTGAACTTGTGGTCCTCCCACTTGGTCGCGAGCGGACCGTCGGGGACGCGGCTGTCGAGCACCGTCATCGTGGACTCCGAGTGGGTACGAGAGGTTCGAGGGACGCAGGCCCGCCGGACGCCACGGACCGCCAGCGAGCGAGCGGACCGAGGGGAGCGGCAAGGGTCAGCTGATCACGCCGGCGAGCACCGCGATCGGGAAGGACAGGTTCCCACCGACGACCACGACGGTGAACGCCACCGCCAGCGTCTTGCGCCAGTGGTTGAAGCGCCGGTTGTTCCAGCCCATCGACTGGAACATGCTCCAGACCCCGTGGTAGAGGTGCGCACCGAGCGCGAGGTTCGCGGCCAGGTAGAACCCGGCGATGGCGGGTACCGAGAAGCTCGCGATGACCTTCTCGTACGGCGTCGCCCCGGCCGCAGCCGGGTTGACCCAGCCCCAGGTCAGATCGGCGAGGTGGTAGACCAGGAACAGCAGGACGATGACCCCGGTCCAGCGCATGGTGCGGGCCGCGAAGTCGGCCACCACGTAGTCGCGCTTGGAGCGGTAGGAATCCGGGCGGGCCCGGCGGTTCATCGCGGTCAGCTGGGCGGCGGCGACGACGTGCCCGATCAGCGCCAGGACCAGCACCACCCGCAGGATGTTCAGCACCGCGTTCTGCGGCGCGATCGGGTAGAGCAGGCTGCGCAGGGTCTCGGCGTAGAGGTTGAAGTCCTCGGCGCTCTGGTAGAGCTTGAGGTTGCCGATCATATGGGCCAGCACGTAGCCCAGCCCGACGATCCCGGTGATCGCCATGATGTACTTCTTGCCCAGCGCTGAGCGGTACAGCTCCACGATGAAGGGGCTTCGCGTCGAGGAACCCGTCGCGGTCGCTGCCATCTCGACTCCACATCCCGGTGCCGCGCTTGGGCGCCACTCGTCGTGGCCCGAGGATAGCAACGGGCACCGGGCCCTCCTCAGCCGGCGCAGGCACGTGCGAGCCCAGCCGGTCGCGCGCCACCTCGGCGCCCGCGGAGGGCCGACGGCCGCCGTCGACGCGATCGAGGGGATCCGCGCCGCGACGCGTGGTCGGCTGCGAGATGCGAGCTCAGCGCCGCGGCAGCAGGCCCATCGCCTCCTTGGCGCGTTCGAGGGTCGGCGCGGCGATCGCCCGGGCGCGCTCCGCCCCGTCGTCCAGGATGCGCGCCACCTCGCCCGGGTCGCCGGCCAGCTCGGCGTAGCGCGCCTGGGTCGGGCGGAGCATCTCGATCACGGCCTCGGCGACCGCCTGCTTGAACGCGCCGTAGCCCCCGCCGTCGTACTCGGCGGCCAGCTCCTCGACGCTCCGGTCGGTCGCCGCCGCGAGGATCTCGAGCAGGTTGGACACGCCCGGCTTGGCGTCGCGGTCGTGCCGGATATCCCCGGCGGAGTCGGTCACGGCGCTGCGGATCTTCTTCGCGATGCGCGCCGGCTCGTCGAGGACGTAGATGATGCCCTTGTCGCTGCCGGCGGACTTCGACATCTTCGCGGTCGGGTCCTGGAGGTCCATCACCCGGGCGGCTGCCCGCGGGTGGACCGCCTTCGGCAGGGTGAAGACCGGGTCGTCCTCGCTCGCGAAGCGGTGGTTGAAGCGCTGCCCGATATCGCGCGCCAGCTCGATGTGGTGTCGCTGGTCGTCGCCGACCGGGACCTCGTCGGCGTGGTAGAGCAGGATGTCGGCCGCCTGGAGCACGGGGTAGTCGAACAGCCCGACGCTCACCGACTCGCCCTTGCCCTCGGACTTCTCCTTGAACTGCGGCATCTTGCGCAGCTCACCGAAGCCGGCGATGCAGTTGAACAGCCACGTGCACTCGGCGTGCTCGTGCAGGTGCGACTGGACGAACAGGATCGAGCGCTCCGGGTCGACGCCGACCGAGAGCATGCCGGTCGCGAGCTCCACGGTGCGCTGCCGCAGCGTCGCGGGATCGTGCTCGGTGGGCGAGGTCATCGCATGCAGGTCGACGACGCAGTAGACGCACTCGCGGTCCTCCTGCATCGCGACCCAGTTGACCCAGGCGCCCAGCAGGTTGCCGAGGTGGGGGTCACCGGAGGGCTGCATGCCGGAGAAGACGCGGGTCACGTTCCACCTCGAGGTCGTGATCGGGG
>JBLRWQ010000095.1:0-8746 GCA_047921175.1 Nitriliruptoraceae bacterium | reverse complement strand
GGACTGAACTGGGGAACGCTCCGTCGTCGGCATCTTCCGAACTGGAAGATCCGCGACGGCCGTGACGAGATGTTCCGGCCACAAACGATCCACATCGTGCGCTACCGCTACCGCGGAACGCGCATCCCCACACCATGGACGAGCGACACGACCAGATCACCAAGCTCAGCGGCATGAACCCGTGGAGAGCCGGATGCGGTGAGAGTCGCACGTCCGGTTCGGAGGGCGGGCCGGAGAAACGGACCGAGAGCAACCTCGGCACCGCGCTCCGGTCCGACCCCTACACCTACGTGTGGACCACGCAGAAGTTCGTCTACACCGCGTTCGTCATCGACGTGTTCTCCCGACGGATCGTCGGTTGGCGCACCACCGACCATCTGCGCACCGACCTGGTCCTCGATGCGCTGGACCAGGCCGTCTACGACCGGCTCGATGGCCCCGCCACCGGCGGCCTGACGGCACACTCGGATGCAGGCACGCAATACACCGCCATGCGCTACACCGACCGGCTCGCCGAGACCGGCATCGCCCCTTCCATCGGGTCGGTCGGTGACAGCTTCGATAACGCGATGGCCGAATCGATCATCGGGCTCTACAAGGCCGAGGTCATCCACCGGCGCGACCGGTGGGAGTCCCTCGAGCAGGTCGAGTGGGAGACCATGCGGTGGGTCGCCTGGTTCAACCACGACCGGATCTACGAAGCCCTCGGCGACATCCCACCCGCCGAGTTCGAGGCCAACCACTACCGTCAAGACACTCCGGCCGAACTGGCCGCAGTCACGTAACGAGCACTCCGACATACCCGGACGGGTTCACACGTTGGTCCGGCTAAACGGAGACTCCGTATCCGCGCCAAAGCGCGACAACCGCGAGCGCGACCAGTGAGCCATCCTGTGCGCTACCACTCTACGTCGGGCCTGCTGCGTCACCGAGCCCGGCTCGCTCGTGCCCGGCGGCGCGGTCGGCCAGGTCAGCGTTCCTTGAGTAGTGCGGCTGGGCTGCCTCGGCCGGCCAGGGCTGCGAGCCAGGGGGCGACGGCGACAATCAGGAGGAGCGCTCGTGCCGACGTGCGCGTGGCCAGGACGACCTGGTCAGGCGAGGGCAGGCCTTCGAGCGCCGCGTACGCGGCGAGCGCCCAGGGGACTGCCGCGGCGAACGCCGCGACCGCCAGGACCAGCACCTGCGTCTGGTGGAAGGCGAGCACGCCGGCCCGCGGCAGTCCGAAGGCCCGGTAGACGGCCATGTCGGAGCGCCGCCCGAACGCGCCGAGGGCGAGGAGAGCGGTCATCAGCGCACCGACCGGCACCCAGAGATGGCGCTGGGGGCGGCGCTCGAAGTCCACACGCGGGTCGCGGGCGAACTCTTCGTCGAGCCGGACGAGCGGGCGCACGCTGACCTCCACACCCGCAAACGCCGCCGGTAGTGCCGTCCGGCCCCCAGACGCCGCAGCGGCACGGAACTCGACCCAGCAGCCGTCGACCTCCCCGGCCGCCGCGACGAGCGCCAGGATCGCGCGGTCAGCGAACTGGTTTCGGGCGGCCACCTCGACCACGGTAACCGGTTGGGGCTGCTGACCTGGCTCGGCGAGCAGGCTGCCGGTGCGCACGCCGAGCTCGTCGGCCGCGGCGGGCCCGACGAGCCAGCCGCCTCGAGGCAGGTGCGCGGCAGGGTCCCACACGGCGAGCGCGCCGGGGGTTACTTCGATCAGCTCGAATGTCTGTCCGGGCGCGGAAGCAAAGCCCACCGTCCCGATCCCCCTCGAACTTCCGGCGGCGACCACGTGCGGGCGGCGGCCGAGCGCCTCGCAGGTCGCGGCCTCGATCGGCGCCTCCTCGGCGGTAACGATCGCAACGTCGCCGCCCCGCGCGCGCAGATTGTCGGCCTGTGCGCGCAGCTGCCCGCTGACCTCGAGCTCTGCCCCCACGACCACAGCGAAGCCCCCTGCTAGCATCATGAATAGCAGAACCGCCCGGACCGAGCCCCCGAGCAGGTCCGCGAGCGCCTCCGAGGCGACCTGGCCGAGCCTCCAGCCGGCGCTCATCGCGCCGGCACCACGCGCCCCTCGACGACCCTGAGGATGCGGTCGCACCGGCGCGCCAACTCAAGGTCGTGCGTCGCGACCACGAGTGCGGTTGATGGAGGCCGGGCGTCGAACAGGGTCGCCACGACCGCGCGGGACGTGGCGAGGTCGAGCTGGCCGGTAGGCTCGTCCGCCAGCACGTAGCGGGGCACGCCGACCAGAGCCCGGGCGATGCCGACCCGCTGGGCCTCGCCCCCGGAGAGGGTGCCCGCCCGCCGGAAGGCATGCTCGGACAGGCCGACCGCTTCCAGGGCAGGTAGCGCGGCCGCGTGAGCCTCCCGCCGACCCGCACCCCCGGCCAGCATGCCAAGGGCGACGTTGGCGGCGGCGCTGCGGTGCGAGAGGAGGTTGACGGTCTGGAACACCCACGCAACCGTGCCGGGCGGTAGTTCTCCAACTCGGACGGCACGTCCGTCGAGGCACAACTCGCCTTCGGTCGGGCGCAGAAGGCCCCCAAGCACGCTCACGAGCGTCGTCTTGCCTGAGCCCGAGGGCCCAACGACCGCGACGGTCTCGCCTGCGGCGACGGTGAGGTCCACGCCCCATAGCACCGGGGGTCCCGGTCCATACCGCTGGGTCACACCGCGCAAGGCTAAGGGCATGCGGGCTCCGCCAGCACCTCGGCGGGATTGGCCAGAACGTCGCTCAGTGCCGTAGGTGCCAGGTGGCTTGCCCCTGCGCGCGAACCGACGATCTCGACCTCGACGGCCGCAAGGGCGGATTCGCCCGGCACCCACACGCACAGCCGCCCGTCCTCCCCGGTCACGACGGCCGAGGACGGGACGACGACAACTTCGCGGGGATCGCGCCGACGCACCTGGCCGGTCGCGGTCTCTGTGCCTGCGGGGATGAGGCCCGCGAGCACGCCGAGCGCGTCGCCATCGAGAGCCGACGAGGCCGGGTCAACGGGCAACGCTTCGCCGCCGACGCCAACCACCCACGCGGCCTCCGGGTCGAGGTCGATCGGGGCGGCCTCCGCAGTCGTCAGGCTCGCTCCGACCAACGTCTCCGGGGAGGTCGCGACCGCCTCTCCCGCCTGGGGCGCCGGCCTGCCTGCCTCAATCGCCACGCCGACCACAGGCCACGGCTCCGCCGGCAGCCATACAAGCCACGCCGGGTCGAAGACGCCGGACGGGCGAGGCACGCCCAGCGCGCCCTCGAGCGCGCGTACCGCTGCGCTGGTCGCGGCGCTGTAGTTCTCCGGTGAGGCGGGCGGTTCGGCCAGGTGCCCGAGCTCGATGAGGAGGCCGTGGAGAACTACCACATCCGGGCCGGAGTCCCCGAGGGCCAGCCGCCGGTGAAGCGGCTGCTCGGAGGCGGCGGCCACCCTCACCACCCCGTCGACGGACACCACAGGGTCGCCGGTCGCGAGCTGGTCGCCGGGCTCCATGTGAACGTCGGTCACAAGCCCGGTCCAGCCCGGCGCCAGTAGGGGTGACGTGGGCTCCCATCGGAGGGTTAGAAGTGCACTGCTCTCGTCGGTGAGCCTCACCGTGTCCGCCGGGACGACCACGGGCTCAGGGTCGACGGTGACGCCCGCGAGCCTGTCCTCGGCGACCAACAGACCCGCCAGGAACGCGAGCGGCACAAGCGCCACACAGGCCGCGAACAGCCACCAGTATCCCCGGCCGCCCCCGGCGCCCCGCGCGGCAGGAGACCGCTGAGCGGACGGTACCCCGGCCGAGCGGCGCTTCCTGAGCCGCCCCCCCGCAGTCAACCGCTCCCTTCCCATGGCCGGCAACCTGCCGCGATCGCCGCCGTCGCGTCCTCCTCGGTCGGGGGGTCGGACAGAGCCAAGTCGCGGTCACGGGCGCATTGCCAGGCCCTCTCCAGCCAGTCCTGGATGTCCTGCTCGGATGGCTCGTTCTGTAGCTCCCAGGCGCGCTCGACCCAGTAGGACCACTGCGCACGGCACCCCTCAGCAACCTCGTCCCGAACAACTTGCTCCGGCACGTCAGGGAAGGTCCACACAAACCGCATGCTCGGGTCGGCGCCCGGCTCCACGACGATGATCGGCGCGTCCGGGAAGCGGGTCGGGCCGTCGACCGCGAACCCCTGCTCGCGGATGCATTCCACAGTCGCGCGCACGGCCCGCTCATAATCCGCGAACGTCACACGATCATCCGCGAGGATCGATTCCTGCATTCTGAGGCCCTCGACGTCCGGGCCGGGGTCCGCCGGTAGCGGCTCGCGAATAATCGCAGCGAAGACTCCCTCTCCTCCGTTGGCCTCCGCCCCGGGGTCATCCTCGCCCCCCGAGCAGGCCACAAGTAATAGCCCGATGCCGGCTACCACCAACAAGGGTAGCTGCCGGCATCTCCCGGACAGTCGCCCGGTCACCAGGCGTGTGGCCGGCCCACGGTGCTCCACGCGGCATTCCACTGGTGGCGCGCCCGGTGCTCGCTGGAGATGGCCGTCGAGTCCGCCGCAGTCACCGTTATCGAACTCAAGCCGCTCTCAAGCCAGTTGCTCGTCACGACGTTACCTTGGTGGTTCCACTTCATCCGGACCCGGACGCGGTCGCAGACGGTGTTACGACTCGTCCGCGCGTTCGCGGCCGAGGTCGTCCAGTGCTCGCCCGAGAATGTGCAGGTGACTGGCTGGCCGCCGACCGTCACCGTGAAGTTCCACGGCCCTCCGCTCGAGTTCGGCCCCGCCAGTGCGGCGCTAGGAACTACCAGCAACGCGGCGGCAAGAAAGCCAACCACCACTCGCCTAAACCCCCCGATCCCTTTCACGACTCCCCCCGTTCGCCAACTGCCTGATCAAGTGTCCCGCACGGGACGAGCGTCCCAGGTGCGTCTGACCTCACACCCGGTGCGGAAACTATGCCACGTACACCGCGGTGTCAACGGCCACTGTCTGGCTGCTTCTCCAGTCGCCAGCGAGTAGCCCAGGACGGTCGGCGGATACCCGACGGCGACCACATCTGTGGGGACTGGGACGCCGCTATTCGGAAAGTGCCATCCGGCAAACAAGCCCAGGAGCGCCGTGGTGAACAACGGTAGGCGAGGTGGCGTCCTGCGCCTGGCTGGGGGCAACAACGACCGTGCACCCGAAGGACCGCGTTGACGAAGTGGTCCCCAGGCGCTGGTGTGATCCGGGTCGGGAAGCGTCGGGAACGTAATTGCTGGGTCGTCTGCCCCGCGGCCACGACGAGTTTCCACCGAATGCTCGCGGCGGTGTCAACGGACGTCGGGTTTGGCCGGGTGCTGGATGGCGCACTTCGCTTCGGTCCTCCGTGGCTCATGCGGCGGGGTTGTAGGTCCAGCCGAGGAGGCGATAGAGCTTGGCGGTGGGGACGAGGAGTCGGCGGCCGATGCGGATGGTGGGGATCTCGCCGCGGGCGACGGCGCGGTAGGCGGCGGAGCGGCTGATGCCGAGCAGCCGGGCGGCCTCGGGGATGGTCATGGTGGCCGGGCGTGGGGGCTGGCCGGTCAGGGCAGCGGTGGGGTTCATGTCGGTCCTCCTGTCGTGACGGGTGGTGGGTAGGTAGTCCCCCGGCGGCGGCCGGATTGTGACAGCGGTGCGCTGGCTGCACGGCCGGTCGGCGCCTGCAGGTGTCGCGCCGGCCGTCCCGGTGCCGTGGGATGCCGACGAAGAGGGACTGACCGTCGAGGCACCCGTTCTGTGACAGGCAACCTTCGGTCTGTGCGCGCCACGCACAGGCCGACAGCTGTTGCTGAGGTCCTGACATGAGGCACCGTCCGACACCCGCCGACACGCCCCGAGATGGTCCGGAACGCCTGACACGGAAACGCCCTGATCTGGGCGTTAGACTGCCCTGCGAGGCCGTCTGCGGACCTGGACAGGTGGCCGTTGCGGCCGCATCCTGCCGGTCATGGATCAGAGACACAGACTGGCACTGGGTCAGTGCAACAGCTCGGCCGGGCGTTGCTGAACGTCGGGCGGATGGGCACGGGGCGGGCCGGCTACTACCTCACCGCCGTCGCCCGCGGTGAGGATGGGGTCGAGGGCTACTACCTCGCCCGCGGCGAGGAACCCGGCCGCTGGCTCGGCGTAGGGGCCGAACAGCTGGGGCTGTCGGGTGAGGTGACCGGCCCGCAGCTCCGTGCCGTCCTCGACGCCCGCGACCCTGCGACCGGTGAGCAGCTCGCCCGGCATCCGGCACGGAAGGTCCCGGGGTTCGATCACACCTTCCGGGCACCGAAGTCGGTGTCGCTGCTGTGGGCCCTCGGTGACCGGGCCACCTCGGCGGAGGTGGTGGCAGCCCACGACGCCGCGGTGGACGCCGCGATCGGCTACCTGCAACGGTCGGCCGGGTTCTCCCGCCGCGGTGCCGGCGGGGCCGAGACGGTCAAGGTTGACGGGCTCGTGGCGGCAGCGTTCCGGCACCGGACCTCCCGGGCGGACGATCCGTTGCTGCACACCCACGTCCTGGTCGCGAATCTCGCCCGCACGCAGGATGACGGGGTGTGGCGGACGCTCGATTCGCGGAAGCTGTACGCGCATGCCAAGACCGCCGGCATCCTCTACCAGGCCCACCTGCGCCACGAGCTCACCGTGCGGCTGGGGGTCGCGTGGCAGCCGGTGGTCAACGGGGTCGCGGACATCGACGGCGTCGACCGGCAGCTGATCGAGACGTTCTCGCAACGCCGCAACGCCATCGTTCAACACATGGAGCAGCGGGGCGAGACCTCGGCCGCGGCGGCGCAGACCGCCACCCTCGCCACCCGCCAGGCCAAGGGCCACCGCGCCTCGGAGGCGGAGCTCCGGCAGGGTTGGGCCCGACGTGCCGCTGTTGCCGGGGTGACGCCGGGCTGGCATCGGCAACACCTCGGCAACACCTCGTGGGAACAGCCCGACCTCGACCGACTGTGGCAACACCTCGTCGTCGACGAAGGCCTCACCCAGACCTCGTCGTCGTTCACCCGCCGGGACGTGCTGCAGCAGCTGGCCGGACGGCTTCCTGCGGGCGCGCCGGTCGCCTGGTGCGAACGTGTTGCCGAGGTGTTGCTGACCTCCGACACCAACCTGCTGGTCGCCCTCGGTCCCACCCGCGGACACCTCACCTCCGTCGACGTCATCCGCCGCCACGATGGCCGGGTCGTGCCCGTCGACCCGGGCGAGCGCCGCTACACCACCAAGGGCCTGCTCCTCACCGAACAACGGGCAATCAACCGGTCCATCGCCCGACACGACGCCCAGGTCGGCATCGCCCGACCCCCGATGCTGCAACGGGCCCTCGCTCGGCGGTCGCTGACCGATGAGCAGGAGCAGATGGTTCGTCGGCTCACCAGCTCCGGGGCCGGGGTCGAGGTGATCGTCGGCAAGGCCGGGACCGGCAAGACCTACGCCCTCGACGCCGCACGCGACGCCTGGGAGACCTCCGGGATCCGGGTTACCGGTGTGGCGCTCGCCGCCCGGGCCGCCCTCGAACTGCAGGAGTCTGCCGGGATCCGCTCGACCACCCTGGCCCGGCTGCTCGCCCAGGTCGACGACCGCCGTGACGGCTCACCGCTCAAGCCCGGGTCGGTGCTGGTGGTGGACGAGGCCGGGATGGTCGGCACCCGACAGCTCGCCCGCCTCCTCCACCACGCGGAAGCCCAGTCCGTCAAGGTCGTCCTGGTGGGTGACCCGCACCAGCTGCCCGAGATCGACGCCGGCGGGCTGTTCCGCGCGCTGGCCACCCGGCTCCCTTCGATCGAGCTCACCGACAACCGGCGGCAGACCCACGGCTGGGAACAGGCCGCGCTCGACGAGCTCCGCCACGGTGACCCCGATGCAGCCCTGGCTGCTTACCGGCAGCACGGCCGGATCCGGACCGCCGACACCGCCGAGCAGCTCCGCGACCGGTTGGTCCACGACTGGTGGGACACCGCCAAGGAGGACCTGTCCGGCTCGCTCATGATCGCGCTCCGCCGTGACGACGTCGCCGACCTCAACCACCGTGCCCGCACCAAGATGCTCGCAGCCGGACCGCTCACCGGACCGACCATCACCACCGCCAGCGGCGGCATCGAGTTGCAGGCCGGGGACCGGATCGTGTGCCTGCGCAACGACCGACGGCTCGGGGTGGTCAACGGCACCCGCGCCACCATCACCCACGTCCACCTGCACGACCGCACCATCGAAGCGGTCGATGATCGAGGCGCCCCGCTCCAGCTCCCTGCCGGCTACCTCGACGCCGGGCACGTCACCCACGGGTATGCGATCACCGGGCACAAGGCCCAAGGGCTGACCTGCGACCACACCTACACCCTCGGCACCGACACCCTCTACCGCGAATGGGGCTACGTCGCGATGTCCCGCGGGAAGCTCACCAACCAGCTCTACCACGGCCCCACCGACCGCCACGACGACAGCCTCCACCACGTCCACCTCGACGACCGCGACGACCGCGATGAGGCGGCAAGCCTCACCAGCCGGTTCCGACGCACCCGGGCCGAACAGCCCATCACCCCAGAGCTGGCCGAGCTCGCCGCTCAGTGGCGGGAGATCGATGCCCGGATCGATGCGATCGACATCCCTCGCCAGCAGCAGCTCCTGCATGCCCGCGACCAGCTCGACCAGAGCCGCCAGATCCTGACAGGCCGTCTCGAGCGGCTGTCCCGACAGCTCCAACAGGAGACCGGCAGCTTCCCCTGGCCGAAACGGCGCCGGCTCCTCCACGACCTCCAGAGCGAGCACGACCAGACCGCAGGC
>JBLRWQ010000094.1:0-8934 GCA_047921175.1 Nitriliruptoraceae bacterium | reverse complement strand
ACCGGCCGTGCGGGGACTCCGAGGAGATAGTCGCCCCTCCCGGCCGGTCGACCCCCACGCACCCCGCACCACAGCACCACCGCAGCACCTGCACCAGCCAGGCAAGGACCCCGCACCGCACGCGGGACACCGATGACGAGCAGCGCTCCGGACCCGGGGAGCTCACGACCCCGGCCCGCGAGGGATGAAGAAGAGAGACGATGGCTGCTGACCAGAAGATCAGGATCCGCCTCAAGGCCTACGACCACGAGGTCCTCGACCGCTCTGCGCGGGAGATCGTGGACACCGTGGAGGCCACCGGCGCGCACGTCACCGGTCCGGTGCCGTTGCCGACCGAGCGCAACGTGTGGTGCGTGATCAAGAGCCCGCACAAGTACAAGGACTCCCGCGAGCACTTCGAGATGCGCACGCACAAGCGGCTCATCGACATCCACCAGCCGACGCAGAAGACCATCGACAAGCTGATGGGGCTCTCGCTGCCGGCCGGCGTCGACATCGAGATCAAGCTCTAGAGCCCACGGCTCACTGCACCCATCCGAGACGGACTCGTCCGCTGCCGCCACCGGTACGACGGGTCGACCAGGAAGGAACCCGCATGGCCCCCAAGGGCATCCTCGGGACCAAGCTCGGCATGACGCAGGTCTTCGACGACGACAACCGTGTCGTCCCCGTGACCGTCATCCAGGCCGAACCCAACACCATCGCACAGGTCAAGACCGTCGATGTCGACGGCTACACCGCCGTGCAGCTGGCCTACGGCTCCCGCCGCAAGGTCTCCAAGCCCCTGGCCGGGCACCTCGCCAAGGCCGGTATCGACAGCGCGCGCGCCCTGGCGGAGCTGCGCCTCGACGATGGCACCGACCTGCCCGAGGTGGGCAGCACCGTCGCGGTCGACGCCTTCGCCAAGGGCGAGCTGATCGACGTCACCGGGACCTCCAAGGGCAAGGGCTACGCGGGCGTCATGAAGCGGCACAACTTCGCCGGGATGGGCGACGGCCACGGGGTGAAGAAGAAGAACCGTCACCCCGGCGCGGTCGGTGCCTGCGCCACCCCGGGACGCACCTTCAAGGGCACCCGGATGTCCGGGCGCATGGGGGGCCAGCGGGTCACCGTCCAGAACCTCGAGGTGGTCGACGTCGACACCGAGCACCAGCTGCTGCTCGTCAAGGGCGCGGTGCCCGGATCCGACGGCCAGGTCGTCCTCGTGCGGTCCGCCGTCAAGTCCAAGAACAAGGGTGGTGAGGCCTGATGGCACCCACGATCGACGTGAAGGACCTCGCCGGCGAGTCCGTCGGCACGGTCGAGCTCCCTGCGCCCTGGTTCGACGGGGAGGTGAACGTCCCCGTCATGCACCAGGTGGTGACCGCACAGCTCGCCGCCGCCCGGCAGGGCACCCACAAGACCAAGACCCGTGGCGAGGTGCGGGGCGGCGGTCGCAAGCCCTGGCGCCAGAAGGGCACCGGCCGTGCCCGGCAGGGCTCCACCCGTTCCCCCCAGTGGGTCGGCGGTGGGGTCTCCCACGGCCGCACGCCGAAGGACTGGTCGGTCCGGGTCAACAAGAAGGTCAAGCGCGCGGCGCTGCGTTCCGCGCTGACCGACCGCGCCGCCAACGACCTGGTCACCGTGGTCCGTGACCTCGCCTTCGAG
Source organism: Nitriliruptoraceae bacterium (assembly GCA_047921175.1). Lineage (GTDB taxonomy): Bacteria > Actinomycetota > Nitriliruptoria > Nitriliruptorales > Nitriliruptoraceae > T1Sed10-7. Next base: position 7,287 of record JBLRWQ010000094.1, on the reverse strand, counting down.
ACGCCCCGGACCAGGGCGGCCGTGGCCGCCCTCGGCGCCCTCGAGCTCGAGGGCAAGGTGCTCGTGGTCCTCGCCGACCGCGACGAGACGACGATGCTCTCGTTCCGCAACCTGCCGCACGTGCACACCCTGGTGGTCGACCAGCTCAACACCCACGACGTCCTGGTCAGCGACCGGGTCCTGTTCGACGAGGACGCCCTCGCCCTGATCGGCACCGGCCGGCGTCGCGGTGACGTCGAGACCACGACCTCCGAGGAGGTGGCCTCCGCATGAAGGACCCCCGCGACATCATCCTCCGTCCGGTGATCTCCGAGAAGACCTACGGGCTCCTCGACGAGAACAAGTACACCTTCGTGGTGGACCCCCGGGCCAACAAGACCCAGATCAAGCAGGCCATCGAGGGCATCTTCGACGTGAAGGTGCTGAGCGTGAACACGATGAACCGCTCCGGCAAGCGCAAGCGCCGCGGGCTGGTCGTCGGCAAGCGACCCGACACCAAGCGGGCCATCGTCACGGTGGCCGAGGGCGACGAGATCGAGCTGTTCGACGCCGGGCTGTGAGCTCCGCGACCGACCGCCACCGCTGACCCTCCCACGACACCCCTGAGGCATCACCATGGCCATCCGCAAGTACAAGCCGACCACGCCCGCCCGGCGTGGGGGTTCGGTGAGCGACTTCGCGACCGTGACGCGCGCCACCCCGGAGAAGTCCCTGCTGGCACCCCTGCCGCAGAAGGCGGGTCGCAACGTCCACGGCCGGATCACCAGCCGTCACCGTGGCGGCGGCCACAAGCGCCGCTACCGCGTCATCGACTTCCGTCGCAACAAGGACAGCGTGCCCGCGACCGTGGCGGCCATCGAGTACGACCCGAACCGGTCGGCGCGCATCGCCCTGCTGCATTACCACGACGGGGAGAAGCGCTACATCCTCGCGCCGCGGAACCTCAAGGTCGGCCAGCTCGTCGAGTCCGGGCCCGAGGCCGACATCAAGGTGGGCAACGCCCTGCCGCTGCGCAACATCCCCGTCGGTACCACGATCCACGCCGTCGAGATCAAGCCCGGCGGCGGGGCCAAGTTCGGCCGTTCCGCCGGCACCGCGATCCAGCTGCTCGCCAAGGAGGGAGCCTCCGCGGCGCTGCGGCTGCCGTCGGGGGAGATCCGCCTCGTCGACGCCCGTTGCCGGGCCTCGATCGGCGCGGTCGGCAACGAGGAGCACGAGCTCACCAGCCTCGGCAAGGCCGGTCGCACCCGCTGGAAGGGCGTCCGCCCACAGACCCGCGGTGTCGCGATGAACCCCGTCGACCACCCGCTCGGTGGTGGCGAGGGCCGCTCCTCCGGTGGCCGGCACCCGACCGACCCGTGGGGCAACCCCGAGCGCCGCACCCGCAAGCGCAACCACCGCTCCGACGCCTACATCATCCGCCGTCGCGGCAAGAAGCGCCGGTAACCGACATCCGCGGGGCGACCCGCGCCGCCGCCCGTCCGGGCGGCACCCGACCGCAGGGTCGGAGCCATGGAGGGCTAACCGATGCCACGCAGCTTGAAGAAGGGCTTCTTCGTCGACGACCATCTGATGAAGAAGGTCGACGCGCAGAACGAGGCCGGGACCAAGAAGGTCATCAAGACCTGGTCGCGGCGGTCCACCATCTTCCCGGAGATGGTCGGCCACACCCTGGCCGTACACGACGGGCGCAAGCACGTCCCGGTCTACATCACCGAGTCGATGGTCGGCCACAAGCTCGGCGAGTTCGCCCCGACCCGCGCCATCAAGTGGGGTGGCGCAGGTGAGAAGCAGGGCCAGAAGCGCCGCTAGGAGCTCACGATGACAACCAAGGTCAAGGCGACCGCCAAGTACGTGCGGGTGAGCCCCTCGAAGGTGCGCCAGCTCACGCGGCTCATCGCGGGGCAGCACGTCGACGAGGCCCGACGGATCCTCCAGTTCGCCGACAAGGGCGCGGCGGAACCGTTGCGCAAGGTGCTCGAGTCGGCCATCGCCAACGCAGAGAACAACGACGATCTCGACCCCGACGAGCTGTACGTCGACCAGGCGTTCGCCGACGAGGGTCCCACCCTCAAGCGGTACCAGCCACGAGCACTGGGTCGCGCCTACCGGATCCGCAAGCGGACGAGCCACATCACCGTCGTGGTCGCGCCCGCGGAGGAGAACTGACATGGGTCAGAAGGTCAATCCCTACGGCTTCCGCCTCGGTGTCACCACGGACTGGAAGTCCCGGTGGATCGCGGACAAGAAGTCCTACGCCGCGTACCTGCACGAGGACGACCGCATCCGCGCCTACATCCGTGAGCGCGTGCGTCACGCCGGTGTCAGCCGCATCGACATCACCCGCACCCGCGACAACGTCGAGGTGTCCGTCCAGGCGGCCCGCCCCGGCATCGTCATCGGACGTCGTGGTGCCGAGGCGGACGCGATCCGGGCCGACCTCGAGAAGCTGACCGCCAAGAAGGTCAAGCTCAACATCATCGAGATCAAGAACCCGGAGCTCGACGCCCAGGTGGTCGCGTTCAACGTGGCCGAGCAGCTGCGCGGGCGGGTGTCGTTCCGGCGCGCGATGCGCCGTGCGGTCCAGTCCGCCATGAAGGCGGGCGCCAAGGGCATCCGGATCCAGGTCTCGGGCCGCCTCGGCGGTGCGGAGATGAGCCGGACCGAGTGGTACCGCGAGGGCCGCGTCCCGCTGCACACCCTGCGCGCCAAGGTCGACTACGGCTTCGACGAGGCGCGGACGACCTACGGCCGGATCGGCGTCAAGGTCTGGGTCTACACCGGTGACCAGATCGGCTCCGGCGAGGAGGCCGAGGCGCTGCGCGCGATGGAACGGGCCAAGGCGTTGTCCGAGGGCCGGACCGTCGAGGACCGTCCGCGGCGCAAGTCCGCCCGCAAGGCGGCCAGCGTGGCGAAGAAGGTCACCGGCGTCGGCTCCCGACCGAAGCCCGACGCGGCCGACTCCTCGAACGCCCCCGCCCCCGCCCCCACCTCGGTGAGCGAGGCCGGCGAGACCCCCGCCAGTGCCGACATCCCCGCCACCACCGAGGCCGCCCCGCCACAGTCCGGTCCCATGCCGGTCGAGCAGGTCGCGGCTGAGGATGCCCCCGAGGCGCCCGCCGAGCGGCCCGCCGAGGCGGACGTGCCCGAGGCGGCGGCCGAGACCGACAAGGACGGTGAGGCCTGATGCTCGCCCCCAAGCGCGTGATGCACCGCAAGCAGCACCGCCCGCGACCCCTCAAGGGCATGTCGAAGGGCCACACCCAGGTCTACGTGGGGGACTACGGCCTCATGGCCACCAGCCCCGGCTGGATCACCTCACGGCAGATCGAGTCGGCCCGTATCGCCATCACCCGTGCGGTCAAGCGTGGCGGCAAGGTCCGGATCACGATCTTCCCGGACCGCTCCATCACCAAGAAGCCGCTCGAGACCCGCATGGGGTCCGGCAAGGGCGCCCCGGAGCACTGGGTCGCCCCCGTCAAGCCCGGACGCATCATGTTCGAGCTCTCGGGCGTGGACGAGGAGCTGGCGCGCGAGGCGATGCGCAAGGCCTCGCACAAGCTGCCCGTCACCACCAAGTTCGTGACACGTGAGGAGGCCGGCGAATGATGACCGCGACCGAACTGCGTGAGCTGCCCGACGACGAGCTGCGCGTCAAGCTCGACGAGAGCAAGGAGGAGCTGTTCAACCTCCGTTTCCAGGTCGTCACCGGCCAGCTCGACAACCCGCGACGCATCAAGGAGGTCAAGCGCGAGATCGCGCGGGTCCTCACCGTGATGCGTGAGCGCGACATCGCGGCCGCCCGCGAGAACGAGGCCTGATCATGGCAGACACCATCGAGCGCAACAGCCGCAAGGAGCGCCAGGGGGTCGTCGTCTCCGACGTCCAGGACAAGACGATCGTCGTCCGCGTCGAGCGCCGCACCACCCACCCGCTCTACGGCAAGACCCTGAAGCGCACCAAGAAGTACCACGCCCACGACGAGGACAACACGGCCCGCGTCGGCGACACGGTGCGCATCCAGGAGACCCGCCCCTACTCCAAGCTCAAGCGGTGGCGCCTGGCCGACATCGTCGAGCGCGCCAAGTGATCCCGACCGGCCACCACCTCGGTGGCCCGGTGCTCGACGCTGCCCCGTCGACCGGTGACGACACAGAGAGAGAACGATGATCCAGACCGAATCGCGGCTCAAGGTCGCGGACAACTCGGGAGCGCGCGAGGTGCTCGCCATCCGCGTGCTCGGCGGGTCCGGTCGTCGGTACGCGTCCGTCGGTGACGTGTTCGTCGGCACGGTCAAGAACGCCATCCCCAACTCCAACATCAAGAAGGGCGAGGTCGTGCGCTGCGTCGTCGTGCGCACCGCCAAGGAGCGTCGTCGGCCCGACGGGTCCTACGTGCGTTTCGACGACAACGCCTGCGTGATCATCCGCCCGGACGGCACGCCGCGCGGCACCCGCATCTTCGGTCCCGTCGCCCGCGAGCTGCGCGACAAGCGCTTCATGCGGATCATCTCGCTCGCCCCGGAGGTGCTCTGATGCATCGCATCCGCAAGGACGACCAGGTCAAGGTGATCACCGGCAAGGACGCCGGCCGGACCGGCCGTGTCGTCAAGATCTTCACCGATCGTGACAAGGTCCTCGTCGAGGGCGTCAACTACGTCAAGAAGCACGAGCGCATCCAGCAGGAGCGCGGCGGTGGCCAGGGCGGCGGCATCATCGAGACCGAGGCCCCGATCCACATCTCCAACGTGCAGCCCATCTGCCCCTCGTGCAACGAGGCGACCCGGGTCGGGTTCGTCTACGGCACCGAGGGCGACCGGCGCAGCAAGGTCCGCAGCTGCAAGCGGTGCGACAGCACCTTCTAGACCACCACGTGGCACGACGCCACCACTACGAGCCGGACGGCCCGCCGTTGGACGCGGGATCGGCGCCACACCCTTCGGGGTGAGGGCCGGGTCGAGTACCCCGGCGAGGAGGACCCACCCCATGAGCGAGACCACGGCGGCCGCGCCCGAGACCCCGCGGCTCAAGCAGCGCTACCACGACGAGGTCGTGCCGGCGCTGGTCGAGCAGTTGGGCATCACCAACCGCATGCAGGTACCCGGCTTCGAGAAGATCGTCGTCAACGTCGGACTCGGCGAGGCCATCGCCGACGCCAAGGCCCTCGAGGGCGCGATGAAGGACGTCGCGACGATCACCGGCCAGAAGCCCCGCGTCAACCGGGCCAGGAAGTCCATCGCCGGCTTCAAGCTGCGCGAGGGCATGCCGATCGGCGTCAAGGTCACCCTGCGCGGCGACCGGATGTGGGAGTTCCTGGACCGGCTGCTGTCGGTGGCGCTGCCGCGTATCCGCGACTTCCGGGGCCTGAAGGCGACCGCCTTCGACGGCCGCGGCAACTACACCTTCGGGCTCGTCGAGCAGTTGGTGTTCCCCGAGATCGACTACGACGACATCGATGCGGTGCGTGGGATGGACATCACCATCGTGACCACCGCCACCGACGACGAGGGCGGCCGTGCCCTGCTGGATGCCTACGGCTTCCCCTTCGCACGCGGCCAGGAGGGCTGACACCATGGCCAAGAAGTCCAAGATCGCGGCGGTGAAGCGCGGCGCGAAGCACGACGTCCAGAACTACACCCGCTGCGAGCGGTGCGGCCGGCCGCGGGCCGTGTACAAGCGTTTCCGGCTCTGCCGCGTCTGCTTCCGCGAGATGGCGCACGCCGGCGAGCTGCCCGGCATCAGGAAGGCCAGCTGGTGACCATCCGGTAGGCCGGGCCACACCACGGTGTGGCCCCGCAGCCGGTGCACCAGTGACCAACAACGGATGGGAAGTGCGCGGATCCGTCCGCGTAACCCCGAGGAGTGATCACCGATGACCATGACCGACCCCGTCGCGGACATGCTGACGCGTGTGCGGAACGCGTCGATCGCCTACCACGACACCACCTCGATGCCCTCCTCGAAGATGAAGGTGAACATCGCCCGCATCCTCGAGCAGGAGGGCTACATCGATGGCTACAGCGTGGAGGAGACCGAGCCCCAGCCGACGCTGACCATCCGGATGAAGTACGGCCCGAACCGCGAGCGCGTCATCGCGGGCCTGCGCCGGATCTCCAAGCCCGGCCTGCGCGTCTACGTCAAGCGCGACGAGATCCCGCGGGTGCTCGGCGGCCTCGGCGTCGCGATCCTGTCCACCAACGCTGGCCTCATGACCGACCGAACCGCCCGCAAGGACGGCGTCGGCGGCGAGGTCATCGCGTACGTCTGGTAAGGGGAGAGGCACATGTCCCGCATCGGAAAGCTGCCCGTCCCCGTCCCCGACGGCGTGGAGGTCGACCTCGACGGTCTGACCGTGCACGTCAAGGGCCCCAAGGGCGAGTTGACCCGGACCATGCCCGACGGCGTCGTGCTCTCGCGCGATGACGACGGGGCGATCCTGGTCGGCCCCGCCGACACCTCCCGCGACGCCCGCGCCCGCTGGGGCCTGGTCCGCTCGCTCATCGCCAACATGGTCACCGGCGTGACCGAGGGCTACGCCAAGTCGCTCGAGCTGGTCGGCGTCGGCTACCGCGCCGCCCCGAAGGGCAACGACCTGGAACTCCAGGTGGGCTACTCCCACCCGGTCGTGATCGAAGCCCCGGAGGGCATCACCTTCGCGGTGCCCCAGCCGACCAAGATCGAGGTCTCCGGCATCGACAAGGTGCTGGTCGGCCAGGTCGCCGCCAACATCCGCAAGGTCCGCCCCCCGGAGCCCTACAAGGGCAAGGGCATCAAGTACACCGGTGAGGTCATCCGGCGCAAGGCCGGCAAGGCCGCCGGGCGCTGACCCGGGCCCCAGCGCCTCACCCCCCGACATCCAGCGGTGCCGCACCGGTGCCGCCGCCCGCAGCTCGCGGGCTCGTGGCCACCCAGCGGTCGTGCGCAGCGCACGGCCGGTAGGGGTGGCACCCTACGAGGAGCAACCCGATGGACCCGACCAAGAAGCGCGTCGCTCGCCGCAACCGGCAGCTCCGCGCGCGCAAGCGCATCACGGGCACGGCCACCAAGCCGCGCCTGTCGGTCTACCGCAGCAACGACCACATCTACGCCCAACTGATCGACGACGTCGCGGGTCACACCCTTTTCGCCGCCTCCTCACTGGAGGACGGGGTCACCAAGGGTGAGGACGGCAAGGTCGGCGTCGCCCGGCAGGTCGGCACCACGATCGGCGAGCGCGCCACCGCGGCGGGCATCACCACGTGCGTGTTCGACCGCGGCGGGAACCGGTACGCCGGCCGCATCGCGGCCC
>JBLRWQ010000093.1:0-9058 GCA_047921175.1 Nitriliruptoraceae bacterium | reverse complement strand
TCGACGGTGTCGTCACCGCAGGCGCCGGGGCGTTGGACGAGGCGTCCATCACCGGGGAGTCCATCCCGGTGGAGAAGACGACCGGGGATGAGGTGTTCGCCGGCACGGTCTCGACCGGTGGGTTCCTCCAGGTGGCCGCGACCGGCGTCGGGGCCGACACCACCCTGGCGCGCATCATCCAACGGGTCGAGGAAGCCCAGGACGCCAAGGCCAAGACCCAGGCGTTCATGGACCGCTTCTCGGGCTGGTACACGCCGGCCATCATGATCCTGGCCCTGACCATCGGACTGTTCACGGGCAACGTCGTGCTCGCGCTGACCCTGCTGGTCATCGCCTGCCCCGGCGCGCTGGTGATCTCCATCCCGGTCTCGATCGTGGCTGGCATCGGCCGCGGCGCACGCGACGGCATCCTGATCAAGGGCGGCGAGTTCCTGGAGACCTCCGCGAAGATCGACGCGGTCGCGCTGGACAAGACCGGCACGCTGACCGAGGGACGCCCCCAGCTGACCGACGTGATCTCGCTGCACCCGCGGTTCGACCGTCGCGAGGTGTTGCGACTGGCCGCCCGCGCCGAGGCCGGCTCGGAGCACCCGCTGGCCCGACCCGTCCTGGAGGCTGCCACGCAAGCTGGCCTGGCCGTGTCGGGCCTGCCGCAGCACACCGAACCGATCCCCGGCAAGGGCATCATCGCCACCCTCGACGGGCACCGCGTCGCCGTCGGCAACCTGGCGCTACTCGCAGCCGAGGACATCGACGGTCACGCGCAGGCCGTACCGGTGGTCGAGAGGTTGGCTGCCGCGGGCCGGACCCCGATGGTCGTCGCCCACGACGGGCAGGTCATCGGGGTGGTCGCGTTGGCCGACCGGATCCGCTCCGACGCCGCCGAGATGGTGCGCCGCCTCCACGACGCAGGCGTACAGCGGGTGGTCATGCTCACCGGTGACATCGAACCGGTCGCCCGGGCCGTCGCCGATGCCACCGGCGTCGACGAGGTCCGTGCCGGCCTGCTGCCCGAGGACAAGCTCCAAGCCGTCGCCGACCTGCAACGGCAGGGGCACACCGTGGCCATGGTCGGTGACGGCGTGAACGACGCCCCCGCGCTGGCGACCGCCGACATCGGCGTGGCCATGGGCGCCGCCGGCACCGGCGTCGCGATCGAGACCGCGGACATCGCCCTGATGGCCGACGACCTCCTCAAGCTGCCGCAGGCCGTCTCCCTGGCACGACGCACGGTCAACAACATGCGCCAGAACATCGTCATCGCGCTGACCACCGTCGCCGCCCTGCTCGCCGGGGTCCTCTTCGGCGGGGTCACCATGTCCATCGGCATGCTCGTCCACGAGGTCTCCGTGCTCGTCGTGATCGCCAACGCGATGCGGCTGCTGCGCCCCCACGCCCGGGACGACGACCACCAGGGGCAAGACGCGGAGCCCACCACCGTCGAGGAGCTGCGCACCGCCCAGCCTGCCTGAGGAGAGCAGCAAGCACACCGGCCCGCGGGGTCAGATCTGCGCAGAGAGCTCCATCAGCGCGTCGACGTCGTGGATCACCAGCCGCCGTCCCTCCCCAACCGAGGTCACCCCGGCGTCACGCAGCCGGCCTAGCTGCCGGCTCAGCGACTCCGGGGTGGTGTCCAACAGCGAGGCGACATCCTTCTTCGCCATCGGCAGCTCCACCTCGATCCCGCCGTCGACCGGCCGCGCCTGCAACGACAACAGGTAGCTCGCCAACCGGGAGCTCACGTCGCCGGAGATCACCGCCGCGAGCCGCGACTCGATCTCCTGCAGCCGACGGCTCACACCCTGCAACAGCCGCAGCCCGATCGACGGATGCCGGCGCACCAACGGCTCAAGGTCCGTATGGCGGAACGAACACAGCGTGGACGGCTCCAGCGCGGTCGCGTGGTGATCCGGCCGCCTGCCCGTCACGAACGCCGACTCACCGATGAAGTCGCCCGGACCGAGCACCCGCACGAGCTGCTCGTGCCCGTCGGGACTGATCCGCGAGATCTTCACCCGGCCAGTGTGCACCACCAGCAGCTGCGAGAGCTCCGAGCCCGCCCCGTACACCTGCTCACCCTCGGCGAGGCTCGTCGGCCGAGCCACCCGAGCGACCTCGAGTTGCTCGTCGCGGCGCAGCTCCTGGAACAACGGCACCACCGCCACGCACAGCACCTCGCCCCCATCAACCTCAGCGTGCGTCACACCGACCATCCCACGCCCCCTCTCCGACTCGACGTCAAGGACGAGCGTGCCTCCTCGCCACAGCCCTGGCTATGACCGATCCGTGGCCGACATGGGAGAAGCGCCGGTGTCTTCCGGGTTCGAGACGTACAGCTTCGTCCCGCAGGAATCGGCTCAGACGCTCTGAAGGGCCGAATCAGGCCGGTTTGACGTCCATCACGTACCGGGGCTGTCCGAGGGGTCCAGGACCTCACCAGCGACTTTCGTGTCCACTTCGTGTCCACGGACGAGAGCTCATGCCGCCGGTGATGGTTGTGGCTGAGGCCGCGATGCCGAGCACGATCGGGTGGCTTTGGGTCGCCATCGCGGCACCCCCGCGGCCAGACCAGGCCGGGCGTCCTCTGCCTCGGCAAGGGACGGCTGGAACCTGACGGGCCCGACGCGGTGATCCGCGATCGCCTCGAGGTCCTCACGGAGATGACCGAGCCCGGGATGGTCGGCGAGCCGGTGCATCGCGGTGCGGATGTCCTCGAGGACCCGACGGGCGGCCACAGGGTCGTCGGCGGCGATGTCGTCGTCGACGTCTCGCAGGTCGGCTCTCGCCTCGCGGGAGAGGACGAACCTCGGCATGCTCAGCCCCGGCTCGCGGCAGACGCGTCATCGAGGATCTCGTCGATCACCGCATCACCGTCCCGCGCCTGATCGCGGTCGAGGGAGTCCAGCCCGGCCGCGACCTGCGAGCGCAGCTCGGCGAGCTGATCCGGCTCGACGGGACGATGCGGATGGAGGCCCGCTTGAGCCGAGCCTCCCGGCCGCCCCGCACTACGCTCCGGTGGACCCGGGGAGGACCAGCGTGGCGGAGCAGCAGCACGGCGACCGCTTGACGTCGCTCGACGCGTCCTTCCTCCGGATGGAGTCTCCCACCCGGCACATGCACATCGGGGGGCTGTTCCTGTTCGACCCGCCGGCGGATGGGCGCGAGTGGGAGTTCGGCCGCTTCCTCGAGCTCGTGCGTTCCCGTCTGCATCTCGTACCCCGGTACCGCCAGAGGTTCGTGAGTCCCCCGCTCGGGTTCGGCAACCCGGTGTGGGTGGACGACCCGGACTTCGACCTGTCTTACCACGTGCGGCACGCGACGCTGCCCTCGCCGGGGACCAACGCGCAGCTGCTGGACTACTGCACGCGGATCCTCTCGCGCCAGCTCGACCGCGATCGCCCGCTGTGGGAGCTGTACGTGATCGAGGGCCTCCAGGCGGGCCGGATCGCGCTGCTCGGCAAGAACCACCACGCCATGGTCGACGGACTGTCGGGCATCGACATCGCGACCGTGATGCTCGACCTGGCGCTCGATGAGCGGGACGTGCCGTCACCGCCGGGGTGGACACCGCACGAGCCGCCGTCCACGGCCCGCTTGGCCTTCGACGCCGTCCGCGACCTCGCCACGAGTCGCGCCGAGGTGGTCGAGTCGATCGGGCGGCTCGCGACCTCGCCGGCGAACACGGCCCGGCGGGCACGGGAGGTCGGCGCCGGGGTCGCCAAGATCACCCGCGCGAACCTGATGCGGCCGGCCCCACGATCGCTGCTCAACCGGCCGCCCGGCCGCCAGCGCCGGTTCGCGATCCAGCGGGTGGCGCTCGAGGACATCCAGACGATCAAGAACGCCTTCGGCACCACCGTCAACGACGTCGTCCTGGCGATCGTCACGGACGCCACCGGCCGCTACCTGCGCTCTCGGGGTGCCAAGACCGACCGGCTCTGGCTGCGGGCGATGGTGCCGGTCAGCACGCGCGGCGCGTCCGACGCCCAACACCTCGGCAACCGGGTGGTGCCGGTGTCCGTCGACCTGCCGATGTTCGAGATGGATCCGATCGAACGACTCCACGTCTGTCACGAGGCGATGCGCGAGGTGAAGTCGAGCCACGCGGCCGTCGGCGCCGGGTTCCTGATCGGGCTGGGCGAGTTCGGGCCCCGGACGATCCACGCGGTGGCCTCCCGCGTCGCGGTCAGCAGCCGCGCGTTCAACTTCCTCGTCACGAACGTCCCGGGGCCGCAGCTGCCGGTCTACTGCATGGGGTCCCGGCTGCTCGGGGCGTTCCCGTTCACGCCGCTCACGTCGACCCACGCCTACGGCGTCGGCGTCACCTCGCTGGACGGCTGGATGAACTTCGGGTTCACCGCCGACTACGACGCGATACCTGACGTCGACCTGCTGCCGGGATTCCTGGTCGAGGCGCTGGAAGAGCTCGACGCCTGCGCTCACGCGGTTTCCGAGCGCCGGCGGGCGATACCGCGACCCCCGGGAACGGTCACGCCGGATGCACTGAACGGCTGACCTCCACGGGTCGAGGTTCCCGCTCGCTGTGCTCCGGAACGGCAACGAAGGACCGCCGTCCCCGGTCCCGGTCAGGCGCTCGCGACCAGCGAGGGGGTGTCGCGGCGGCGGCGCTCGAGCTCGTGCAGCAGCCCGAGGGCGTGCTCCTCGGTCGCCTCGACGTCGGCGACGGCCGTGAGTCGCTCGGCGAGGTCACGGTGGACGGCCGCGAGCAGCGCGAGCGCGGGGACCTCGTCCGCTGTCTCGATGGCGTCGAGGCAGGCCGCGCGCAGCGTGTACCGCTGCGACGGCCAGCCCACGGTCTGCGACCGCAACACCTCCCATTTGCGGTTCGAGCAGCCGCCGGTAGGCACCCAACCCGTCGCTACCGAGCACCTCGGCGTAGGTCGCTGCGGCCCGGTGGAAGCTGTCCAGTTCCGAGGTCAGCTCCAGCTTCGCCGCCCGGCCCGCAAGCTGGACCGGATCCGGATCGCCCTCGACACAGCCCCGCAGGTGCAGCTCCGTGGGCTTCCCCTACGGCAACGGCCAAGCTGACCAGTGCCGACCGGTGTGCTGTCGCTTGCGAGCCCGGCCCGCGCGGAAGCCGTGATTGCCATGCTGCGCGGAGCGGCCCGCACGGTTCTGCGGCCATAGTTCGACGGGAGAGAGACCATCGAGGGAGGCAAGTCGGTCACGTCCGGCGTGTCGCTCGCTGTGGATACGTAGCGGATCCGTCCAGGTCGAGGGGTACGATCTCCCCATGACCGATCACGCGCAGACACTGCTTCGCGAGGCACTGGCGCTCTCCGAGGAGGAACGCGCAGGGCTGATTGGCGAGCTCCTGGTCAGCGTTGAGGGACCTGCAGATGACGACGAACCGGCCGTCGAGCCGGCGTGGGCTGAGGCGGTTGAGCGACGGGCACGACGGGTCCTGGCCGGCGAGACCTCGGGCGAGGAATGGTCATTGGTCCGTGACCGTGTCCGGCGCGCGCTGACGGACGAGTGAGCCGACGAGTCCTCTTCGAACCGGAGGCGTCGGCCGAACTCGAGGAGGCCGCACGCTGGCACGAGGCCCAGAGGTCGGGCCTCGGGCTGACGTTCCTCGCGGCGGTCGACGGAGCGGTCGAGCGCCTCGCGGCGTAGCCCGAGTCCGGAAGCGCTATCCCGGGCGTGCCGGCCAGCCTGTCAGTCCGCCAGCTCCCGGACTCCCGGTTCCCCTACCGGATCGCATACGTGGTCGCCTCCGAGGAGTTGCGGGTCCTCGCGGTTGCGCACGCCCGTCGGCGTCCTGGCTACTGGCGATCCCGCACGCAGTCGGGTAAGGGGCTGGGTCGGTGCGGGACCGTTGTCGACGGTAGGCGGGTAGCTCACCGGCCGTCCGTTTCCGGTTGTGGCCTCGGCATTCGCCGCCGTGGTCGGGTCTCGTCCGTGTCCAGCCCCTCCCCTTCGAACCGTGCATGCGGTTCTCCCGCACACGGCTCACCGACACCGTTCATCGCAGCGCACTCGCAGATCCGTAGCGCACGGTCCCGGCCAGCCGGTGGACCCCCAGTCGCGAGAACCACGCGTAGTTGAACCGCGTGGTCCAGGTGCGTCCGGGCAGCCCGTGCTTGGTACTGGCCAGGGTCGCCAGCCGAAGATGCACATAGGAGTCGATGGCCGCGAACTGCCGGGAAGAGTTGCCGTCCCGGAAGTAGTTGCCCCATCCCCGCAGCACGGGGTTGAGGGCGTCGACCACCTGCTCGATGGGCAGGCTGGCGTAGCGGCGGCCAGTGCGTTGGCGGACCTTGGCTCGTATCGACGCCATGGCTCGTCGTGACGGCCACCGCAGCAGGAACCAGCGGCCTGGTCGCCGCCAGGACTCGCGCCGCCTGTGGTGGAACCCCAGGAAGTCGAATCCTTGCGCTCCCCGGTACAGGTGCACGATCCGGGTCTTGTCGGGGTGCAACTGCAACCCCAACGTGGCCAGGACCGTGGCAACCAGCTCCTGGGCCTGCTCGGCCCGCTCGCGGGTCGGGCAGATAATGACCAGGTCGTCGGCGTAGCGGACCAGCACCCCCAGCCGCCGACCAACGCTCTGCCACGTCTCATCGAGCGCGTGCAGGGCGATGTTGGCCAGCAGTGGCGACAGCGGTGAACCTTGCGGGGTTCCGGCCTCCGTCTCGGAAACCACCCCGCCCTCGAAGACCCCTGCTCGTAGCCATGCCCGGACCAGCTTGACCACGTCACGGTCGCAGATGCGCCGTTCGACCCGACCCATGAGGGCGTCGTGGTCGATGTGGTCGAAACAGGCCCGGATGTCGGCGTCGAGCACCCACTCGGCTCCCCGGTTGGCCGTCCTGCGGACGACCTCCAGGGCCTGGTGTGCATTGCGCTTCGGTCGGAACCCGAAGCTGCACGCCAAGAAGTCGGCCTCGAACACCGGCTCGAGGACCAGCTTGGCCGCGGTCATCACGACCCTGTCGGAGACCGTGGGGATGCCCAGCGGCCGGGTGGCTCCCGGCCGGCCGGGCTTGGGGATATGGACCCGCCGCAGCGGTGAAGGCCGGTAGGTCTTCGACCGCAACTGCTCGGCGAGCCCATCAAGGAACGGCTCCACCCCGGCGGCCACGACATCATCGATGCTCACACCGTCGATGCCGGGCGCGCCCCGGTTGGCGCGAACCTCAGCCCACGCGCGTGACAGCACATCGCTGCGGGCGATCTTGTCGTACAACGCATGGAACCGACGCTCGGGATGCTGCTTAGCACTGCGATACAGCACGCGTTGGAGGGCTCGAACCCTGTCCACACCCTCGGTGTGGCTGGTGGACCTAGCCGTCATCGCGGCACTCACCAGAGCTCCTCCCGTCCGTCGTCGTGCATCGGTGAAGTAGGGGCCCTTCGCTCGAGCCGGGTTGTGTTGTCCCGACCGTCATCACTACTACGACCCCCTCCGACTCCCTCTTGGCTGCCGACCACTTCACGGTTCTGCCGCTTATAGACCGACACGCTTCCCGTCCCCGCAGGACGGGGCCAAGGAGGGCCTCCCCAGTTGACAGGACCACCCTCTGACCGTTCCACGCCCCTTACGCCGGAGGGTTCCTCGACGTCGGCTCCCGGACCAACAACGCCTTCCGTGGCCTTCACCGTCACGGCATCGGCTCGGCACCCTCTACCCCTGTTGGGCGCCACATGAGGTGAGGACGGTGGGGCTGTAGTCCGCCAGCGACGGTGAGGATGTCGGGGCGGGTGTGGGGTTGTCCTGGCGTGCGCGCGGGGGCAGGGTTGACGGGTCCTGAATAGGCGAAGCCCCCCCGGCCCATGTCTTGGCGGACAAACCGGGAGGGCTTCTTGCTGCGATAGGAGCGCAGCCATGACGACGGTAAGCCCTGATCCGGTGCGCGTCGAGTCCGAGCTGGAAGCCGGCACGCTGCCATGCCCGTCCTGCGGTGGCCGGCTCGCCCCGTGGGGGTGGGCCCGTCAACGTCCGGTGGGGCGCGGTGGCGACCGGTGTCGTGTCCGTCCTCGACGGTCGATCTGCCGGGGGTGCCGGGTCACGCATGTGCTGCTGCCTGCGTCGATGCTGGCCCGCCGAGGCGACTTCGCCGCGGCGATCGGCAGGGCGTTGGAACTCAAGGCCGCAGGGCTTGGGCAGCGTCCGATCGCGGCGATGGTCGGGGCGGCCCGGTCCACGGTGCGGGGCTGGCTGTCGCGGTTCGCTTCCGTTGCCGACCAGGTTCGGGCGCATCTGGTGCGGTGGGCGTTGTGGCTCGATGACGGCCTGGTCCGGATCGAGCCGTCCGGCAGCGCCTTCGCCGATGCGGTGACTGCGGTCGTGGTGGCCGGCCGGGCGGCCGCCGTTCGGCTTGGGATCGGCTGCCGGTGGCAGTTCGCGTCCGCGGCGACTGCAGGCAGGTTGCTGTGCAACACGACCTCGCCCTTCCCGGGGCCGTGGATGGGGTGAACGCTCCCGCTCGACACCGAGATGAGGAGCATCAGATGGAAGATGCGAGACGGCGCGAGATCGCGCTGTTCCGTTATGGGCTGATCCGTGAGGCGGCTGATGCGGGCCTGTCCCCGGCTGAGCGGGGCCGGTTGGTCCGCCAGCTCGCCGGCCGGGAGCATCGCGGTCCGGACGGTGAGTGGAAGACGGTGGGCCGTTCCACGTTGGACCGGTGGATCGTGGCGTATCGGGTGGGCGGGTTCGACGCCCTGGTCCCCGCTGAACGGCGCCGCCAGCCGGTCTGTGACGTTGAGCTGCTCGATCTTGCGGTCAGGCTCAAGCGGGAGAACCCGCGGCGGACCGCTGCACACGTCGTGGAACTGCTCGTCACCGACCTGGCCGGCCAAGACCGGCAGGTCCCCTCGAAGCGGACCGTGCAACGCCACTTCGCCCTGCTCGGGCTCAACCACCGTCCCGACGGCACGGCACCGGAGGCGTTCGGCCGGTTCGAGGCCGCCGAGGTGAACGACCTGTGGGTCGGGGATGTCGCCCACGGTCCGAGGGTCGGCGGCCGTAAGGCGCTGCTGTTCGCCTTCCTGGACGACCACTCCCGCCTGATCGTCGGGCACCGGTGGGGCC
>JBLRWQ010000092.1:0-9114 GCA_047921175.1 Nitriliruptoraceae bacterium | reverse complement strand
AAGCTCCAGGAGCGCCTCGCGAAGCTCTCCGGTGGCGTGGCGGTCGTCAAGGTCGGTGCCGCGACGGAGACCGAGCTCAAGGAGGTCAAGCACCGCATCGAGGACGCCCTGTCCGCGACGCGTGCGGCCGTCGAGGAGGGCATCGTCGCCGGTGGTGGGACCTCCCTGCTGCAGGCCGAGACCGGGATCGACGGGCTCGAGCTCGAGGGCGATGAGCTGACCGGGTCGCGGATCATCCGCAAGGCCCTGTCCGCGCCGCTGTACTGGATCGCGTCCAACGCCGGCATGGAGGGCTCGGTCGTCGTCGAGCGGGTCCGCGCCATGGAGGCGGGGCACGGCCTCAACGCCCTCACGGGGGACTACGAGGACCTGATCGCCGCGGGCATCATCGACCCGGCCAAGGTGACCCGGTCCGCGCTGCAGAACGCCGCGTCCATCGCGGGGCTGCTGCTGACCACCGAGGCGCTGATCGCCGACAAGCCGGAGCCCGAGTCGGGCGACGCCGGTGGCGGGCACGACCACGGCATGGGCGGCATGGACTTCTGATCCCGCACGCACGACACCTCGCGTCCTGACGAGCGAGCACGGCGGCCCCGCTTCGGCGGGGCCGCCGTCGATCCAGCCGCTGTCGTGTTCGGCCGCCCTGTCGGCGCGCTGCCATGGTTCCGGCCGCGGCCGTGTCCGCTGAGCGCTTCGCCGCGTGGCCACATGGGACTTGTGTGACGATCCGACGTCCAGGCCGTGGGTTCGTCACGATCCTCCGCCGGTTCCGCACCTGAGGGGCCCGCTCACCCGCCGAACCGGTGTCGACGCAGGCCGTGGGGTCGCACGTCTCCCCCCGGTGCGGCACCCACCCGGCCGGCGATGACGCGCCGTGGTTTCGCCTGCGCGTTGTGGCGCAGCCATGGCGCTCGGGCGGTTGGCGCGCGCTCAGCGCGCGCATCGATGTGACGCTATGAAGCCGTGGCTGCTCTCTGTGGCCTCCGGACGGCTGAAGCAGCAACCGTGCGTTACTGAGCCATGATCTCGGTTGGACGGAGCCTTGCCATGCGGCACAGTTCCAGACGACGCACCGGGGCATCCCTGCGAGGAACCCGGGTGCGAGTAGGGGACGCAGTGATCCTCGGGCCGTCTACAACGGTCGCCTCGCCAGTGGAAGCTTCGCCGGC
This sequence comes from Nitriliruptoraceae bacterium, assembly GCA_047921175.1. Classification (GTDB taxonomy): domain Bacteria; phylum Actinomycetota; class Nitriliruptoria; order Nitriliruptorales; family Nitriliruptoraceae; genus T1Sed10-7. The sequence goes on along the minus strand of JBLRWQ010000092.1, from coordinate 7,945 downwards.
AGGCCCGAGGGGAGTGAGTGGCGAGACCGACCCCAGGACCGACCATCCGTCGGCCTTTCTGGGTCGGCTCGACATCCCGAGGTTCTGGACATGAAGCAGACGAGACGACGCACGGCATCGGTTACCACGCTCCTAGCGCTGCTGCTGTCGGGCGTCGTCCCGATCGCGGCCTTCGCCGTGGAGGAGCCCATCGGACCCACGGGCTCGTTCGAGGCCCCCGCGAACGCGAACGAGACGACCGTCTGCGAGGAGCTCGGTGAGGTGCTCGGCCTGGGCTCCCTCGAGCAAGCGAAGCGTGTGAACTGGCCGCCGGAGGAGACCACGGCGTCGACCGACGAACTCGATGGCTTCCCCTACCTCGTGCTGAAGAGCGGTCAGGTCTACGAGTACTTCTCCTTCCCGGCCGGGTACGACCGCGAGCTACTGGCCAACGGTGCGGAGACCTCCTTCGCGATCAGCAACATCACCGGCTGCGCCTTCGAGGAGGCACCGGTGTTGGAGTTGGAGTTGGTGAAGGTCTGGGATGTGCCGGAGGGCCTCGACGTCGATCTGTCCGGGGTGGCGTCGTTGACGGTGGACGGTGCCGCGGTGGGCTCACCGGTCGTGGTCGATGCGGGTGCGACGTATCCGTTGGGTGAGTCGGTCGACGAGGAGGCGCTGGCCGCCCTGCTGCCGGAGGCGTGCGCTTGGGTGGAGGACGCGACGTCGGCGATGCTGGATGGGGAGCCCTTCGACTTCCCGGGTGACCTGCTGGTCCCGACCGATGTGACGGAGGACACGACCTACGTGCTCGAGGTCACCAACGTCATCGACTGCGCGGACGTAGCCGAGGTCGTCATCGAGCGCGGCCCGGACCCCGAGCCCGAGCCTGAGGTGACCCCGACCGTCGAGGTCCTCGATGTGACCCAGACCGCGGTCGCCCTTCCCGAGACCGGTGCTCCGGCGATCCTGCTCGCACTGCTGGGGCTGGTCAGCATGATGCTCGGCGGCGGGATGCTGACGACCCGACGGCGCGAGTGACCGACGCTGGTCGATCATGATGGTGGGGGCGACCTTCGGGTCGCCCCCACCTGGTGTTGCAGCATCGTCCACAGCCGCCGATCCGGGGTCCCGCCCGCACGCACCGAACGCCATCCTGGCAGGATGTCCAACACCGGCATCGGTCCCGTCATCGACGCGCTCCAGGCGGCGGGCGGCATCGCCCGAGTCGCTGACCTGTCGCTGCGCACCGGCCGTTCTCCGCGAGCCGTCCGCGACCTGGCGCGTCGTGCGCGGCTCTGGCAACCCTTCCCCTCGGTGGTCGGGCTGCCTCGTGTGCATCCGAGCTCGCGTGACGTCGCGCTGGCTGCGGTCCTGCAGCACCGGGGTGGAGTCGGAGGGTCGGGACACCCCGACCGCGATCTGGTGGCCGTCACCCGCCGGTCGGCCCTGGCCCTGCTCGGTATCCAGGCGACCGGACCATCCCGGGTCGACCTGGTGGTCCCGGCGATCCGTTCACCTCGCCCGCACGGTGGGGTAAGGATCCTGCGATCCAGCCATCTTCGTGAGCACGAGGTCCGCCGCCATGACGGCGTCCCCGTCGTCCTGGGCGCTGGGCTCGTCCGGGATCTGGCCGGTGTCCGGTCGGTAGACCGGCTCCGAGCTGACGTCATCGAGCTGCGTCGGGCCGGATGGGTCGAACTTGCGGAGATCGCCGGCATGCTGGAACGCTGTCGATGCTTCGACGGACGCGGCAAGGTGCGCCAGCTCCTGGCCGAGCTGGGACCCGTTGGACGGGTCGACTCGCCACTGGAGCTGGAAGCGAGGCGGCGCTTCCGGGGCGCGGGCATCGTCTTCGACCCCGGACAGGTCTGCGTCCCCCGCCCGCTCGGGTTCCCGGGCCGATGGCGGATGCACCTCGACCTCGGCATCGCGGCCCTTCGTTTCGGGATCGAGGTCGACTCGTTCACCTACCACGCCTCACCATCGGCTCTCCGACGGGATGCGCAGCGGGCGAACCGGGTCGCCGCGCTCTCCGACGACTGGCGCGTACTGCGTCTGACCTGGGCGGACATGGACCAGGACTGGAGCGCTTTCCTTGCGCTGACGCGGCAGGTCATCCGTGCACAGGCAGAGCGGCACCGCATCGCCGCGGTCGCGCGGACCGGCACAGGTGCCGGCGACATCGGCCGGTCGGCTGGCCACGGCCAACGCGCCTGCGCCTGTACCTGCAGCGAGTGAGCCGCGCGCGAACGACGTCGCAGGCGAGCGAGGTCGGCGCGGTGGTCATGACGGCACGACGCTGCTGTGCGTGTCGCGTTTCCTGACCATGTGGGGGCTACGGGCCAGGCCCCTGGTGACCCGCTCGCTGACTGCTGCGCCCGGAGGACGGGAGCGAAGCTGTGTGACGGATCGACGGTCTGAGCGTCGGTTCGTCACACACCTTCGAACGCAGCTCGGTGCCGGCGCACGTCAGGCCCGTCAGCGGACCGGCACCGGGAGGCGGAGGATGAGCGCGTCCACCGCTGGAACGACCGTGGAACCCGCTGGCGCGAGGCGGTCAGGGCCGGTCCCTGGGCTGCCGCCAGAGGCGTCGCGATCATCTCCCCGATCGGTGCCCACGGCCGGAGACCACGGCGCCGGTGGGAGGACCACTTCGGCGCCGTGGAGCAGTTCCAGTAGGGCCGTGGCCGGCTCGCCAGCGCTGGCCGAGGCGGGGCCGTCGGGGGATCCTCCCGGCCCGTCACCGGCGGTGCCGGTGGCATCCGTGGTCGCTGCGCTGCCTGGCGCGTCAGCGTCGGCACCGGCTGCGCCGGCGGCAGCGGCGGTGAGCACGTCGCGCAGGTCGACCTCCACCTCGCCGTTGTTGAGGGCGACGAGGTAGCGGACCTCGCCATCCGGGGCCGCCCGGACGAAGACCCACACGTCGCCGGCGCCGACCACCTCGGTGTAGGTGCCGGCGTTCGACAGCGCCGAGGTGGTGGTCCGCAGCCGGGCGACCGCGGCGATGCGCTCCAGCAGGTCGGCGTCCCACGCGGCCCAGTCGGCCCAGACCTCAGCGTCCCAGGGCATCGGCTCGCGGAACCAGCGGTCCGCGAACGGCGCGCCGTCGGGCAGCGCGTCGGTCTGGGCGAGCCCGACCTCGTCGCCGTAGTAGATCGTCGGGACGCCGGGCAGGGTCAGGATCGCGGTGTGCGCGAGCGCCACGCGGGCCCGGTCGCCGCCGGCGAGGTGGGCGAAGCGCGGCTGGTCGTGGGAGGACAGGTAGGTCTGCGGCCAGGGCGGCCCGTCACCGCCGAGGGGCCGCAGCCGGCCGGTGCCCTCCTCGAGCAGCGCCGCCACCGGCATCGCCACGGCGCGAACGTCCCCGCCCTGGGCGAACACCGCCAGCAGCCGCTCGCGCAGCGGGAAGGCGGTCGCGGCGTCGAGCACGTCGCCGTAGGACCCGATCACCGCGAGCTGCGACCAGACCTCGCCCAGCACGAAGGTGTCCGGCCACCTCGCCGCGAGCTCGGCATCGAAGGCGCGCCAGAAGTCGCGCGACGGCCCCTCGACGTGGTCGAGCCGGAAGCCGTCCACGCCGATGTCGTCGAGGTAGAACGGCAGCACCTCGTCGAGCACCCACGCCCGGGCGGGCGGGTGGTCGAGGTTCAGCTGCGGCAGCTCCGGCAACCCGGCGAAAGCGGCGTAGCGGTCGGGGCACTCGCGGAAGACGTACCAGTCGACGTAGGGGCTCCCCGAGCAGTCGGCCTGGGCGTCCTGGAACCACGGGTGCTGGTCCGAGGTGTGGTTCAGCACGAGGTCGGAGACGACGCGCACCCCCCGCTCCTGGGCGGCGGCGACCAGCGCCCGCAGGCCGTCCACGTCGCCGAAGCGCGGGTCGACGTCCAGCAGGTCGGTCGGGTGGTAGCCGTGGAAGAACGGCCCGGCGCTGACCGGCGAGACCCAGATCGTGTTCGCGCCGGTGGCGACGACGTGGTCGAGCCGGGCCTCGAGCCCCGCGAGGTCGCCGCCCATCCAGTCGGTCAGCGCCTCGGCGTAGTCCGGGTCGGCGGGGCTCCCGGCGACCTGGGTGCGCGGCGCGTCGCCGTCGGCGAACCGGTCCACGAACACGTGGTAGAGCACCGCGTCGGCGGGCCAGTCCGCGCTGGCGGCGGTCTCCCACGCCGAGGTGGCACCGTCCCCGGCGCCGCCGAGCTCCACGACCCCGGCGGCGGCCAGCACGCCGGGGACCGCCAGCACCGCCAGCACGAGGCCGGCGACGAGCGTGCGGACCGTACGTCGTGGGCGCTCCGCGGCCATCGGGGCCTCCCGTGCTCGGTCAGGTCTGACAGGTACCGCGTCCCGCCTCCTCGCGCACGCATGCACGCGGTGCCGGCAGCGGGTGACCCCCGCGTCAGCCGGTCGGGCGCAGGCACGTGCCGCCCGCCGCCGGCGACCCCCGCATCAGCTGGCCCGGCGCACGAACGCCGCCGCGGTGCGCGCCGGCACCGCCAGGCCGTCGCGGTCCAGCCGTGCCTCCCGGACCACCGGGTCGACCGAGCGGGCCAGCACCGGGTGCAGCCGCCAGCCCCGCGCTACGCCCGCATCGAGGTGGAGCGCCTCGGGCGGGGCCTGCAGCGCCTCCGGTGCGGCGTTCAGCACGAGCAGCAGGTCGTGGTCGGCCCGGCCGGCGCCATGCAGCGACCACACCACGCGGCCGGGTGTTGCCGCAGCACCGGTCAGGTGGAACCGCAGGCGCCGGGCCACCTCGGCGGTGGTCGGCAGCCCGAACAGCGCCGACCGCTGGCGGATCCGGAGCCACTCGAGCACGCGGTCGCGGCAGGCGGCGATGTCGGCAGGGGCCGGCGCCGGGATCGAGCGCAGCAGCTCGGCGAGCAGGTCGCGTTCGTCCGGGTTCGAGGACCGTGGCGGCATCCCCACCCCCCACCGGGTCGCCGAGGCGGTCCAGTCGATCGCGTTGAACCCGTCGCCGGACCGGTAGGAGTCGCGGTCGAGCGACTTCGACCGCAGCAGCTCGGACCCCGCGTGCAGGAACGGCGTGCCCTGCACCAGCAGCACCGCCGCCAGCGCCAGCACCTGCATGCGCACCCGGTCGGGCATCGAGGTGGTGGCGGGCAGCTTCGCGGCGAGCGCGTCGAACAGGGTCTCGTTGTCGTGGGCGGAGACGTAGGCCACCTGGTCCTGCGGGCGGCCCGCGTAGCCGGCCGGCGCCGCGCCGTAGCGCAGCTCCCGGCCGCGGCGCACGACGCCGTCGTGGCACGGCACCGCCAGGTCCGCGAGCATCCCGGCCACCCCGAGCCGCACCAGGTCGGTCAGCTCCAGCGCCCGGCGTCGGTCCGCGTCGTCGCCGCGGTCGACGCCCCCGGCGCGGTCCCGGCCGGGCCCGCCGCTGCCGTCGCCTCGAGCCGTCTCGGCGCCGCGCGCGGACCCGCCCGGCAGCCCGCCGCGAGCGGACCCGCCCGGCAGCCCGTTCGGCTCCCACCACCGCCCGCTGGCGACCCCCTGTTCGGCGCGTGCGCCGACGTGGTTGCCGCCGCGCAGCGCGTCGCGCAGCCGGTCGTCGAAGGTCCCGATGCCGCTGCCGGCGAGGTTGCGCTGCGTCGCCGCCACGAACCTGGCGTCGCCCGCCACCTCGCCGAACTCCCAGCCCTCGCCGTACAGCACGATCGCCCGACCGTCCACGCCGTCACGCTCCAGGGTCAGCGCGTCGAGCGCTGCGCGGATGCGTCGGGCCTGCGCAGCCGGATGGTGGCCGAGCAGGTCGAAGCGGAACCCGTCCATGCGGTACGCCCGCGCCCAGGTCAGCACCGTGTCGAGCACGAGCCGGTCCATCATCGCGTGCTCGGTGGCGGTGTTCGGGCAGCAGGTCGAGGTGGTGATCCGTCCCAGGTCGTCGAGCCGGTGGTAGTAGCCGGGGACGACCCGGTCGAGGACGCTCAACGGGTGCCGCCCGGCCCGGTAGGTGTGGTTGCAGACCACGTCGAGCACCACCCGGAGCCCCAGCCGGTGGACCGCGGCGACCAGCTCGCGGACCTCGCGGATGCGCGTCGGTCCGTCCGGGTCGGTGGCGTAGGACCCCTCGGGGACGAGCCAGTGGTGCGGGTCGTAGCCCCAGTTGTACGGCCCCGACGCAGCACCCGCGTCGCTGGGGGCGACGGCGGGTCCCGCCGGCTCGCCCGCACCCGGGTCCGACCGCCGCTCCGGCACCGAGGCCATGTCGGTGATCGGCAGCAGGTGCAGGTGGCTGACCCCGGCCTCGGCCAGACGCGCCAGGTGGCGGTTGCCGGCCGTGTGCGGCAGCGTGAACGCCCGGTAGGTGCCGCGCAGCGCCTCGGGCACGGTCGCGTCGGCGCTCGAGTGGTCCCGCACGTGCAGCTCGTAGGCGACCATGCGGTGCTGCCCGGCGAAGGGCGGCGCGTGGCTGCCGGCTGCCCAGCCGGGCGGCGCGAGCGTCGGGTCGTGCAGGTCGTCGAGGTCGACCAGCAGCGACCAGCACGCGTCCGCGCTCAGCCCGACCGACCACGGATCGGTGACCACGTTGGTCACGACCGCGTCCTCACCCGGGTCGTAGACCTCCACCTCGATGCGGTAGCCCTCGGTGCCAGCATCGAGGTGGTCGGTGCTCGGGAGACCGCCGGCGAGCCGGATCTCCCACACCCCACGGTCGCCGCGGACCGCCTCGACGCGGCGCCAGCTCGCGGCTGCGCCACGGGTGGGCTCGGAGGTGACCTGCAGCGCCAGCCGGCGGGCCGTGGGGGCCCAGACCGCGACGCTGACCGAGCCGTCCGCGTGCCACCTCGGTCCCAGCGGCTCGTCGGTGGCGTACCGCTCGTCGATCGCGAGCGCCGTCTGGACGCCACCGGCCGCGAGCAGCCGGCCTGCGGCGTCGTGCACGGACACCGCGAGCTGCCCGGCCAGCCAGCGGTCGGGCACGGCGTGGTCGTCGAGGTGGAGGACGGGCCGGCCGGCGAGGTGCCGGATCCCGTCCCGGTCCGCGAGCGACGGTGGCAGGCCAGCCGGGTCGGGTCGCAGGACCACCTCGGTGTCCGCCCCGACCACCTGGTCGCCGTCGACCCGGAGCCCACCGTTCTCGGCCACGTGCAGGCGCGCCGTGCCGTCGGCGGGCAGGTGCTCCGGCCAGGTCAGCAGCCGGCCGGTGACCAGGTGGGCGCGACGCCACCGCAGGTCGCGGTGGTCGTCGGGGTCGGGAGCGGGAGGGGGCATGGGCGGGGACACAGGGGCCAGTCTGGCAGGTCCGCGGCGTAGGCTCGTGGACGTGCCGACGACCCGAACCCCGCCGCCCCCGGCGCCGCCGGTCCCGCCGGTCGATGCGCTCGCGCGGCTGCTGCCACCGGAGGTCGACCTCGCCACGGGTGCGGGCCTCCGGCACGAGGCGGCGGTGCCCGTGTGGTACGGGATGGTGTGGGGGCGGCTCGGGCGCGGCGATCTGGCTTGGGCGCAGTGGGATCGGGTGCGGCTGGCGGTGCTGCAGCCGTGGATCGCTGCGGAGCGCGGGCGCCTGCTGCGTGAGCTCGGGGACCACCGGGCCGCGGCGGCGCTGGAGTGGCCGGCGTTGGCCGCGGCCGAGGACCCGGTCGACCAGGTCATGCTGCGGCTGTCCCTGGCGGCGGACGCGGTCGGGCTCGGCGACCTCGCGGCGGCGCGGCGGCGACTGGCCGGCGCCAGCGCGCAGCTCGCGGTCATCGACGACGACCCGACGGCTTCCCTCATTGTCTGCACCCAATCGCAGAGCGGTGGCAGCAGCAGCGCGGACACCTTCACCGCCAACCTCTGCGATACGGGCGACCCCGCCACCACCCGCGTCGTCGGTGACCTCGAGCTCGTCATCATCGCCCTCCAACCCAACAGCGGCAGCGTCATCAGCGGCGTCACCTTCACCCTCCCCACCGGCTGGACCCCGGTGCTCTTGATCTCGCCGTCCACGGCCAGGGCCGGGGTCATC
>JBLRWQ010000091.1:0-9296 GCA_047921175.1 Nitriliruptoraceae bacterium | reverse complement strand
GATCGCGGCGTATCCATCGGCCCGGGCCTCCTTCCGCGCGAACAGCTTCGTCGACAACCGGATCCAGGTGCTGCCGCAGGGTGGACGGCTGAGCGGGCTGGTGTTCAGTCAGGAGGGGACCGGGAACCTCTGGAGCACCTACGGTGGCTACGAGTCGAGAACGCCGGGACGGGGTGCGGTTGCCCACACCGAGGGTGGGGGAGTCGATCGGCTGCTCGGACGCCATCCCGAGCTGCTGTTGCTCGCCGATGGCCCCGGGTTCCGACTGCTGCGATCGATCCAGGAGCGGTGGGCCCGGCAGGATCCTGTGGTCGTCGATGAGCTCCCGTTGACGATCCCCGTGTCGCCGGCGGTGACGCCGACACCGGTTGAACCGCGGGCACGGATGCTGGGTCTTGTCGGTGCGGGGTTGTTGTTGGTGCCGTTGCTGGCGCTGTTGGTGTGGCAGCAGCCCCGTCGAACGCTCCGTCGGGGGGTGCCGCATGCCATCGCTGCATGATGCGACGCCGCGGTTGCGGGTCCGCGGTCTGCGGAAGGCCTTCGGTCGCCGCAGGGTGCTCGACGGGGTCGGGTTCGACGTTGCGGCCGGCACCTCGGTGCTGCTCACCGGTGACAACGGCAGCGGGAAGACCACGCTCCTGCGCTGCATCGCCGGACTCGTCGCGTCCAGTGGCGAGCGCTCGATCGACGGCCGACCGATCGGTCGCAGCCCGGCGAGTCGTCGTCCGCTCAGCTACCTCCCGCAGTCCCCGGGACTGCCGGGCTGGGCGACGGGCTCGGAGGTGCTGCAGCTGTTCGGACGGCTCCGGGGTAGCCGGGAGCTGCTGGTCGAGCTTCCCGACGGGTTCCTCCCACGGCTGGACCAGCCGGTCGCCGAGCTGTCCGGAGGTCAGCGCCAGCGCGTCGCCATCGCGGTCGCCCTGCTCGGGAGCCCGCGCCTTCTCCTGCTGGACGAGCCAGCCGCGAACCTGGATAGCTCGGGCTACGACGCGTTGGGGGAGGTGCTCCGCCGCGCGACCGGTCGCGGGGTCAGCGTCGTGATCGCCGCACCGTCGGCGGTGGAGCTCGGCGGTGTCGCGGACCGGACCCTTCGACTCGTCGATGGCCGGATCGTGTTGCCCACGGGGTCGGCCGATCACGACGAGCGTCGCGAGCCGTCTGGACCGAGCGGGCGTCGGGAGGCCGCCGGATGAGCGCGATCCAGCAGACCCTCGGCCTGGCCACCTTCGAGCTGCGTGGCGCGGCGCGCAGCCGTTGGGTCATGATCGGTGCCGGCATCTTCGCCGCTGCCGCGCTCGGCGCCACCATCTCGGGCCTGCGTTCCTTCGCTTCCCTCGGTCTGGCCGGAGCCGCAGCTGCGACCGACGGGCTCATGCAGGTCACCCTCCTGCTGCCCCCCCTCATCGGGATGCTGCTGGGGGCCGGAAGCCTGGCGAGGGACCGGGAAGGCGGTCTGCTGGCGATGTTCGCGAGCCAGCCGGTCGGTCGAACGGTGCTTCCGTTGGCCACCTTCCTGGGTGGCCTGCTGGCCGTCTGGGCCGTGGTGGCCTTCGGTCTCGGGGTCGGTGGGGTGCTCATCTCCACCGTGGCGACGGTCGCGGATGTGCTGACCCTGGCCACGGTCGTCGCCGTCGCGCTGGCAACCGCGGCCACCTCCGTCGCGATCGGGGTGGCGATCGCCGCACTGGCCTCGACCCACCAGCAGGCGACGACCGCGGCAGCCGCGATGTGGCTGCTGCTCGCGCTCGGCCTCGACCTGCTCCTGGTCGGGGTCGCGCCGGGCTTGCGCCTCGCTCCCAGCGGGTTGCTGGCTTCGGTCCTGCTCAACCCGATCGAAGCGGCCAGGGTGCTCGTGCTCCTCCTCGTCGACGGCCCCGGCGCCCTCGGTCCCTTCGGTGGCTACCTGCTCGATCGGGTCGGTCGCACGGGCGCCGTCGGCGTGCTGGTCGGCAGCCTGGTGGCATGGACCCTCGGCCCACTGGCGGTCGCAACCCTCGCGATCCACCGTCGTGATATCTGACCCGCGGTTCACGAGAGGAGCCATGGTGGACGAGACCACGACATCCGGCCGATCCCTCGGTCGCAGCGTGCTCCTGCCGTTGGCCTTCGTGCTCGGTCCCGTGGTGGCGCTGCTCCTGGTGGTGGGCATCGGGGGCCTACGCGCTGAGCATCTGGTCGTCGAGGTCCCGCTCGGTACCGCGGCACAGCTGGCGGCAGGCGAGACCGTGGAGCTGCTGCCACGGACGCTTGAGCTGAAGGTCGGGGACAGCCTGGAGATCCGCAACCACGACGTCGAGGCCCACGAGGTCGGCCCCTACACGGTGCCCGCGGGACAGACCCTGGTACAGGGTTTCTCCTCGCCAGGGGTCCTGCAGGGTGCGTGCACCCTGCACCCCGATGGCGAGTTCGCGATCGTGGTGCGCTGAGTATGCGACGCAGCCGAGCGTTGCTGCCGACCCCGGGGGATCCGGGCAGCCTGTGGCGTGCGTTCCAGGGCGACCCGTCGATCGGGCTGCATCGGCGCGAGCGGATCCTCACGGTGCTGTTCGAGGGTCGGTACGGGCCATCCGGAGGTCAGCTCGGCGGCGCGATGGACGGCCTTGCTCTGTCCCGGGTCGCGCGTGACGCCGCGGACATCGACCACGTTGCCCAGTAGCCAACCGGAGGTGGGGGAGATGGCGGATGGCCGTCGCGGGCCTGGCCTGATGGTTGCCGCTGGCGTCGTGATCGCGATGCTCGCGATCGTCGCCGCGGTGTCCAGCCTCGGCCGGACCGCTGCTCTCCCCGGCGTCGTGCGGGACCCCGTACCGCAGGTGCACGGCATGACCTTCCTCGACCACGGGGACCCGCAGGGAGCGCGCGAGGTGGACCTCCTTCCGCCGGAAGGCCACCTCACCCTGCTCTACTTCGGCTACCTGTCCTGTCCCGACATCTGTCCGATGACCATGGTCGACATCTCCCGGGCCCAGGATCGGATCGGCACCGAGCTGGCCGCACGCACACAGGTCGCGTTCGTGACGGTGGATCCCGCGCGTGACGAACCGGCGCGCCTGCGGGACTACCTGAGCCTGTTCTTCGACGGCGACTTCCTGGCTCTGACGGCCCCGGACGAGCGCGTGCTCGATCGGGCCAGGGACGAGCTCGGTCTCCGCTACGAGATCGAGCCGCACGAACCCGGCGCCGAGTCGTACGACGTGGCGCACTCGGCGCTGATCTACGTGATCGACGACCGCGCCACGGTGGTCCGCGAGCTGCCCTTCGGGAGCACCGTGGAGGACATCGCGTTGGTGCTGGAGGCTGCGCTGACCTGAACGGAACCTCGGGCGCCGACCGGCAGTCACCCGCGATCGAGGATGCCTCCTGCGCGGCCGGTCGCACCCCGAGCGTCACGACCGGGTACCCGACGAGCTCGACCGGACGGTCGTTGCACCACCGCTTCCTCGGGGTCTGCCCCGTGCCGGGGGACAGGCTGGGGTGGCAGTCACGCTGCTGACCGTCGACCGACCCGCCGCGCTCCACCGATCCATCGGTGCAGGCTCCGCCATCCGGTCGCCTCGTATCCGTTCGGACGGGTCGACGTCGCTGCATCCCCTCGGGGCGATCGGTTGTCGCATGACCCCGTCCTCGCAGCGGCGACCGCCCCCGGACCCCGCGACGAGATCATGCGCCATCACGCACGACCTCTCTCTGCACGCTGGCGTACCCGGCGTGCCGCGCGGTGGGGCATGGCCGGGCTGCTCGCCGGGTTACCACCAACTACGGTGACGATGCCGCTCCGACGTGCAGCAGCGAGGTGGCGTGCGGCGTCGCCTCGGCGGCCGGCGAACCGGCACCCAGTACCCACGTGAGAGCGCACCAACGCGGAGGACCGGATGGGAAGCGGTACGGCATCGGTGACGCAGACCCCGGCGTGGCGGAAGCTCGCGGCGCACCACGAGGACATGCGCGCCATCCACCTCAGGACGTTGTTCGCGGAGGATCCCGACCGCGGTGATCGCTTGAGCCTGGACGCGCTCGGCCTCCATCTGGACTACTCCAAGCACCGCATCACCGACCAGACCCTGCGCCTTCTGGTGGACCTGGCGGAGCAGCGGGGGCTGCGCGAAGGCATCGAGGCGATGTTCGGGGGGGACCGGATCAACGTCACCGAGGACCGGTCCGTCCTGCACGTGGCCCTGCGCGCGCCTCGGGATGCCTCGATCGTCGTCGATGGCGTGAACGTCGTCGACGACGTCCATGAGGTCCTCGATGCGATGGCCGGGTTCGTCGAGCGTGTGCGCAGCGGCGACTGGACGGGCTACACGGGCAAGCGCATCCGCAACGTCGTCAACATCGGGATCGGTGGATCGGACCTGGGTCCGGTGATGGCCTACGAGGCGCTGCGGTCCTACGCCGCTCGTGACCTGACCTTCCGGTTCGTGTCCAACGTGGACGGCACCGACTTCGCCGAGGCGACCCACGACCTCGACGCGGAGGAGACGCTGTTCATCATCGCCTCCAAGACCTTCACCACCCTGGAGACGATGACCAACGCCCGCACGGCACGCGCGTGGTCGTTGGCCGCCCTGCACGACGAGGAGGCGATCGCCCGCCACTTCGTCGCCGTCTCGACCAACGCTGAGGAGGTGGCGGCCTTCGGCATCGACACGGCCAACATGTTCGGCTTCTGGGACTGGGTCGGTGGGCGCTACTCGATGACCTCGGCCATCGGACTGTCGACCATGCTGGCCATCGGTCCCCGGCACTTCCGCGAGCTGCTCGCGGGCTTCCACGAGATGGACGAGCACTTCCGGACCGCACCCTTCGACCGGAACCTGCCGGTCCTCATGGGCTTGCTGACCGTCTGGTACGCCAGCTTCTTCGGCGCGGAGTCGATCGCGGTGCTGCCCTACGAGCAGTACCTCAAGCGTTTCCCGGCGTACCTGCAGCAGCTCACCATGGAGAGCAACGGCAAGGGCGTCGCGGTCGACGGCGCGGCCATCACCGACTACGAGACCGGCCCGATCTACTGGGGCGAGCCGGGCACCAACGGGCAGCACTCCTTCTACCAACTGATCCACCAGGGCACGAAGCTCATCCCGTGCGACTTCATCGGGTTCGCCGACCCGATCCATCCCCTCGGGGAGCATCACGACATCCTGATGTCGAACCTGTTCGCCCAGGCCGAGGCGTTGGCGTTCGGCAAGACCGCCGACGAGGTGGCGGCGGAGGGCACGCCGGACTGGCTCGTGCCCCACCGGACCTTCCCCGGCAACCGTCCCAGCACGGTCATCCTGGCCGACCGGCTCACGCCGGACACCCTGGGCAAGCTCGTGGCCCTCTACGAACACAGCGTCTTCACCCAGGGGGTCATCTGGGACATCGACTCCTTCGATCAGTGGGGCGTCGAGCTCGGCAAGGTCCTGGCCAAGCGGATCGTCCCGGAGCTGACGGCTGCCGGCGAGGTCGAGCTCGAGCACGACAGCTCGACGAACGCCCTCATCCGCCGGTACCGGTCGCTCCGCGGGAGGAGCTGAGGCCGGCTGGATGGTTGGTTGGAGCGAAGGTGACGCGATGACCGGATCGATCGGGGTCCTGACGGCAGGCGGCGACAGTCCGGGGCTCAACGCGGCGATCCGGGCGATCGGCAAGTCGGCGGCTGCGCACGACATGCAGGTGATCGGTTTCCGGGACGGGTTCCGCGGGCTGATGGAGAACCGCACGATCCGGCTCAGCAGCGACGTGGTGTCCGGCATCTTGACCGCCGGCGGCACCCTGCTGGGCACGAGCCGGGACAAGCCTCACAAGATGCCCGTCGGCAGCCGCACGCTCGACATGCGCGAGAAGATGGCGGAGGTCTACGAGGCCAACCACCTCGAGGTGTTGATCTGCCTGGGTGGGGGCGGGACGCAGAAGAACGCCCTTCGGTTGATGGAGCAGGGTCTCAACGTCATCACCCTCCCGAAGACGATCGACAACGACGTCTACGGCACCGACGTCACCTTCGGCTTCGATACGGCGCTCGGCATAGCCACCGAGGCGGTGGACCGTCTACACAGCACCGCCCACAGCCACCACCGGATCATCGTGCTGGAGATCATGGGGCACAACACCGGCTGGCTGGCGCTCGGGGCCGGGATCGCCGGCGGTGCCGATGTGATCTTGATCCCGGAGATCCCCTACGACATCGACACCGTCGCTCAGGCGGTGCTGCGGCGCAGCCAGGCGGGGAAGAACTTCAGCATCGTGGCGGTGGCGGAGGGCGCCGTGTCCCTCGAGGCGGCACGGCTGCTCGAGGAGGCCCGGGCGCGGGTGGACCGGGCCGAGTCCAAGCAGGACCGCAGAGCCGCGAAGGCCGAGCTCGCGGACCTCGAGGAGGACCATGTCGGAAGCACCCTCCGGCTGACCCACGACCTCGAGGAGAGCACGGGGCTGGAGTCGAGGTTGACCATCCTCGGGCACGTCCAGCGCGGCGGCACGCCATCCGCAGGGGACCGGCTCCTCGCGACCCGGCTCGGGACGGCCTGCGTCGAACTCGTGCGCGACCGGACCTACGGGGTCATGGTCGCCGCTCGCGGCGACGGCGTGGAGGCGTTGCCGTTGCAGGAGGTCGTCGGCAAGCGCAAGGTCGTGCCGGTGGACCACCCCTGGGTCTCCAGCGCACGGAGCGTCGGGGTCTGCCTCGGCGACTGAGAACCCCCAGCGTCCTCGCGCCGAGCCGCATCGGCCCGGCGTATGCTGCCCGGATGGAGCTGCCGATCGACCTCGACGAACTACGGCACGTGTTGCGTCGCCACGGCGTCCGGTTCGCGTTGGTGTACGGCAGCCACGCCGAAGGGACCGCGCGTGCGGCATCGGACGTCGACCTCGGGGTCTGGGCGGACGACCACCTCGACCTGTGGGCGCTGACCGGGGACCTGCCCGACGTCGTGGACCTCGTCGATCTCCGGCGGGCTCCGGAGGCCCTCGCGGGACGCATCGCACTGACCGGTGTGGTCGTGCTCGACGACGATCCGGTCAGCCGGGTGCGGTGGCAGGCGGACACCCGCAAGCGTTACCTCGATGAGGCACCCCGCCGTGCGGCCTTCCGACGGGACTTCGTGCAGGCCCATGGTTGACGTCGAGCGCTTGGTGGCGCAGCTCGGCCGCGTGACCGCACGGCTCGGGGTCCTGGACGGCTACGCCGAGGACGCCCGCGTCGATGCTGCGCGACTGCTCGCGGACGAGGTCCGGCTCGGCCATCTCAAGTACACGTTCCAGACCGCCATCGAGGCCTGTATCGACGCCGCGCAGCACGTGGTCGCGGCCCGCGGGCTCGGGACCCCGGCTTCCAACGCGGAGGCGTTCCGGTTGCTGGAGCGTGCGGGCATCCTCCCTGCCGAGGTTGCGACGTCGCTCGCCGGGGCGGTCGGCTTCCGCAACGTGCTCGTGCATGGCTACGCGGAGGTCGACGACCGCCTGGTGATCGACAACCTCGGCAAGCTCGGGTCGCTGCGTCGGTTCGTCGCGGCCATGACCGCACTCCTGCCCGACGACCGAGGTCGGTGGTCGCCAGCCGTACCGATGCTCACCCACCGGGCCGCTCCCACCGGACGGAGCGCGATCCGGTGGTTCGCGCAGCGGTCGCCCGCCCTAGCATCGGGCCACCCGCGGACCAGGAAGGCATCTCCGTGTCAGACACCCCCGAGCCCGTTGCGCTCGCCCACGACCTCATCGGGTCGGGACCGCCGATCGTCCTGCTCCACGGCATCACCGAGGACCGACGCACCTGGGAGCCGCTGCTGGCACGGTTGGCGGACCGTGCCACCGTGCTCGCGGTGGACCTGCGTGGCCATGGCGCCTCACCCGTCGAGGCCCCCTTCGACCTCGCGTCGATGGCCGGCGACGTGCACGCGTTGGTGGCCCGTCACGGTCTGGGCACCCCGCTGGTGATCGGCCACTCGATGGGGGCGATGGTGGCGACCGCGTACGCCGCCGCGTTGCCGACGCGGGGCGTGATCAACGTGGACCAGTCCTTGGACCTGGTCGGGTTCCAGTCGCAGGTCGGTGCGGTGGAGGAGCAACTGCGGGACCCGGACGCGTTCCCGTTGGTCATCGCGGGGCTGTTCGACGCGATGCGCGGCGCGGTCACCGATGCGGACTGGGAGCGGATCAGCGCCATCCGTGCCCCCCGCCAGGAGGTCGTGCTCGGGATCTGGTCGCCGGTGCTCGATCTGTCCACGGACGAGCTGAACGTGATGGTGGACGGGGTCCTCGGATCGGTCGACGTGCCGTACCTGGCGCTCCACGGCATCGATCCGGGTGACGGGTACGCCGCCTGGCTGCAGGCCCGCATCGCTGGTGCCGAGCTGCGGGTGTGGCCGGGCACGGGGCACTACCCGCACCTGGTCGATCCCGATCGGTTCCTCGAGGTCGTCGCGGGTTTCGACCGCACGGCCTGAGCCACCCGTCGCGCGGCCGGGCGACCGCCCGGGACCCGAGGCCGCCGGGCGGTGCCAGGGGTCACGCAGGACCGTCGGTCAGCGCGTCGGAGGAGAACCTCGCGGTCTCCTCGCCCGAACCGTCGGTCGCGGTGATCGTGAACGTGCACGCCGCGAGGTCCGCCTCCAGCCGCGCCTCGTGGCCGTCCTTGCGCCAGGTCAGCGACAGCTGCGACGGCGGGGTGTCGCCGACCTCACATGCTGCGTCGAAGCCGAACGCCGGGCAGGTGCTGCGGAAGCGCAGCAGCTCGAGCTGCTGCTTGACGACCGGCCACGTGAGGCGCTCCTCCACCTCGGCCAGGGACAGGTTGGTGCGGTTGATCTCCTTGTGGCCGCCCGAGCCGGCGCGCTCCATCGCCTCGTGGTCGTTGGTCCCGGCGAACAGGTCGAGGTACCAGACCTGGGGCTTGCCGGGCATGAACAGCTGGATGGCGCGGGCGAGCAGCAGCCGCGCCTCGTCCTCGCCCAGCGCCGAGTGGTAGGTGGCGTTGACCTGGTAGTAGACCTTCTTCTGCCCGTGCAGGTCCTTGACGTGCCCGCCGCGGCCCTTGACCACCTCGATGAGGTGCTCGATCTCCCCCTCGTCGAGCAGGCCGCGCAGGTCGAGCAGCGGGATGCCGTCGTGGCAGCCCAGCATGTTGACGGTGCGGATCTGCTTGTCGAGCAGGTCGGCGATCCAGCGCTTCAGCGTCGTCGTGTCCGTACGGTCGAAGGCGTGGATCAGCAGCCCGGGCAGGAAGAAGTCGTAGGTGACGAACCCCCTGGCGGCGATGGCCTCGTGGGTCCGCTCCGCGTAGGTCGCGTGGATCTCCGGCAGCAGCTTCAGCCCGCGCCGGT
>JBLRWQ010000090.1:0-9461 GCA_047921175.1 Nitriliruptoraceae bacterium | reverse complement strand
ACCGCGAAGGCGGGGTGCAGGAAGTAGTAGGCCGGCATGAGCCGCGCGGGCCACATCGGCAACCCGGGCCAGACGAAGAACACCGCGGGCAGGAAGAGCACGATGCCGGCCCCCTTCCAGGCCGCGAAGAGGGTGTTGGTGTCACCGGCCCAGCTGCCGAGCAGCAGCCCGATCAGCGCCAGCATCACCGCACCCAGCAGCACGCTGAGCAGCAGCGTGCCGGGCGCGGTCCCGAAGGCGGCGTTGAGCGCCAGGGTGACCACCCCGGCGACGACCCCGAGGAGGACCCCGAGCGCCCCCTTGGCCAGCAGGACCTCGCCCACGCTGGTCGGGGTGGCGAGGATCGCCGCCAGCGTGCCCCGCTCCTTCTCCTCGACCAGGCTCGCAGCCGGGACCATGCCACCGGGGATGGCCACGGCGTACAGCACGAGCAGCGGGAGCAGCCGCAGGTCGATCGGTAGCAGGTCCTCGCCGAGCACCACCACCTCGACGTCGACGGGGGGCGTCGTGCCGCTCAGCTCCCGGACGAGGTCGAGGAGCGTCGCGAGCAGCACCGCCCGGTCCGCGGGCCGGCTCTCCCCCGACAGCAGCAGCTCGAGCTCCGGCTGCACACCCGCGCGCAGCGCGGCGTCGAACCCCGCCGGCAGGACCAGGCCCGCATCGAAGCGACCGTCAGCCACCTCGGCGCGCAGCGTGCCGACGTCGTCGAGCAGCGTCAGGGCCAGCCCCTCGACCTCGGCCGCGGCAGCGGTCAGCGCCGAGCCGCCCTCGTCGACGAGCGCCAGCCGCGGGTCGCTCGCGAACAGGTCACCGAACACCCCGCGCACCAGGAGCGTGATCACGACCGGGATCACGAGCGCCCACACCAGGAGCGGCGAGCGGGGGCCGATCGCGAGGTCCTTGACCAGGATCTGGCTGGTCCGCGTCAGGTTCACAGCCGCACCACCTTCCGGGCCAGGACGCCCCCGCCGACCACCAGGACCACCACGCACCAGCCGAGCAGCGACGCGACCTCGCCGAGCAGCTCGTCCAGGCCGGTGCCGTACCCGGTGGCCTGGACCAGGATCTCCGCCAGCCCGTAGGTGGGCAGGGCCTGGATCCACCACGACGGGGTCCCCGGGAACAGCAGCGCGAACGCCGGGACGACCAGCGGCACGAACGCCAGCATGGACCAGAACACGATGGCGACGAAGTCGTGGCCGAGCGAGCCGACCAGCAGCCCGACCCCGGTGACCAGCAGCGAACCGAGCACCAGCGCCAGCAGCACCAGCAGTGGCTGGCGGGCGAACGCGCCCGTCAGGGCGCCGAGCAGGAGCGCCTGGGTCAGGGCCAGCGCGGTCCCGAGGATCGCCTTGGCCGTGATGACGTCCCGGATCCGCGCCGGGGTGACCAGGATCGAGGTGATGGTCCGCTGGGACAGCTCCCCGGCGACCAGGGCGGCCAGCGCGAACATCTCCACCAGCAGGACCACGAACAGCAGCAGCGGACGGAGCTGCTCCCGCAGCGCCAGCAGCTCCCCGGTGCGGTCGACCCCGACGATCAGCGCCTCCTCGTCCGGCAGCACCACCGGCGGCTCCTGCCCGGTCACGGCCGCGGCCAGCTCACGGACCGCCGCCGACAGCGCGTCACCGAGCAGCGCCGGCGCCGCCCCCGGGAGCAGTACCTGGACCGTCGTGCGCTGCCCGGCTGCGGTCGCAGCGAGGAAGCCGTCGGGGAACGCCAGCCCGGCGGCGACCGTTTCACCGTCGCGGACCGCCGCCTCCAGCTCGGCCGCGGTCGCGAAGACCACCACCTCGAGCCCCTGCTCCACGCCGTCCTCGAGACCGGCCTCCAGCAGGGCCTCGCCGCCGGGCAGGTGCACCCCGATCGTCAGCGTCTCCTCGACCTCGGCGGGCAGCAGCCAGAACACCGCCACGTAGAACACGAGGCCGAGCACGGTGATGAACGCGTAGAAGCGGTCACGGGTGAACAGCCGCAGGTCCTTGACGATGATCGCGCGGACCGGCGCCGCTCGGGGCTGCTCGGTGGCCATGGCCCGCCCCTACTCGAGCCGCCGGCCGGCGAGCGCGACGAAGACGTCCTCGAGCGTGGCCTCCTCGGTGTGGACGGTCAGCAGGTCCTCGCCGGCGACCAGGTCCCGCAACCGCTCGCCGGCGTCCCCGTCCAGGGGGACCACGGTCTCCTCGACCTGGTCGCCGAGCCGACGACGGACCCGGACCGCGCGCTGGCCGTGCCGGAGCTTGAGCAGCTCGGGCGGGTCCAGGGCGAGGATGCGGCCGGTATCGAGGAAGGCGACCCGGTCGGACAGCTCGTCCGCCTCGTACATGTCGTGGGTCGTGAGCAGCACCGCCACCCCACGGTCGGCCTCCTCGCGGATGACCTGCCGGATCGCCCGCGCCGACACGGGGTCCAGCCCGTCGGTCGGCTCGTCGAGCACGAGCAGGTCGGGCCGGTGCAGCAACGCCCGGGCGACGGTCAGCCGCTGGCGCATGCCCTTGGAGTAGCCACCGACCCGGTCGTCGCCCCGTCCCGCCAGCCCGACCCGCGCCAGCAGCGCGTCGAGGTCGAGGTCACGCAGCCCGAACAGCCGACCGAAGAACGCGAGGTTCTCCCGCCCCGACAGGGCCGGGTAGAGGTTCTTCTCCTCGAACACCACCCCCACGCGCGCCTGGATCGCCTCGCGCTGGGTGGCCATCGGCATCCCGAGCACCTCGACGCTGCCCGCATCCGGCCGCAGCAGCCCGATGAGCATCTTGATGGTCGTGGACTTGCCCGCCCCGTTGGGACCGAGGAAGCCGAGGATCTCCCCCGCCGCCAGGGTCACGGACACGTCGTCGACGGCGAGCAGGTCCCCGTAGGCGAACCGGAGCCCCTCGGCACGCAGGACCACCTCGGTGAGCGGGAGGTCGCGGTCGGAAGCGGCCGGCGAGGCGGCGGACGGGTGGCGGCTCATACCGGCAGCATGGAACGCCGAGGACGCGACCACCAGGGCCCTCCGGCACGGGCACCGGAGCACCCCGCCGTCGGCCCACGCTCCTGCCACGACGGGGAGTGCCCCTACCTGCCCGAGATCCTCGACGTGCACTGTCCGGACTGCTTCCACAACTTCCACGCCGAGGACGGCAACCCCGCCTGCGGTGACCCGCCCGACCGCACCTTCGCCCGCGAGCAGGCGCCGGCCCGTGCCGCGGCGCTGCAGGTCCGGCTGGCGACCGGTCAGCTGCCGGTCGACACGGGCTGACGCACGCGGGGCCTCAGGCGAAGATCTCGGCGATCTCGGTCACCGCGGCCTCGTCGAGCTGGGCCAGCGCCTTGAGCGCCTGCATGTTCTCCCGCACCTGCTCGACCCGGGACGCCCCGGTGATGACCGTCGAGACGTGCGGGTTGGCGGCCGCCCAGGCGATCGCGAGCTGGGCCATGGTGACGCCGTAGCCCTGCTCCGCCACGTCCTTGAAGCGCCGCAGCGCGTCGTTGTAGCGCCCGTCGGTCAGGCGCTTGCCCAACCACTCGTAGCCCTCCAGCGCCGCGCGGCTGCCCTCGGGCACCCCGTCGAGGTACTTGCCGGTGAGCAGCCCCGACGCCAGCGGCGACCAGATGGTCGTGCCGAGCCCGATGTCGTCGTACAGCCGGGCGTACTCCTGCTCCACCCGCTCGCGGTGCAGCAGGTTGTACTGGGGCTGCTCGGTGATCGGCTTGTGCCAGCCGTTGCGCTCGGCGATCTCCCAGGCCCCGCGGATCTCCTCCGCGGTCCACTCCGAGGTCCCCCAGTAGTGGGCCCGGCCCCGGTCGATGGCGTCCGACATCGCCCGGACGGTCTCCTCCAGCGGCGTCTCGGTGTCGGCGCGGTGGCAGTAGATGACGTCGAGGTGGTCGAGCCCGAACCGCTCCAGCGAGGCATCGATGGCCTCCAGCAGGTACTTGCGGTTCAGGGTGTTCTTCGTGTGCGGCGTGTCGTGGATGCCCCAGTAGAACTTGCTCGTGACGACGTACTCGTGCCGCTGCCAGCCGAGGGCGCGGAACGCCTCCCCCATGATCCGCTCCGACTCCCCACCGGCGTACACCTCGGCGTTGTCGAAGAAGTTGACCCCGGCCTCGAAGGCGGCGGCGAGGCAGTCCACGGCGGCGTCCACGTCGACCTGGCTCTTGAAGGTGACCCACGAACCGAAGCTGAGTGCGGAGACCTTGAGCCCCGACGGGCCCAGACGGCGGTACGGCATGTCCATGGTGCGCTCCTCGCGTGGGACGGGATCGGGGTGGTGCGGTCCCACGGGTGTCGCGACGAGGCTAACCCCCGCAACCGGCGCGCCCCGCACGCGCCGACCCCGCTAGCGTGTCGGTCGTCCAGACGAGCCGATCGACAGGACCTTCGATGCGCTCCCGCTCGCCACGGACCCGGACCGGATCGCGGCGGACCGTGCCCCTGGACCTGACCGAGGACCAGTGCGGCCGGCTCCGTGAGCTGCTGGAGGACCCGGATACGTGGGTGGTGCGGCACGCCTGGGACGACTACCTGCTGGACGGGCGTGCGGGCACGGTGGTCGATCCCGCGGCGCTGACCCGCGACCACCAGGTGGCCGCGATCGCCTGGCTCGAGCAGCAACGCCACCCGCTGTACCGCGCGCTCGAGGGCGGCGACCGGGCCCCGGAGGGCTGGCTCGAGTCACTGCCGCTGCACCGCCGGCTGGAGGAGCTGCTCGGCCGCTGAGATCGCGGCCGCAGGACGTCGCGGGCGTCCCTCCCACCGCGTTCGGGCCCGTCGCCGGCGGCCGGCTGCGCACGGAACCCTGCCCATCTACGGCTTCGTGCACCCCGGCCCCGAGCTCGACCACCGACCGTGCACGGAACCGCGACCATCCATGGTGCCGTGCACCCGGTGGACGTCGCGACCGGCACGGCACCCCCGCGCCGGGGGCCGCTGGGCCGCTGGGTCGCTCAGGCTTCCAGCGCCCGGCTGAGCCGTCTGAGCGCCGCCAGCCACCGGTCCCGGTCCGCCACCTTGGCCCGCTCGTGGTCCGCCACCTCGGCATGCGGCAGCGCGAGGAAGCGGCCACCCGCGAGCGCCGCCAGCGCCGAGGTGGCGACCTCCCCCGGGGTGAGCACCGGGGCCGCCGCGCGCACGGCCCGACCCGCCAGCCCGGCGTCGGCCTCGGCGAGCAGGGCGGTCTCCACCCCCTGCGGGCACAGCGCCACCACCTCGATGCCCCGGTCGCCGTAGGTGATGGCGAGCCACTCGGCGAAGGCCACGGCGCCGTGCTTGGTCACGGTGTAGGGGGCGTCACCGACCATGGTCAGCAGGCCCGCCGCGGAGCAGGTGTGGAGGAAGGCGCCGCGGCCCCGCTCCAGCATCCCGGGCAGCGCCGCCCGTGCGGCGTGGACGTGGGCGAGGACGTTGACCTCGAAGGTCTGCTGCCACTGCGCCGGGCTGGCCTCCAGCCCCGCGCCGGTACCGATGCCGGCGTTGGACACGACCAGATCGAGCCCCGCGAAGGCCTCCTCGGCCGCGGCGATCATGGCCGCGACCGCGTCCGCGTCGGCGACGTCCACCCGCCGCGCCAGCGCGGGCGTCCCGGTGGCGACCAGCTCGTCCGCGACCTGCTGGGCTGCATCGGCGTCGAGGTCCGCGACCAGGACCCCGCGCGCCCCGGCGGCGGCCAGCCCCCGTACCAGTGCGGCACCGATCCCGGCCGCCCCACCGGTCACCACCGCGCTGCTGCCCGCGAGCTCCATCCCGGCCTCCCTGCCGGGGCCGCACGCTAGCTGCCGCGGCCCCGATCGGGCACGGTCACGCCAGCGGGAACAGCACCGCCAGCATCCAGCCGAGCAGCGCCGCGGTGGCCAGGCCCCCCGCCCAGGGTCGCTGCAACGGGGCCCAGGTCACGGCCGACACGGTCAGCAGCACGGGGACCAGCGGCAGCAGGAGGACCAGGAAGCCGAGCGCCGGCACGACCGCGGCGGCGATCGCGAGCCCCACGGTCACCACCAGCACCACGACCAGCCACCACAGGGCCGCACGCACGCCGCGCCGGCCCTGCAGGCTGGTCGCCAGCGCCACCGTCCAGGGCAGCACCGCGACGACGAAGCCCGGGAGCAACGCCGCCCTGAGGCCGGTCGGCACCACCGGCAGCCACGCCCGACCGCCCAGGGCGGCGAGCGCCAGCGCGAGCACACCGACCAGGAGCAGCGCCCAGATCCCGTCGCGGGCGTCCAGCCGCGACGGGCGCACCCCCACCCACAGCCAGACCGCTCCGGCCACCAGGAACCAGCCGGCCAGCACGGGGGCGACCAGCATCCCCCCCAGGCCGGTCAGGTCGACCGCCGCGCCCGCCACCGCGAGGACGGTCGTCGCCGCCACGGCCCCGAGGACGGCACCGAGCAGGCTGCGACCACCGACACGCGCGCCCGTCCCGCGGTCGACCAGCAGCGGCACGAGGGCACGCCAGAGCACGAGCACCGCCAGCAGGTGCAACGCCCACCAGCCGAGCGGGCCGGCCCCGCCCACGTCCGCGTCGACGTCCACCTCGGTGCCCGCGACGCCGGCACCGTCGGCGAGGAAGGCGACCGAGCGCCGGTGCATGTCGGCAGCGAACAGGATGCTGACGTGCTCGACGCCATCGATGACCGCCAACGCACGGCGCGGTCCGTCCTGCTCCGGACCGCTCGGGCCGCCGGCCCGTTCCAGCAGCGAGGTGGCGTTGGCGACGAAACGCGGCTCGAGCTCCCCGGCGAGCAGCAGCAGGTCACCGGGGCGCTCCGGGGTGACCGGCGCGTCGGTCGGTGACACGGCCACGACCGCGCCGATGCGCTCCGGGGCGTCGATCGCGGCCCGCAGGACCGCGCCGGAGCCCATCGAGTGCCCGAGCAGGCCGACCTGGCCAGCGGCGACCTGCGGGGTCGCCTCGAGCACCGCGACCGCGCTCAGCACGTCGGCGGCGAGCTGCGCACCCTCGTCGTCGGTGGGCAGCGGTCGCGGGTTGGCGCCGTGCCCGGCGAGGTCGGGGACGGCGACGACGAAGCCGGCGTCGGCCAGCGCCAGCGCGGTCGCACGCATCAGCTGTCGGGAGCCGGCGAAGCCGTGCGCCACCACCACCCCGGGGGCGTCGACGGCATCCTCGGGGATCAGCAGGTCCACCGGCACCCCGTCCTGCTCCCGCGTCGTGACCTCGAGGCCATCGGTGGCGGCGGCGACCTGCCACCAAGCCACCACGATCGCCGCCAGCGCCAGCAGGGCGATCGAGCGCCGGAGGGTCCCGAGCCGGGTCGGGCGGTCGAGGTCGAGCGGGTCCAGCGTCGTCACGCGGTCCCTCCCGCGGCGAGGGCGTCGATGACCACCCCGGGCAGCGCGATGGCGCGGCCCTCGGCGTCCACCGTCGCGACCCGGACCCGGGCGCGGACCAGCACCGCCGCTCCGCGCCGGACCTCCTGCGCGAGCACCGCGGACGCCCGCCGGCGCTCCGCCAGACGGCAGGTCACGGTGAGCACGTCGCCCACCCCGGCTGCGGCGAGGTAGCGCGCCTCCACCGAGACCACCACCAGCTGCCACCCGTACCGGTCGGCGAGCTCGAGCAGATCGAGCCCGGCCGCGGCCAGGTGCTCGACGCGGGCCTGCTCGAGGTAGGTGAGGTAGACGGCGTGGTTGACGTGCCCGTACGGGTCCAGCTCGTGGAAGCGGACCGTGAGGCTCGTCGCCATCGCCCGCCCTTCCTCCCCCGCTCGCCGTGGGCGGGAGGCTACGCGGCCGTCCGCCCCGCCGGGAGCTCGGGACGCGCACCTATCCTCGGTCGTGACAGGAGCGTGCCCACACGACCCAGGTGGCTCGACGTGCGCAACCAGGCCCAGCTCGTCACCTACGCCGATCGGCTCGCCGGCGACCTGCAAGGGCTCAAGGCGCTGCTCGAGGGCCCGCTCGCGGGGGTGTTCGGCGGGGTGCACATCCTGCCCTTCTTCGACCCGATCGACGGGGCAGACGCCGGCTTCGATCCGGTCGACCACCGGGCGGTCGACGACCGGCTCGGGACCTGGGACGACGTCCAGGCGGTCGCGGCCACCCACCCGGTCATGGCCGACCTGATCGTCAACCACGTCTCGGCCCGCTCCCCGCTGTTCCAGGACTTCCTGGCCAGGGGCAACGCCTCCGAGCACGCCGAGCTGTTCCTCACCCTGGACCGGGTCTTCCCCGATGGCGTGAACGAGGCGCTGCTCGGCAAGCTGTACCGACCCCGGCCCGGCCTCCCGCTGACCCCGGTCCAGCTCGGCGACCGGACCAAGCGGGTGGTGTGGACCACCTTCACCTCCGAGCAGATCGACATCGACGTCCGATCGGCGGCCGGGCGGGCCTACCTCGACTCGATCCTGGACCGGTTCGCCGAGCACGGCATCCGCTCGGTCCGGCTCGACGCGGTCGGCTACGCCATCAAGACCCCCGGCACCTCCTCGTTCATGACCGAGGAGACCTTCGCGTTCATCGACGACCTGACCGCGCGTGCGCATGCGCGCGGCATCGAGATCCTGGTCGAGATCCACAGCTACTGGCGCAAGCAGGTCGAGATCGCCGCCCGGGTCGACTACGTGTACGACTTCGCCCTGCCGCCCCTGGTCCTGCACGCGCTCTACACCGGCACGACCGCGCCGCTGCGGCGCTGGTTCGAGCTGCGCCCCCGCAACGCGATCACCGTGCTGGACACCCACGACGGCATCGGCGTGATCGACATCGGCCCGGATACCGGCGACCTGGCCGGCAGCCCGGGGCTCCTCGATGCGGCGGAGATCGACCAGCTCGTCGAGGGGATCCACGAGCACAGCCGTGGGAGCTCGCAGCTGGCGACCGGGGCCGCCGCCTCCAACGTCGACCTCTACCAGGTCAACTGCACCTTCTTCGACGCGCTGGCGCGGGACGACGACGCCTACCTCCTGGCCCGCGCCCTGCAGCTGTTCCTCCCCGGGATCCCGCAGATCTACTACGTCGGGCTGCTGGCCGGCACCAACGACGTCGAGCTGCTGCACGCCACCGGTGTCGGCCGGGACATCAACCGGCGCTACTACGCCACCGACGAGGTCCTCGACACGCTGACGCGGCCGGTGGTGGCGCGGCTGCTGCAGCTGCTGCGCTTCCGCAACTCCCATCCCGCGTTCGACGGCACCTGGTCCCTGGAGCCGGGCGACGACGAGGAGGTGCTGACCATGGGCTTCGAGCAGGACGGCGAGGTCGCGTCCCTGACGGCCGATCTCCGGGCACGCACCCTGCAGGTGACCTTCACCCGGGACGGTGCGCGGCACACCGTCACCGACCTCGCGGCACTCCCGGCCGGTCCCTGACGTCCGTTCGCGAGCGCCGGGCCAGCTCGTAGCCGGCGATCGCGCCCGCGGCGGCGACGTTCAGAGAGTCGACGTCGGCAGCGATCGGGATGCGGGCCCGGTGGGTCGCGCCGGCGAGCGCCTTGCGGCTCAGGCCCGGCCCCTCGGCG
>JBLRWQ010000089.1:0-9799 GCA_047921175.1 Nitriliruptoraceae bacterium | reverse complement strand
CCCGTCCCCGATCGACATGACGAGCTTCCCGTTCGTCACGTTGACCGACAGCCGGATCCTCGCGCCCGGCGAGAACCTCGAGGACTGGACCGTCCTCGCGGACTTCGCCACGCCGGACAGCTGGACCGGTATCGAGTAGGTCCGTGATGCCGGGCCCGGGTCACCTGCTCGTTGGGTGACCCGGGCCGGTGTCGCGTCCGTCGGGGGTGGTGACGAGGGGCGACAAGTGCTCGAGATCAACAACCTCGAGGTGGTCTACAACAAGGTCATCCTCGTGCTCCGGGGCATCAGCCTCACCGTCGACGATCGTCAGATCGTCGCCCTGCTCGGCTCGAACGGGGCGGGCAAGACCACCCTGCTGCGGGCCATCACCGGTCTGCTCGACATCCACAACGGGGACGTCACCAAGGGCACCGGCAGCTTCGACGGCGAGCCGCTGTTCGGCCCGCAGCCGGACGCCATCGTGCGCCGGGGTATCAGCCACGTGATGGAGCGCCGGCGCATCTTCGCCGACC
This sequence comes from Nitriliruptoraceae bacterium, assembly GCA_047921175.1. Lineage (GTDB taxonomy): Bacteria > Actinomycetota > Nitriliruptoria > Nitriliruptorales > Nitriliruptoraceae > T1Sed10-7. Next base: position 9,284 of record JBLRWQ010000089.1, on the reverse strand, counting down.
TCACCGTGGAGGAGAACCTGCTCACCGGGGCCTTCACGCGGCGGGACAACGAGGTGAAGGACGACCTCGAGGCCCAGTACGCCCGCTTCCCCGTCCTCGGGGAGCGGCGCGGGCGGACCGCGGGGTACCTGTCCGGCGGGGAGCAGCAGATGCTCGCGGTGGCCCGGGCGCTGATGGCCCGGCCGCGGATGCTGCTGCTCGACGAGCCGACGCTGGGCCTCGCCCCACGGCTGGTCGAGGAGGTCGCGCAGGTCGTCACCGACCTCAACCGCGACGGGATCAGCGTGCTGCTGGTCGAGCAGAACGCCTCGGTCGCGCTGGAGATCGCCGACCACGGCTACGTGCTCGAGACCGGCAAGATCGTCCACGACGGCCCGGCCGCCGAGCTGCGCGAGGACGCCGACGTCAAGGAGTTCTACCTCGGCGTCGGGGGCGAGGGCCGGCGCAACTACCGCGACGTCAAGCACTACCGCCGCCGCAAGCGCTGGCTGTCGTGACCACCCCCGAGCACGGAGCCGCCATGGACGTCCCCGCGACGACGCCGACGCCGACCGCCACGACGCCGACCGCCACGACGCCGACGCCGACGCCGACCCCCGCGCCCCGCAGGCCCCCGGAGCGCACCGGCCAGCCGCTCGTGCGCTTCGACGAGGTGACGCTGTCCTTCTCCGGCATCACCGCGATCGACCACGTCAGCTTCGAGGTCTACCCCGGCGAGCTGTACGCCATCATCGGCCCGAACGGAGCCGGCAAGACCTCCACCTTCAACTGCATCTCCGCCGTCTACCGCCCCACCAAGGGCCGGGTCGAGGTGGCCGGCCGCGATGTCGCCGACCTGCAACCGCACGAGGTCACCCGCCTCGGGGTCGCCCGCACCTTCCAGAACGTCGAGCTGTTCCCGATGCTGACCACGCTGGAGAACCTGCTGGTCGGCCGCCACACGCGCTACACGTCCTCCTGGCTCGGTGACGGCATCTTCCGTGGTCGGGCCCGGCGCGAGGAGGTCGCCAACCGCGCCAAGGTCGAGGACATCATCGACTTCCTCAACCTCGAGCGCTACCGCGACATGCCGGCCTCGTTCCTGCCCTACGGGGTCCAGAAGCGCATCGAGCTCGGGCGCGCGCTGGTGATGGAGCCGACCCTGCTGCTGCTGGACGAGCCGGCGGCCGGGATGAACCAGGAGGAGACCGAGGACGTCGCGCGCTACCTGCTGGACGTCCAGGAGGAGCTGGACGTGACCCAGATCCTGGTCGAGCACGACATGGGGGTCGTCATGGACCTGGCCGACCGGGTCACCGTGCTGGACTTCGGCCGCAAGATCGCCGAGGGCCTGCCCGACGACGTCCAACGCGACCCCGAGGTGATCCGGGCCTACCTCGGCTCCAGTGCCGAGGTGGCCGCCACCGAGGTTGCCCGTGCCGACGTTGCCAGCGCCGAGGTGGACGACGCCGACCCGGAGGTGGACGACGCGGACCCGGAGGTGGACCGATGAGCGCGACCCTGACCGCCGCGACCGACGAGCTGGTCGCACGCATCCACCGCGACTCGCTGCCCGGTCGCCTGGTCCACCTCGCCCACGACCGTCCCGATGCGCCGGCGCTGCGCGAGAAGCGCTTCGGGATCTGGGAGGAGCGCAGCTGGGCCGGCTACCGCGACGAGGTGCTGGCCACCGCGATCGCGATGCTGGACGCCGGCGTGGCTGCCGGCGACCACGTCGCGATCCTGAGCGAGAACCGCGAGGAGTGGGTCTTCGCCGACCTCGCCGCCCAGTCGATCGGGGCCCGCAGCGTCGGTGTCTACCCGACCAACCCGGAGCCCGAGGTGGCCTACATCGCCTCGCACTCGGAGTCCGTGCTGCTGGTCTGCGAGGACCAGGAGCAGGTCGACAAGGTCGTCGCGATCCGCGACCAGATCCCGACCGTGCGGACCGTCGTCGTCATCGATCCGCGGGGGACCCGGAGCTACGCCGACGACCGGCTCGTCACCTGGGAGGACTTCGTCGCCGGCGGTCGCGAGCAGCTGGACGCGCGCGCCGGTGAGGTGCTCGAGCGCATCGCCGCGCTGGACCCGGACGAGCCGGCGATGATCGTCTACACCTCCGGCACCACCGGCCCGCCGAAGGGCGCGATGCTCTCCTCGCGCAACGTGACGGCCTCCGCGGACGCCGGCGTGGCCGCCTTCGGCTACTCCGCGGACGAGCAGGTGCTCAGCTACCTGCCGCTGTGCCACGTGGCCGAGAAGATCTTCACGCTCTACCTGCCGCTGGCGACCGGCTCCGTGGTCCACTTCGGCGAGTCGATCGACACCGTCGCCGAGGATCTGCGCGAGGTCTCCCCGACGGTCTTCGTCGGCGTGCCGCGCATCTGGGAGAAGATGCACTCCTCGATCCTGGTGAAGATGGGGGACTCCTCCCGGCTCAAGCGGGCGCTGTTCCACACCGGGCTCCGCCAAGGCCAGCGGCTGTCGGCCAAGAAGCAGGCCGGCACGCGCTGGAACCCCATCGACCACGTGGTCTGGAAGGTGTTCGACCTGCTGGTCTTCCGGGCGCTGCAGGAGCGGCTGGGGCTCAGGCGCTGCTGGTTCCCCGTCTCCGGCGCCGCGCCGGTCGCGCCGGAGCTGCTGCGTTGGTTCCACGCCATCGGGGTGGAGATCGCCGAGGGCTACGGCCAGACCGAGTGCGCCGGGGTCAGCCACGCCAACCCGCCCGGCGAGGCCAGGATCGGCACCGTCGGCCCCGTGATCCCGGGTGTGGAGTGCCACCTCGGTGCTGGCGACGAGGTGCTGGTCCGGGGCCCCCAGGTCTTCGTCGGCTACCTCCACAACCCGGAGGCGACGGCGGAGACGGTCGACGTCGAGGGCTGGCTGCACACCGGTGACGTCGGGACGATCGACGAGGACGGCTACCTGTCCATCACCGGGCGCATCAAGGACATCATCATCACCGCCGGGGGCAAGAACCTCTCCCCGGAGCAGATCGAGAACCAGATGAAGACCTCTCCGTACATCAAGGAGTGCGTCGCCATCGGGGACGGTCGCAAGTTCATCTCCGCGCTGATCCAGATCGACGCCGACAACGTCGGTGACTGGGCCTCGCGCAAGGGCATCGCCTACACCTCGTTCCAGGACCTGGCCGCCAAGGACGAGGTGGTGCAGCTGGTCGACGGCGAGGTCCGGCGCTGCAACGAGGCGCTCGCACGCGTCGAGCAGGTGCGTGCCTTCCGCCTGCTGCCCAAGGAGCTCCATCAGGACGACGAGGAGCTCACCGCCACCCAGAAGGTCCGCCGGTCGGCGTTCTACGAGCGCTACGCCGAGCTCATCGAGGAGATGTACTGACCGTGCAGACCTTCCTGCAGCTGCTGTTCTCCGGGCTCGCCCTCGGGTCGATCTACGCGCTCGTGGCGCTGGGGTTCGTGGTCATCTACCGCGCCTCCCAGGTGTTCAACTTCGCCCACGGCGAGTTCGTGATGCTCGGCGCGTTCCTGATGATCTCGCTGGTGGCCGCCGGGCTGCCGTGGATCGTGGCGCTGGTCGTGACCATGACGGTCACCGGCACCGTCGGGATGGGCGTCGAACGGGCGGTCCTGCGTCCGATGGTCGGCCGGCCGGTGTTCGTCACCGTGATCGTGACCATCTTCGTCGGCGCGCTCATGCGGGTCGCGATCAACGTCATCTGGGGCGGGGGCGAGCGGGGCATGCCGACCGCGTGGGACACCACCTCGGTGGTGGAGATCCTGGGTGCCCGGGTGCTCTACAACTCCATGGCCGCCGTCGGTGCCACCGCGCTCGTGCTGGTCGGCTTCTACCTGCTGTTCCAGCGCAGCCGGATCGGGATCGGGATGCGGGCCACCGCCTCCGACCAGGAGGTCGCGCTCGGGCTCGGGATCCCGGTCGGGCGGGTGTTCGCCACCTCGTGGTTCATGGCCGGGGCGATGGCGGCGCTGGCCGGGGTGTTCCTCGGGATGTTCCCCCGCATCGTCGACGGCAACATCTGGTTGATCGCGCTGGCGGCCTTCCCGGCGGTGCTGATCGGCGGGCTCGAGTCGCCGCTGGGGGCCGTGATCGGCGGGCTCGCGCTCGGGGTCGTCCAGCTGCTCGCCCAGGGCTACGTCAACCCGCTGCTCGGTGCGTTCGGGAACAACTTCCACCAGGTCTTCCCGTACGTGATCATGATCGGCTTCCTGATGGTCAAGCCCTACGGGCTGTTCGGCACCCGAGAAGTGGAGCGCGTCTAGATGCCCACCAAGCCGCTCTCCGTCCGCTACGAGGACGACCTGCGCCTGCTGGCATCGAGGTGGCGGCAGGCCGGCGTGGTCCTCGCCGTGCTGTTCGCGCTGGTGTTCCCGCTGCGCGCCAGCTCGCTGTGGCTCACCCTCGGCGCCGAGATCCTGGTCTTCGTGGTCGGGGCCGTCGGCCTGATGATCCTGACCGGGTTCACCGGCCAGATCAGCCTCGGGCACGCCGCCTTCATCGGCATCGGTGGCTACACGGCCGCGATCCTCGGCGGCTCGTTCGGGCTGCCCTTCTGGCTGATCGTGCCGATCGCCGGGGTGCTGGCGGCCGCGGTCGGGCTCGCGGTCGGCCCCTTCGCGCTCCGGCTCAAGGGCCTCTACCTCGCCATCGTCACCCTCGGGCTCGTGTTCCTGGTGGCGCACGTGCTGCGCTCGTTCCCGGAGTGGACCGGGGGGCTGTCCGGCACCGCCGTGCCGATGCTGTGGTGGTTCGACGGGCCGACGGTCAGCACGCTGGACGTGTCCATCCTGGGCACGCCGCTGAGCTCCTCGATCCTGAAGTACTACATCTTCCTGGTGCTGGCGGTCGTCGCCGTGCTGTTCGCCACCAACCTGCGCCGCTCGCACACCGGGCGGGCCATGGCCGCGGTCCGGGACCGGGACGTTGCGGCGGCGGTCATGGGCGTCGACGTCGCGCGGACGAAGTACGTCGCCTTCGGGGTGTCGTCCTTCCTGGCCGGGGTCGCGGGGGCGATGTTCGCGTGGGAGGCGCAGTTCCTGACCATCGACGCGACCGTCAACCTGCTCATCTCGATCGAGTACATCGCGATCATCGTGATCGGCGGCATCGGCACGGTGGTGGGGGCCGTGCTGGGTGCGATCGCCTTCGTGGTGCTGGGCCAGGTCGCCGACGCGTTCCTCGGGGAGCTGCCGCTGCTGTCGGAGCTGTCCAGCGCGCAGCGGCGCAGCTCCTTCCAGGCCATCCTGGTGGCAGGCTTCCTCATCGTCGAGCCCCTCGGGCTGTACGGCATCTGGCTGCGCATCAAGTTCTACTTCATGGCCTGGCCGTTCCGGTACTGACCGCCCGCACCCGGCCACCCTGACCCCCCGGGGTGGTCTCAGGGTCGGCTGCGGGGGGTCCCCGATGGTGGGCGCCGACCGGTGGTGCCACCATCGACCTCGAGCCTGCACCGAGCCGCGCCCACCCCCGGGCACCTCGGCCGGCGCACCACCCGAGGAGGACCCCCATGACCTGCCCGACCTGCGGCGCGATCGTCGACCAGCACGCGCCCGCCTGCCAGCTGTGCGGCACCGCCGTGCAGCCCGCCACCGGTGCCGCGCCGGACGCCCCGGCATCGCCGAACGCCACCCCCGGCCCGGTTGGCGATGTCCAAGGTGCCCTGCCGTCCGCCGGCGCCACCGGCCCGACCGGTGGCCAGGCCTGGGCGGCCGGTGCAAGCGGTGCAACCGGTGCGACCGGTGCGGCCGGTGCGACCGGTGCGGCCGGTGCGACCGGTGGGACGGTCCCGCCCCCACCGCCGCCTGCCGGTCCCGGCGCCGCCGGCTGGGGCGCCCCGCAGCCCCACCCCTCGGGGCTCAGCTCCGAGCTGCGTGGCTGGGCCATCGGCGCCCACCTCGGCGGCCTGGTCGTCGGTCTGGCGACCGCCGCGATCTTCGGCTTCGCCGGCCCGCTGCTGGTGTGGCTGTTCAAGCGCGAGGAGCACCCCTTCCTGGACCACCACGCCAAGGAGGCGCTGAACTTCCAGCTCACCGTCCTGCTGGTCGTCGTGCTGTCCGCGGTGCTGGCGATCCCCGCGGCCCTGGTCGGCGTGCTGACGTTCGGGGTCGGGTTCATCGCCCTGGCGATCCTGGCGGTCGTCGCCGCGGTGGCGTGGATCGTGCTCCCGATCATCGGGGCGGTGAAGGCCTCCAACGGCGAGGGCTACCGCTACCCGTTCACGATCCGCTTCGTCGCCTGACCCCGTGCACGCGGGCGTCGCGGCTGTGACGCCCGCCTGCACGAGCAGCACACCGTCATCCCAGCGCACCCACCCCCGGAGCCCGCCCTCGTGGCGGGCTCCGAGCTGTTGCGCCTGTGGGCCGGGCTCCGGGTGTCGCGCCGGACCGAGGTTGTGTGACGGAACGACCTGTAGGACGTCGGATCGTCACACAACCCGGCGACTGGCTCGGCAAGGTGGGGCCGCCTGCCGATCCGCGGGCCGCTTGCCAGCCCGCGGGCCGGCGGGCCACCTCGGTGTCGGAGCCGGTCAGTACGCTCCGGTCGGGCCGGTCGGGCCGGTCGGGCCGGTCGGGCCGGTCGGGCGACCCGTCGGGCTGCTCGCGCCGGGACCCGGCACGATCGCGGCCCGCCGACGCCCCAGGCGCTCGCCCGCTCGCCCACCCGCCACCTCGGTCCAGGATCTGCCGTGCCCGACCCCGCCGCCGTCGCCGCCGACTCGCCGCTGCTCGCCGGCCTGAACGACGCCCAGCGCGCCGCCGTCACGGCCGTCGACGGCCCCGTGCTGGTCGTCGCCGGCGCCGGCTCGGGCAAGACCCGGGTGCTGACCCACCGCCTCGCCCACCTGGTCCGCGACCACGGGGTCAGCCCCTTCGAGGTGCTCGCGATCACCTTCACGAACAAGGCCGCCGGCGAGATGGCCGAGCGGGTCGGGGGGCTGCTCGGCACGCGGCTGAGCGAGCGGATGTGGGTGACCACCTTCCACAAGGCCTGCGTGCGGATCCTGCGCAAGGAACTGCCGCGGCTCGGTTACCGGAGCTCCTTCACGATCTACGACGCGCAGGACTCGCAGCGGTTGATCGCGCAGCTCGCGAAGGACGCCGGCGTCGACGACAAGCGGCTCACCCCTCGGGCCATCCAGACGGCGATCTCCCACGCCAAGGACGAACTCACCGACTTCGAGACCTACAAGCAGCGCGCCGACGCCTGGCCGCAGATCCAGATCGCCGAGGTCTACCAGGCCTACGAGGACCGCCTGTTCAAGGCCAACGCGCTCGACTTCGACGACCTGATCGTCAAGACCGTCACGATCCTGCAGCTGTTCGACGGGGTGCTCGAGCACTACCAGCGCCGCTTCAGCCACCTCATGGTCGACGAGTACCAGGACACCAACCGGGCCCAGTACCACCTCGTCGAGCTGCTCGCCGGCGCGCACCGCAACGTGATGGTCGTCGGCGACCCGCAGCAGGGCGTCTACAGCTTCCGGGGCGCCACGATCCAGAACATCCTCGACTTCGAGCGCGACCACCCGGATGCGCAGGTGATCGTGCTGGACCGCAACTACCGCTCGACCCAGACGATCCTGGACGCGGCCAACGCGGTCATCGCTCCCGGTGCGGTCAAGCGTCGCGCGGAGCTGTGGACCGACCGCGGGCTCGGCCAGCCCGTGGTCCGCTACCGCGCCGACGACGAGCACGACGAGGCGTCCTTCGTCGCCGAGGAGGCGGAGAAGCTGCGCACCCACGGCGCCAGCTTCGACGACGTCGCGGTCTTCTACCGCACCAACGCGCAGTCGCGCGTGCTCGAGGACGTGTTCATCCGCGTCGGCCTGCCGTACCGGGTCATCGGTGGGGTGCGCTTCTACGAGCGCAAGGAGATCAAGGACGTCCTGGCCTACGCACGCCTGCTGCTCAACCCCGACGACGACGTCGCCGCCCGGCGCATCGTCAACGTCCCCCGGCGTGGCATCGGCGACCGCACCATCGAGGCCCTGGACTGGCACGCCCGCCGGGAGGGGATCAGCTTCCTGGCCGCCTGCCGCGACGTCGAGGTGGTCCAGGGGCTCGGGGCCCGCGCGGTCGCCGCCGTGACCCGGTTCGTCGACCTGCTCGACGGGCTCCGCACCGAGCTCGAGCACGACCTGAAGGTCACGGACCTGCTGGCCAAGATCCTGGACCGCACCGGCTACCTCGCCGAGCTCGAGGCCGAGCGCACCGTGGAGGCCGTCGGGCGCATCGAGAACCTCCAGGAGCTGCGCTCGGTGGCCAGCGAGGTCGCCGAGCGGGGCGGCCAGGAGACCGGCCCCGAGGCGCTGGCCGCCTTCCTCGAGTCGGTGACGCTGGTGAGCGACCAGGACCAGCTCGCCACGGCGACCGTCGCGGCAACCGGCGCGGCGGTGGGGTCGGGCGGGGCGGGCACCGAGGTGGCAGGCACCCAGGTGGCGGGGGCCACGCCCGGTGCCGACGAGGGTCGGGTCACGCTCATGACCCTGCACACCGCCAAGGGGCTCGAGTACCCGTACGTGTTCCTGGTCGGGATGGAGGACGGGGTCTTCCCGCACGTCAGGTCCCTGTCGGAGCCGGCGCAGCTCGAGGAGGAGCGACGGCTCGCCTACGTCGGCATGACCCGGGCGCAGGACCGGCTCCACCTCAGCCATGCCACCACCCGGAGCCTGTGGGGCGGCACCAGCATGAACCCACCGTCGCGGTTCCTCGACCAGCTGCCGCCGGCGCTGGTCGACGAGCGGGGCTCGGCTGCCGGGTTCTCGCCGGCGCGACGGGTCCGCGACCGCGAGGTGCTGGAGATCGGCGGTGCGGAGTTCCGGGTCGGCGACGACGTGCTGCACACGACGTTCGGGGCCGGCCGGATCGTCGCGCTCGCCGGTGAGGGGGAGCGTGCCGAGGCGACCGTCGACTTCGTCGACGAGGGCCGCAAGCACCTCGTGCTCGCCTACGCGCCGCTGGTGAAGGTGTGACCGGCGACCTTCTCGCCGCGTTCGGGCTGGTGTTCCTCGCGGAGCTGGGGGACAAGTCCATGCTGCTCGCCATCGCGTTCGCGGCCCGCTACCGCCCCTGGCCGGTGCTGGCGGGGATCGCGATCGCCGCGTTCGCGATGCTGGGCCTGTCGACGCTGGTCGGGGCGGCCCTGGGGGCGGCGCTCCCGGAGCGGGCGATCTCGATCGGCGGTGGGCTGCTCTTCCTCGGCTTCGGGGTCTGGACCCTGCTCGGCGACGACGATGACGAGGAGGCCGGGACGCTGCGGTCGTCATCGGTGCTGCTCGGGGTCACCGCCGCCTTCCTCGTGGCCGAGTTCGGCGA
>JBLRWQ010000088.1:0-9848 GCA_047921175.1 Nitriliruptoraceae bacterium | reverse complement strand
GTGGGCTGTGGGAACGTCCGATCACGGCTGGTCGTCCGTTCGGGTGATGGTGCGAGCGACAGCGCCGCCGTGCCGCTGCGATCACCCCACCTCGACCTCGGGTTCGCCTCGACGGCGATCGCCGACCAGGTGTCCGTCACCGCGCGCACCAGGGTCGATGACCGGGGACCGAGGGACCACTGCCGGATCGAGACCGACCTCGCTCGGTCCTTCCCACGCCACGCTGAGCGTCCCCGCCGTCAGCTCGTGGCGTCGGGCTCCAGGTCGACGCGGCGCAGGAGCTGAGCGTTGAGTGCGACGATGATGGTCGAGAGGCTCATGAGGGCCGCGCCCAGCGCCATGGGTAGGACGAAGCCGATGGGGGCGAGCACGCCTGCGGCGAGCGGGATGGCGGCGAGGTTGTAGCCGGCGGCCCACCACAGGTTCTGGATCATCTTGCGGTAGGTCGCGGCGGACAGGGTGCGGATCGCGACCACGCCGCGGGGGTCGTCGGAGGCGAGGACGATGCCGGCGGACTCGATGGCGACGTCGGTGCCGGCGCCGATGGCGATGCCGACGTCGGCGCGGGCCAGCGCGGGAGCGTCGTTGACCCCGTCACCGACCATGGCGACGGTCAGGCCCCGCTCCTGGAGTTCGGTGACCTTGGCGTCCTTGTCCTCGGGGAGGACCTCGGCGAACACCTCGTCGATGTCGAGCTCGGCCGCGACGGCGTCGGCGACCTGCTGCGCGTCGCCGGTGACCATCGCGACGGTGACCCCGGCGGCGTGGAGCTGCTGGACGGCCTGGCGGGAGACCTCGCGGACCTCGTCCTCCAGGGCGAGCGCGCCGATGACCTGCTGGTCGCGGAGGACGTGCAGGACCGCGGCGCCCCGCTCGGCCCACCGGTCGGTGTGCTCGCGAAGCTCGTCGGGCGTCTCGAGGTCACGGTCGCGGAGCAGTGCGGGACCACCGACGGCGATCTCGGTGCCGTCGACCTCTGCCGCGACCCCACGCCCGGTCATGGACCGGAACCCGCTCGCGGTCGGCACGTCGACCCGCTCCGTCGCGTAGGCGTGGATCGCCCGCGCCAAGGGGTGTTCCGAGTCGGCCTCGACCGCGCCGGCCAGCCGCAGCAGCGTGTCCGCGTCGACGCCGTCGATGGTGGCGAGGTCGGCGACCGCATGCTCGCCGCGGGTCAGGGTGCCGGTCTTGTCGAACAGGACCGCATCGATCCGGCGCATCTGTTCCAGGGCGAGCCGGTCCTTGACCAGGATCCCCGACCGGGCCGACTTCGCGGTCGAGATCGAGGTGACCAGCGGGATCGCGAGGCCGAGCGCATGCGGACACGCGATGACCAGCACCGTGATGGTCCGGTCGATCGCGAACCCCGGATCGCCGAGCAGACTCCACACCAGGGCGGTGAGCACCCCGGCGACGACCGCGACGTAGAACAGCAGCGCAGCGGCCCGGTCCGCCAGCATCTGGGTCCGCGATCGGGATGCCTGCGCGTCGGCGACCATCCGTTCGATCCCGGCCAGGGTGGTGTCGTCCCCGGTGGCGGTCACCTCGATGCGCAGGCTCGCGTCCGCGACCACCGTGGCCGCCACGACCCGGTCACCCTCGCCGCGGGAGACGGGGTTGGACTCGCCGGTGATCATCGATTCGTCGACATCGGCGCTGCCCTGCACGATCGTGCCGTCAGCGGGCACGCTGCCTCCGGGACGGACCAGCACGACGTCACCGACCTCGAGGTCGTGGACGGACACGGTCTCGGTCGACCCGTCGTCGCCGATCCGTTCCGCCTCGTCGGGGAGGAGCTCGGCGAGCGCTGCCAGTGCGCCGCGGGCCTGCCCGATCGCGCGCATCTCGAGCCAGTGGCCCAGCAGCATGATGACGATCAGCAGCGCGAGCTCCCACCACAGCTCGCTTTCGAACAGCCCGACCGCGTTGGCCATCGAGGCCAGGTAGGCCACGGTGATCGCCATCGCGATCAGCAGCATCATCCCCGGTGTCCGGTCCCGGGCCTCCTGCCATCCGCCGGTCAGGAAGGGCTGACCGCCGTAGAGGAAGATCGCCGTGCCCAGGACCGGTGCCAGCCAGGTGCTGCCCGGGAAGGTCGGTGCGGTGTAGCCGAACCACTCCTGGATCATCGGTGCCCACACCAGCACGGGGATGGTCAGCACCAGCGACAGCCAGAACCGATCACGGAACAGGGCAGCGTGGTCCCCGTGACCAGCGTGATCCCCGTGGCCAGCCTGCTCAGCGTGGTCGCCGTGCTCCTGCCGACCCTCGTCGTGCTCGACGTGGGTCTCGTGCTGGGACGTTGCCATCAGATCGCTCCGGGAGTGGGCGGGTGATCACGTGGTCACGGTTGCGGGGGAGTCGGCCGTTCGCAACGCCCGAACGGTCACGATCGGTTGGGGTGGTGCCCGCCGCGGGGGGACGGCGAGCACCACCCCATGGTCGAGAGCGACCCTGCGCGTTGCGCTCAGGCCTCGTCGACGACCGTCAACGTCGCCTCCATCCCCGCGCCGCGATGGCCCGGGACGCTGCAGAACACCTGGTAGGTGCCGGGCTCGTCCACGACGAAGGTGGCCGTGACCGTCTCGCCGGGGTCCGCATGGGCGAGGTGCAGATCATCATCAGCCATGGCGGGGTCGTCGTCCGTCGCGTGTGCGTCGCTGTCGCCGTGGCCTTCGTCGCCGGCCATCGCGGCCATGCCGACGCCTTCGAGCACCAGGTCGTGCTCGGCACCTGGTTCCGACGTGAACTCGACGGTGAGCTCCTGTCCGGCGGGGACGGTGAACGTGTCGGGTTCGAACGTGAGCCCGTCGGTTCCGGTGATAGAGAGCTCGGTCGTCGCGGCCGGGGTCTCCTCGCCGCCGCAGGCGGCGAGGACCGCTGCGGCGACGGCGAGAGCAAGGAAGGTCCGCTGCACGGTCACGCTCCTGATCGGGTATCTCGAGCGTATCTACTACGTTCGTGTAGTGAAAGTGGTTCCTCCGGTCACCGGCCGCTCGTGGACCAGTGCCAGGCTTCGGACGGCAGGTTCCGGAACCCGAACCGGACGGCGTTGGCACGCAGCCACTCGAAGGCGGCGTTGCCGGTGCATTGGGCGCTTGCGCGCGGGTAACAGATGGTCTGGCCCTGCCAGGTGAAGTCGACGGCGAGGCCCTTCTCGTGCTCCGAGGTGCCGGGCGGTGCGGTCGGGATCCGGCACGACGATGCGGGGGCGTCGTAGGTGTCCGGGCAGCCGTTGGCGACCCGCAACCGTGCGGTGACCTCCGGGGATCGGTAGCCGGAACCGCCGAGCAGGATGCCGTCTGCCGCCGCAGCGGCGAGCAGCGCTTCCAGCGCCGGGCCCAGCGAAGCGGCGACCGTGATCCCGCGGACCGTGACCAGGCCGTCGCTGGGGCCGCTGGAGGCGATCGGGGAGAGGGGCGCCATGGTGCTGGGAGGTGCGGCGCGGGCAGCCGTGGCCTGCGCGCTCGCGGTGGCCTCGGCCGCCGCGCGAGCGGCCTGCTCCTGCTCGCGCGCCGCGGCCGCCAGGACCGCCGCCTGCTCGGCGAGCTGTTGCCGTTCCGCCGCGACCGTGTCGAGCTGCTGCTGACGGTCGCTCAGCATGCGGCTGGCCTCGTCGGTGAGGGCGAGGACCTCGGCATGTGTCGCTGCGACCGCGTTCGTAGCTGCTTCCGCGTCACGCAGCGATCTGTTCGCGAGCCGGCGTTGCGCGACCGCCTGCTCGCGAAGCGCCGCGAGCCGCACCGTCAGGGCTGTGGCGGACTCGAGGGCCTCGGCCTGGACCCCGATGGTGCGCTCCAGGAGGTGCAGCCGTGCCGCGAGCTGCCCCGCATCCTGGTCGGTGGTCGAGATGGCGACCATCAGCGGGTCGATGCTGCTCCGCCCGTGGACGTAGGTCCGGCGAGCGATCGCAGCCAGCTCCTGCTCGTTCTCACCGAGCTCCAGCTCGGCCTGGACGACGTCCCTGGCTGCCCGCTGGGCCCGGCCCCGAGCATCCTCGGCGAGCTGTTCCGCGGCCGCTTCCCGGGCACTGGCCGACTCGAGCCGGACGGCGGCCTGATCGAGTCGTCCTCCGAGCTGGTCGAACCGCTCCTCGGCAGCAGCAGCCTCGCGCTCGAGCTCCTCCGCCCGCTGCTCCAGCTCACGGGCCTGACGCTGGACCTCGGCGAGGCGGGCACGGGGACCGCTGTGGTCAGCGGATGCCTGCGCGGCCGGTACCAGCCCCACCAGTAGCACGCCGACCAGCACCAACGCCCAGAGCGGCTGCGCAGCCGTCTGGCGGCCGGTGGCGCGGGCGGGCACGGTCATCGAGGTTCCTCGGCTTCGACGGCACGGGGCGGGATGGCGACCGGGACCGTAACCCTTCGGTCCTACAGGCACGTCGTACAACCGACCAGGATGACGCCTTCTTTACGACATCTTGACCGCTATGGCTGACCGACGACGACATCGTCGTCGTTACGATGCCGGTCGCAACTTCCGCGAGGGGAGTGGTTGATGTTCTGGATGCACCCGGGTGATGGGCTGTGGTCCTGGTGGATGGGGGGCTGGGGTGCGCTCTGGTGTCTGGGCGCCTCGGCCGTGACCGTGGCGGTGGCCCTGTGGGTGGTGTCCCGGTCCGGGAACGGATCACCGCCGTCGGTGGACCCGGCCCCCATCGACGCCCTGCGCATCCTCGAGCAGCTCCTCGGTCGAGGCGAGATCGACCAGGAGGAGTTCGACGCGCGTCGTGCCACCCTGCGCGCGTACCGATGATCGACGATCCCGGACACCGTTGGTTCGGGAGCCGGCAGCCCGCGCTGCGACTCACCGCAGTCGCGCTGACCGTGTTCGCGGGTGGCTGTACGACGGCCGACACCACGCTCGCGCAGGGAGATCCCGGTCCGCTCCATGTTCACGCGCTGGCCGTCGATCCCGAGGATGACCAGGCACTGCTGGCGGCGGCGCACACCGGCCTGTTCCGACTGGACAGCGATGGTGTGGAGCGCGTCAGTGCGTCCTGGCACGACCTGATGGCCTTCACGGTCGCCACCGACGGTTCGCTGCTGGCCAGCGGCCATCCCGCGCTCGATGCCGACCATCTGCGGACCCCGGACCGGCCACCCCACCTCGGACTGGTGCGATCCGATGACGGTGGTCGCACCTGGACCGAGGTCTCCTTGCTCGGAGAGGCCGATCTCCACGCGCTGGTGGTCACCGACGAGCTCCTGTTCGGTGCCGAAGCGACGACGGGGCGGCTCCTCGCCTCGACGGACCGCGGCCAGAGCTGGCAGGAACGCAGCCGGATCGATCTGGTCGCGCTGGCGGCCGATCCGGACGGCCAACTCCTGGTCGGCTCCACCAGCGAGCAGGTCGTGCGCAGTGACGACGGCGGGAGAACCTGGACGTCGGTCACGATGCAGCCCGCGGTGCTCGCCGCGACCGGGAGCGGGTTCGTCGCCGGCGCTCCAGACGGTCGGGTGACCTTCAGCACGGACGGCGTGGAGTGGCAGCTGGTCGGTCGGCTCGCGAGTGCCCCAGACGCGATCCTCGCGCAGGGTGACCGCCTGTACGCCTGGACGGCCGAGCACCGGCTGCAGGTGTCCCTCGATGGCGGCGAGACCTGGCGCGGCCCACCCGCCGGTCGGTGAGCTGACGTCCACCCGACGTTGCTCCGGCTCTAGCCTGCTCAACCGCGCCCGCGGCCCTCACGGCGATGAACGCAGGGGTGCTACCTACTCGATCCCGGCGGCGCGCTGCTGTTCGCGGACGTAGCCGATGATGTGGTCGATGTCGGCGTCGCTGAGGCCGCTGACGGGGGGCATCGGGCCGAAGTCCCAGTGGTGCGGGGTGACCCCCTCGCGAACCGCCCGGTGGAACGCGCCGTCGCCATGGTGCGACGGCTCGTAGATGATGTGCACCAGGGGTGGGCCGGAGGTCGTGCCCGTTCCGGCCACGCCGTGGCATGCAGCGCAGTTCGCTGCGAAGAGCTCGCGGCCCCGCACGGCCACCTCCGACGCTGCGTCGTCCGAGCCCTCGACGGAGCCGGCGTCCGGGGAGCTCGCGCAGGCGCTCAAGGTGACGAGAGCGAGAAGTGCGAGTCGCAGGGTGCGGCTCATCGGGCCTCCGTGGCGCTCGATGGGGTGACCACGGTCGGTGGCAGCACACCCGTCACAGGGCTGGCGGCAGCAGCCAGTGCAGGAGCCAGGTGCACGTCATGACACCGACCAGACCGCCGAGGAGGAACATCCCGCTCGAGCGCAACAGCGCCGGGGTCGCCACGTCATCGATGTCGCCCAGTAACGCCTGCAGGCGAAGGTCGACCGCGGGTGTGAAACCGGTCACGTGAGCGCGTGCCAGTGGCGGCAGCTTCAACAGCGCGCTCGCCAGTTCACCGCGTCGTGCGCCGTTGGTCAGTGCGTAGCGATCAGCTGCGACCTCCCGCCGCGCCTCCGCGGATGCCAGCCACTGCCGGCCGGCCGCGAACGGTCGTGCCACCGGCGCGAGGAGGTCGAGCACCAGCAGACGGACCGGATCGAACGAGCGCTGGTGCGCCTGCTCATGCAGCAACACCGCGCGCAACTCGCCCGGGGTGAGCTCCTGGGGTAGCCGCTCATCACAGTAGATCGCCGGGCGCTGCAGGCCAGCGACGAAGGCGGCGTCCCCGAGACGGCCCAGGCGCACGGGGATCCCGGACAGCATGGTCGGTACCGAACATCGCTGCAGACGCCGGACCAGCGCGACGTGGCGTAGCGCCGCGGCGGCGGCCAGGACGGCGAACAACACGGCGCCGATCGTGACCGCCGTCCCGACCCCGTGGAGGTGATGTCCGAGGGCGAACCCGACGCCGCAGACGACCCCGAGGCCGGCGGTGAAGGCCACCTGTCCCCATCGGTCACGCATCGTCTGACCCCACGCTGTCACGCAGCCGTGCCAGCAGCCGCGCGTCTGCGCGGTCGACCGCAGCAGCGAACTGTGCGAGCGCCACCTCGCCGTAGCGTGCCAGCAGTTCCTGGACCTCGCGTTCGCTCAGGTGCGCGACCAGACCGGGCTCGCTGAAGCGGGGTGCGTACGCGTACCCCCGCCCCCGCCGATCACGCACCACCAGCCCCTTGTCGTTGAGCCGGCTCAGAACGGTCATCACCGTCGTGTACGCCAGGCCGCCATCGGTCGGCCGCTGCTCGTTGACGACCGCGAGCACCGCAGGGACGGTCATGGGCGAGCCAGCCCACAGGGCCTGCATCACCTCGTACTCCAACGGTCCCAGCAGGCCCGCTGCGCTCGTCTCACCCACCGACCACGCTCCGTCCGACCGGTTCAGATACTACCGGTCTGTCGCAGTCCGGCACCCGGCGCGGGGTCCCAGGTCAGGTCAGCTCGAGAGTTCGTCGCGGATGCGACGATACTCGTCCTCGTCGATCTCCCCGCGAGCGAAACGCTCGTCGAGGATGCGGCGGGCATCGTCGGAGCCGCCCCGTCCCGGTGTGCTGTTCCGGGTGGAGAGCTGGGTAACGACCCAGACCACACCTCCGATCACCAACGCCCAGACGAGGATCATCCAGATCCAGCCGAGCCCGGAGCCCCAACCCCACATCATCATCGGTCCTTCCCTCGCGTCGTTCGTGCGCTGTTCCCGAAGGTCATGGTGCGGCGACGACCACGACCTCGCCGCGCATCCCACCCGCTGCATGGCCGGGGACCGTGCAGAGGAACTCGTAGGTGCCCTCCTCGGGCACGCGGACAGCGGTCGCGGCCGTCTCGCCCGGTTGTGCGTCGACGTGGACGTCGAGCTCCGGCAAGGACAGGTCGTGGAACGCCTGACCGCTGTTGTCCAGGACCAGGTTGACCGTGCGTCCCGCCTCGAGCTCGATCCGGTCGGGCGCGAACCACAGGTCACCGGCCTCGACCCGGATCTCGGGCGCACCCGAGACCGGCGGCTCGGCGGGGGCGGCAGCGGTCCGGTTCCCACCCATGTGCTGGGCCATGCCGATCGGATGGCCACCCCACCCCGCAGCGTCCGTGCTGGCCCCCGTGGTGAGGGGACCGGTGACGAGCAGCACGACCCCCAGCGCTCCGAGCGCCCACCAGAAGCCTCGTGATGCTCGAGGTGCCGGAGCATCGGTGAGGACCTGGCGCCGCTGCCGGTGCTCGTCGGAGGTGATCTCCCCGCGTGCAAGCCTCGCGTCGAGCAACTGGACGGCGGATACGCGGCCGTCCCGACGTCCAGGGTCACTGGCAAGGCCGACGGTGGCCAGCACCAGGAGCACGAGCCCGATGGGCAGCATGAGCATCATCTCGCTCCCTTCCGATCATCTCTCGGCGCGCGGACCGGAGCTCACTGGTGCACGCACGGTCAGCGGGCGGTGGTCGCCATGCTGCGGTGCATCTGGCCATGGTTCATCCCCGATCGCGCCATGGTGCCGTGCATCCGCCCGAGGTCGGTGCCCTCGTCGTTCATCCGGCGGTGCATCTCACCCACGGTCGCGCCGTCCTCCATCAGCTGCCGCATGTCGGCGACCGCCTCGTCGTCGAGGCCCGTCATGTGCGCCGGCATGCCGCTCATCATGACGGCGTCGGGCGTGCCGGGGACCGCAGCGAACGCGGCAGCTCCAGCGAGCGCGGTCGCGACGGCGGCGCCGGTGATGATGGTTGCGGTCCGGTTCCTGATCGACATGTGGGTTCCCTCTCGGCCGTTGCTGGTCGTGGTGCTGGTCGGTACGGCCCCCAAGGTCTCCCACCGACATCCGGCCGGCGTCTGGACGGTCTCAAGGCTGCGTCAAGCTGCACCGGGGCCGGGACGCAGCGCCAGCACCCCCCGTCTTGACCCGATGTTGACGCGGACCATGGGCCGGTCTTGACCATCGAGCGACAGCGTCTCGTGCATCGCTGGCCGAGGGAGGCACCGATGACCGTGTTGGCGGCAGACGGGCCGGATGCTCACGTACCGGAGCGACCGCGCAGGAGCGAGGGACGGGCGCATGCCTTCGTGCGGACGGGGGAGCAGGTCGGGTCGGTCCTCGGCCCGCTTCACCCGCTGGTGCGGTGCACATGAGAGACCTCTCCCATCCCGAGCCTGCGCCGACGGTGGCGACCGGTGCGTCCGCCACGGCTGCCCTCGAGGGTGGCGCGCCGGGACCTGTCCTGCGGGTCCGGACGGCGTTGCTGGGGCTGTGGGCGGCGATCACGGGCGCCGCTCCGCACGTGCTGCATCATGTGGGTCCGCTGGCGGGTACGGCGCTGGTCGCCGGGGCCGGCGGGCGGGTGCTGTTCGGCGTCGCAGGCTTCGTCGCGACGATCCCGATGCTGCGCCGCCTCCGACGTCGGACCGGTAGCTGGCGTGTCCCGGGGCTGGCGCTGGCGGCCTTCGCGGTGATCTACACGGTCTCGACGCTGCTGGTCGGCCCGGCGATCGGTGCCGCGACCAGCCCGGAAGCCACGACGACCCCGACCGTGGAGGTCGAGGTGGACCATCACGGCCACGACGTCTCCGAGGACTGACCGATGCTCGCATCCATCCCACCACCGCCGTTCACGGCGTTCCACCTGGGACCGGTCCGGCTGACGGTCTTCGGGCTGGTGGTCGCGATCGGCGTCTGGGTGGGGGTGAGCGTCACCCGCCGCCGCTACGAACGCTCCGGCGGCGATCCGGACCTGGTGGACCGGGTGCTGTTCCCCGCCATCCTGGTCGGGTTCGTCGGCGCACGCCTCGCCTACGTCGCGACCAACACCGGCCGCTTCCAGGGCCGGTGGCTGGAGGTGCTCGCGGTCTGGCAGGGCGGCCTGGCGCTGTTCGGCGGCCTCACGTTCGGCACGCTGACCGCCATCTGGCTGGTGCGCCGCTTCCAGGGTGATCTCGGCGCGTTCGCGGG
>JBLRWQ010000087.1:0-10265 GCA_047921175.1 Nitriliruptoraceae bacterium | reverse complement strand
GACGAACTCGACCCCCTTGGCGGTGTAGGTCTGCATCTGCCCGTCGGGGACCTCGTTCATGCGCTTGACGAGCGCGCCGTCGACGTCGAGGGCGAGCAGCTCGTCCCACTGGCGGCCCCAGATGACCTTGATGACGTTCCAGCCGGCACCGCGGTAGACGCCCTCGAGCTCCTGGATGATCTTGCCGTTGCCGCGGACCGGCCCGTCGAGCTGCTGCAGGTTGCAGTTGATGACGAAGGTGAGGTTGTCGAGCTCCTCCCGGGAGGCCACGCTCAGCGCCCCGAGGGACTCCGGCTCCGCGGTCTCCCCGTCACCGCCGAAGAACCACACGTGCTGGTTCGAGGTGTCCTTGAAACCGCGGTTGTGGAGGTAGCGGTTGAAGCGGGCCTGGTAGATGGCGTTGAGGGGGCCGAGCCCCATCGACACGGTCGGGAACTCCCAGAACTGAGGCATCAGGCGCGGGTGGGGGTAGGAGGACAGGCCACCGTCCTCCACCTCGGAGCGGAAGCGGTCCATCTGCTCCTCGGAGATGCGGCCCTCGAGGAAGGCGCGCGAGTAGATGCCCGGGGAGGCGTGACCCTGGAAGTACACGTGGTCGGCGCCGCCCGGCGCGTCGTGGCCTCGGAAGAAGTGGTTGAACCCGACCTCGTAGAGCGAGGCGGCCGAGGCGTAGGTCCCGATGTGACCACCGGTGCCGTACTTGACGTTGGTGCGGTGCACCATCACCGCGGCGTTCCAGCGGATGTGGCGACGGATCCGCTTCTCGAGCGTCTCGTCGCCGGGGAAGGCCGGCTCACGCTCCGGTGGGATCGTGTTGATGTAGTCGGTCGAGGTCAGCGACGGGATCCCGATGTTCTGCTCGCGGGCCCGCTGCAGGACCTTGAGCAGCAGGAACCGACCACGGGTCGGGCCGTGCTCGTCGATGACGGCATCGAAGGACTCGAGCCACTCTCGGGTCTCGACCTCGTCGGCGTCCGGGTACTGCGCGGGGATGCCGTCGGTGATGATGGGACGCTCGTCGTTCGCCACGCGTTCCTCCTGCCAGGTGGGCCGGCGGCGGGCGTGCGCGTCGAGGTGGTGCCAGGCCCGGGGACCGCCGGGAGGGCAACGGTAACCGGTGGCCCGGTCCCCCGCCGGGGCCTCGCCCGACCACCTCGCCATCGGTACCGTGGCGGGATGCGAACGCGTCCCCTCCACCTCGCCGTCAGCGTCCTGCTGGTCGCGCTGGTCGCGGCCTGTGCCGGCCCGGGCGACGGGCTGCGCGAGCGTGCGGTCGAGGGGGCACAGGACGGCCTGGAACGGGCCAGGGACGCCATCGACGACCTCAGCGACGATGCCCGCTTCTGCCTGGCCGTCACCCGCACGGTCGCCGCCATCGAGTCCGGATCCCCCGCCACCGCGGAGGAGGCTGCCGAGGAGGTGCTGGCGCAGGCACCCGAAGGGCTCGTCGAGCCCGCCCGCGGGGTGGTGGACGAGCTGCGGCGGGTTCTGAGCAACGGCGGCGACCTGCGCGCTCCAGAGCTCGGCGACGCCGTCGACCAGCTCCTCGACGCAGCTGCGGACCGGTGCGATCCACGCTGACCGCCGGCGACTAACGTCGACAGCCGAGCGGGGAGGAGCAGCCCGATGGCCCGTACCTCGAGCAGCAAGCCGGTCACGCCCGACCAGCGCATCCGCGACCTCCGCAAGGAGTTCCGCACGCTGGAGCGTGAGGACCCGGGGCCTGACCGGGCCGAGCGCCTGGCGGCCTTCACCCGCGCCGCACACGTCGACCGGCAGCTCAACATGGCGATGCACACCGCGGCGCTGTGCCTGGAGGACGATCCGGAGGCCCCGGCACAGCTGCTCGCCGCCTACGACCCGGACGACGCCGAGGACGAGGAACGCCTGACCTCGCTGAGCGACCTCCACGACCTCGCCCGGTACCTCGAGCGGCCCGACATCACCGAGGTGGCGATGGCCCGTCTGCAGGACACCGCGCAGGCCTGGGTCCTGGCGGGGCCGGAGAGCGAGCGTCGCTACCGCCTGCGTACCGTCCAGTCGTTGACCTCGAGCGCGGTGGCCGACCGCATCCGCGACGTCCTCGACCGCGAACGGTTCGGCTCCGGCGGGTGAGCGCACCCGACCGGTCGAACGATCCGCTGCCGATCGACGCCGACGACATCGCCCGCGCCGCCCGCGTGCTCTCCGGCGTGGCGCACCGCACCCCGGTGCTGACCTCGCGCCACCTCGATGCCCGCATCGGGGCGTCGGTCCACCTCAAGGCCGAGCACCTCCAGCGGGTCGGGGCGTTCAAGTTCCGCGGCGGCTACCACGCCGTCCACGCCCTGCCCCCGGCCGTGCGGTCGCGCGGGGTGGTCGCCTTCTCCTCGGGCAACCACGCCCAGGCCATCGCGCTCGCGGCCGCCCTGCACGACGTGCCGGCCACGATCGTGATGCCCACCGATGCCCCACCGGTCAAGCTCGCGGCGACGCGCGACTACGGCGCCGAGGTGGTGACCTACGACCGCGTCCGCGAGGACCGGGCGGCGATCGGCGAGCGGCTGGCCGCCGAGCGGGGGGCCACGGTGATCCCACCCTTCGACCATCCGGACGTGATGGCCGGGCAGGGCACGGTCGGGCGTGAGCTGGTCGAGCAGGTGGCGGACCTCGATCTGCTCGTGGTCCCGATCGGCGGCGGCGGGCTCCTGTCCGGCTGTGCCGTCGCCCTGACGGCTGCGCTCGGGCGGGTCGAGATCGTCGGCGTCGAACCGGCCGGACGGCGTGCCGCGCGCGACGCGCTGGCGACCGGCAGGGTCGTCGAGGTATCCGTCCCGGAGACCGTGCTCGACGGGCAGCAGACGACCACCGTGGGACACCGTCCCCTGGCCGTGCTGCGCCAGCTCGTGGACCGCGTCGTCGGCGTCGAGGACGACGAGGTGCTGGCGACGGTCGGCTGGCTGGCCACCCGGATGAAGCAGGTGGTCGAGCCCTCCGGTGCGGCGGCGCTCGCGGCGCTGCGCGCCGGTCGGCTCGGGGACGTGCGGGGCCGGCGCATCGGCGTGGTGCTCTCGGGCGGCAACATCTCGCCGGCCGTGCTGGAACGGGCCATGGCGACCGTCGTGGACTGACGCGACGAGCTCACGCGCGTCGCCGGTTTGGCCCGGCCGCCGACCCGGTCCGCCCGGCGCCGGTCAGCTGGCCCCGATCAGCTGGCGTGGGCCAGGGCCCGCGGACGTGACCAGGCCGCCCGGGCGGTCGCGTAGGCCACCGCCGCCGCGTGGTCATCGCCCTCCTCCAGCGCCTCCACCGCGCGCCAGAGCTGGGCGCAGGTCCGGTCGCGCTTCAACCCCCCCGCACCGCGCAGCAGCCCGGCCGCCCCGTGGTCGAGCTCGAGCAGCGCGGCCGCGTCGAAGGCGTCCAGCCACAGCGCCAGCTCCGCCACCTCGGCCAGCAGGTCGTCGGCATCCCCGAGGGTGCGCTCGATCACCTCGAGCACCCGCTCCAGCCGCCCCACCGCCTGGCCGACCAGGGTCAGATGCAGGAGCCGCGGACCGGTGCCCTCCGGCGGATCGGTGACCCGCTGCTCGCGCGGCGAGAAGGCCACGAACCACGACAGCGGCGCCAGGAACGGGTGATCACGCACGTGCGGCACGCCCGACGGGGTGCGCTCCACCTGGGCTCGGCAGACCGGGTGGGGGAGCAGGGCGTCGAGCACGACGTCCGGGACCTGCGACGCCAGTTCCGCCAGGGCCACGTGGGCCCGCAGCTCGAGGTCCAGCGGGCAGACATGCGTCCGGTTCCCGACCCGACGCACCTGGAGCGCGTCACGGGTCGGGCGCGGCCAGCCGCGGCGCAACCCCGCCGTGATGCGCTCCGCCTCCAGCGTGGCCGCCTGCGACCGGGACAGCCCGGCACCTCGGTCCACGAGCGCCTCCAGCCGTGCCCGCTCGTCGGCGGGGAAGGCGTCGAGCGGGGAGAAGACCTTGAGCTGGGCGCGCGGCACGAGCATGCGGGCACGGTAGCCAGCCGGGCCGCGCCCGTCGGCGTCGGACCCGCGGGCGTCCGGCTCGCCGGCACGTTAGGGTCGATCCCGCACCGCGCGAGCACGTGATGCGGCGGGCGGCAACGGCGCCGACCGGGAGCGGCCCGGGTGAACCCCCGGGGAGGAGTACAGGGCACGTGGCAGCGATCTTCGACCGCTTCGAGGGACACGAGCAGGTCGTCTTCGGCAACGACGAGGCGACGGGGCTCAGGTGCATCATCGCGATCCACTCGACCGCGCTGGGGCCCGGTCTGGGCGGCACCCGCTTCCGCGCCTACCCGGATGACGACGACGCGCTCGCCGACGTGCTGCGGCTCTCGCGGGCGATGACGCTCAAGTCCGCCTGCGCCGGCATCGACCACGGCGGCGGCAAGGCCGTGATCCTCGGTGACCCGGCACAGCTGCGCTCCGAGGAGCTGCTGCGCGCCTACGGCCGGATCATCGCGAGCCTCGGCGGCCGCTACGTCACCGCCTGCGACGTCGGCACCACCCCGGACGACATGGCCATCATCAAGCGCGAGACGCGCTGGGCGACGGGCGCCGACCCGGTCGAGGGTGGCTCCGGGGACTCGGGCGTGTTCACGGCCGTCGGCATCCACCTCGCCATGCGTGCCGCCGCCGGGCTGGCGTTCGGCTCGGACGATCTCGCTGGCCGGCACGTCGCCGTGCAGGGGGTGGGCAAGGTCGGTCGCCGGCTGGTCGAGCAGCTGGTGGCGGACGGCGCGAAGGTCTCGGTCGCCGACGTCGTGCCGGAGGCCCTGGGCCGGGTCGCAGAGCTCGCGGGCGTCGAGGTGGTGGACGTCGACGAGGTGCTCGCCGTCGACGCGGAGATCGTCTCCCCGAACGCGCTCGGGGGGGTCTGGCACGAGGAGAGCATCGCGGCGCTCCAGGCCCGGGTGGTCTGCGGCGGCGCGAACAACCAGCTGGTCTCGGACGAGGACGCCGCGCGGCTGGCCGAGCGCGGGGTGCTGTACGCCCCGGACTACGTGGTCAACGCCGGCGGAGTGATCAGCGTGGCCGACGAGCTGCACCCGGCCGGCCACGACGAGGCCCGGGTCCACCGCCGGATCGAGGCGATCCCGCGCACGCTCATGCGCATCGTCGAGGTGGCCGAGGCCGAGGGCATCACGACCGAGGCGGCCGCGGTCCACGTCGCCGAGCAGCGCATCGGCGCCGTCGGCGCGCTGTCCCGCTTCCACCTCGGTCCCGGCGCCTGACCGCGACGGCGACGGTCGCCAGCCGGGTCCGCGCCACCTCGGTGCCGGCACGGCGACCGGACGGCCGACGCGCCTCGTACCGGGACGCCTACGGGACCAGGGCGACGGCGTCGCCGGCGAGCGCCTCGCGCGGGACCACCTCGCCGAGCACCCAGGCGTCCACGTCACGCTGCGCCAGCAGCGCGAGGGCGGCCGTCGCGGCCTCGGGCGCGACCACGGCCACCATCCCCACGCCGCAGTTGAAGGTCCGCCAGACCTCTGTGTTGGCGACCGGGCCGTGGTCGGCGAGCCAGCGCACGATCGCGGGCCACGCCCACGTCGCGGTGTCGACGCGGGCACCGAGGTGGTCGGGCAGCACCCGGGGCAGGTTGCCCGGCAGCCCCCCGCCGGTGACGTGGCAGAAGGCGTGGACCGCCACCTCGGTGCTGTCGACGAGCGCCAGGCAGTCGCCGGCGTGGATGCGGGTCGGGGTGAGCAGGACCTCGCCGAGGGGGGCGTCCAGGCCGTGGTGCGCGGCGAGATCGAGGCCGTCGACGATGCGGCGGACCAGCGAGTAGCCGTTGCTGTGGAGCCCGGAGGAGGGCAGCGCGAGGAGGACGTCGCCGGCCTGGACGCGGTCCGGGCCGAGGATCGCGTCCCGCTCGACGATGCCGACACCGAAGCCGGCGAGGTCGAACTCGTCGTCGGCCAGGAGCCCCGGGTGCTCCGCGGTCTCCCCGCCGACCAGGGCGCAGTTGGCCTCCGCGCAGCCCTCGGCGATGCCGCGGACCAGATCGGCGACGCGCTCCGGGTCGAGCCGGCCGACGGAGACGTAGTCGTTGAAGAACAACGGCTCCGCGCCGGTGACGACGAGGTCGTCGACGACCATGGCGACGAGGTCGCGGCCGACGGTGTCGAGCACCCCGAGCCGCCGCGCGAGGTCCACCTTGGTCCCCACCCCGTCGGTCGAGCTGACCAGGACGGGTTGGCGGTAGCGGGCCAGGTCGAGCTGGAACAGCCCGCCGAAGCCGCCGATGCCGCCGAGCACCTCGGGTCGCGTGGCGCGGGCGAGCACGTCGCCGAGCAGCGCGACGCTGCGGTCGGCCGCGTCGAGGTCGACCCCGGCGTCCGCGTAGGTCAGCGGCCGGGAGGGCTGGGCGGGCTGGGCGGGCTGAGCGGGCTGGGTGGACCGGGCGGACCGGGCGGACCAGGCGGGCTGGGCGGGGCTCAGTGCCACGGGCGCTGGCCCGTCCGGCTCGGTCCTGGCCGTGACCGCAGGTTCCGACCCGGCGCGCGGCGCGTCCTCGTCGACCTCGCGAGCGCTGTCAGCTGCCTGGTCCATGGGCGCGGACTCCCCGGTCGGTGGGGTCGTTGACGGTCACACGTTGCGGTATGGCGCGGCAGCGCGGTCAGGCCATGCCCGGGTCGCGGGGCAGCTTCCACTGTCGGCGCCAGGCCCGCTCCGCGTCCGCGAAGACGTCGAGCGGCTCGATCACGTCCTGGACGGCGGTCAGCAGGTCCTCCTGCTCGTCCGTGGTGGCCGCCACCTCGTCGGCCGCGTCGCAGGCAGCCGTTGCCTCGTCCAGACCGGCCTGGCAGTCCTGCCACTCGGCCTCGAGCTGGTCGAGCTGCCATCTCGGCATCCAGGCGCGGGCGTCGGTGATGGCCCGGCGGACGGCGTCGGTGCCGACGCCGACCGGTGCCGGCTCGACGCGGCCGGTCGGCAGGGTGCCGAGCAGCACGCGGCGGCCGCCTTCGATCACCTCGGCGCAGTCGAGGAAGGCCCGCCAGGCCTCGTGGAGGTCGGCGGGCAGCTCGGGCTTGCGGGCGAACAGCGGCATGGCGGGAGTATCGCCGCCCGTCGCCGCGCACGCGAACCCACCGGCCCCGTCCTCACGCGTCGACGCCCGTTGCTCCCCACGTCCCGCCCGCACGTCGCACCAGGCCGCGGGGAGCAACCCCGCAGCCTCCGCTCCACCCCCGGTTGCTCCCCAGGTCCCGCCCGCACGTCGACACCGACGGCGGGGAGCAACCCACGCGCCGGCGCTGGAGGTCCCGGGCACACCGGCGGTTGACGCCGAGGGCGGCGGGCCGGCACCTCGACGCTGGCGACGGTCAGGCGACCGGTGCCACCGACGCGAGCGCCCGCCGCACCGTGTCGACGACCCACGCCGGATCGTCCCGGAGATGCTGCCAGGTGAAGCGCAAGCAGACGGAGAACCCCACGAGCGCGAGCGCGTTCTCGCGCCGGATGTCATCGTTGCGATCCACCCACGTCCCGTGGTGCGCCTGCGAATCGAGCTCCGCGAACACCGGTGTCGGCAACCACACGGCATCGAGCACCCGACGCCGGCCGTCGGCGTCACGGACCGCGTGGTTCAACGCCGTGGGCGCGACACCGCCCGCGGAGGTCACCCGCACGAAGGTCGACTCGAGCTCACTGCGGGACCTCGTCTCGAGCGGCGAGAGCTCCTCCAGCACCCGCCGCAGGCCGGCCCGGCCCGGGAACCGGCCACGACGCTCGAGCACCTCGCGTATCCGGTCGGGATCGGCCAGGCCTCGCCGCACCACATCCGCCGTGACCGCTCGGAGCCGGTGACCGGCGTCCGGCGCGCTCCGGAGTTCACCAGCCAGATCGCACAGCGTCCTCGCCGGGGACGTCACGCGGAGGACCCCGATACGGGTCAGCTCGTCGGACGAGAGGTCCGGCGCCTCGTGGAGGCGGAGGCCGGGTGGCACCGTCGGGCGGGAACGTGGCACGAGCAGGTGGACGGCGTCGGGCGCGAGCCCGTGCTCGAGCGCGTGGACCGTCGCCGCGGTCCGGTGCGAGAGCGCCGCGACGGGACCGCCGCAGACCTGGGCGGCGTACCAGCGAGCTTCGCGCGAATCCGGTGCGCCGTTGATCGCGTACACGCCCGGGAAGCGCGGGGTGAGGTGGTCGTCGACCACCAACCGATGCAACGAGCCTCGAGAGATGCCGGCTCGCGCGACGTCCGCTGCAGAGACGATGCCGTGCTGCCGGCGAGCGACCGCCGCGAGCCGACGGCGGGCCCGGGCCCGGCTGGCACGCGGCGAGGGGCCCGCGCCTCGAGATGCTGCCGCCGGGTCGCTGGGTGGGAACTTGGGTGGGAACTGCTGGACCACGCGCCTGCCTCCCCGCGGGGTTCGGGTCCGTCCACCGGACCGGAAGAGCCTGGCAGCTCCGCGAGACCACCTCCGGATGGATGCGTGTCAGCCTGTGGATAGGGGGCTCCCTCGGGTTGGTCCCCGCGGACCGCTCGCACGTCCGGGCAGGAGGCGGGGAGCAACCGGCGGTGGGTGGCGTTGGCCTGGGTTGGTCCCCGCGGACCGCTCGCACGTCCGGGCAGGAGGCGGGGAGCAACCGGCGGTGGGACGGCCGGCTGTCGAGGGCGTCGTGGTCCGGGATCCGGGCGGCGGCGTACCCTCTCCGGCCGTGACCACCGCACCCCTGCCTCCGCTGGAGCACCACCCGTTCCTCGACGGGCTGCGTGAGCGCGTTCTCATCCTCGACGGCGGGATGGGCACGAGCCTGCAGGCCGCCGGCCTGACACCCGCGGACTTCGGCGGCGATGCGCTGGACGGCTGCAACGAGGTGCTGGTCCGCACCCGCCCCGACGTGATCGACCGTGTCCACCGCGACTTCCTCGAGGTGGGGGTCCACGCGGTGCAGACCGACACCTTCGGCGGGGCGCCGTGGGTGCTGGACGAGTACGGGCTGGGCAAGGACACCGAGGAGCTCAACCGCCTGGCCGCCGAGGTGGCACGCCGCGCCGCGGACGCCTTCGCGACCCCCGGCGACCCGCGCTTCGTGGTCGGCTCGATCGGCCCGGGCACCCGCGCGCCGACCCTGTCGCTCGGCAAGGACCCCGCCGCCACCCGCGACCACATCGATGTCGTCACGATGGAGGACGGCTACCGCCGCCAGGTCCGCGGGCTGCTGGACGGCGGCTCAGACGCGCTGCTGATCGAGACCTGCTTCGACCTGCTCCAGGTCAAGGCCGCCGTGGCCGCCGCGAACGACGTGTTCGTCGAGCGAGGCCAGCGCGTCCCGCTCCTGGTCCAGTTCACCGTCGAGAAGGACATCAACACCCTCCTCCTCGGCACCGAGCCGCAGGCCGCCATCGCCGCGCTCGACCCGCTCGCGATCGACGTGCTGGGCATGAACTGCGCCACCGGCCCGGACGACATGCGCGAGCACGTGCGTACCCTCGCCCACCAGTCGCGGCTGCCGATCAGCGTCGTCCCCAACGCCGGCATCCCCCACCTCGAGGACGGCCGCACCGTCTACCCGCTGACGCCTCAGGGGCTGGCGGAGGCCCAGCACGGGTTCGTGACCGAGCTCGGGGTGAGCATCGTCGGCGGCTGCTGCGGGACGACCCCGGCCCACCTCGCCGCGGTCGTCGAGGCGGTCGACGGGCTCGCCCCGCGGCCACGCGCGGTGGACCGTGCCGGCGTGGTCCGCCGGGGCGCGGCCGGCCGGTTGACCGACCCCGCCCAGCTTGCGACCGAGCGACCGACCGAGCGACCGATCGAGGTCCGCCCCGCCAGCGGCGACGACCACCTCGATGCCAGCACCGAGGTGGCACCCGGCCGTGCCCCTGCGACCGCCGACGGCAGCACGGGGTCGGCCGCAGGCAGTGTCGGCACCGAGGTGGCACCTGGCCGCGACCCAGTGGACGCCCGCCCCCCGATCACGGTCGAGTGGCGACCGGCGCTCGCGTCGCTGTACAGCGCGGTGCCGATCGAGCAGGAGAACGCGTTCCTCGCCATCGGCGAGCGCGCGAACGCCAACGGCTCCAAGGCCTTCCGCGAGCTGCTGCTGGCCGAGGACTGGGACGGCATGGTCCAGCTCGCCCGCTCGCAGACCCGCGAGGGGGCGCACGTGCTGGACGTGTGCGTCGATTACGTGGGCCGCGCCGGCGCACCCGACATGATCGAGGTGGTGGACCGCTACGCCACCCAGTCCACCCTGCCGCTGGTCATCGACTCCACGGAAGCCGAGGTGATCGAGGCGGCGTTGACCC
>JBLRWQ010000086.1:0-10565 GCA_047921175.1 Nitriliruptoraceae bacterium | reverse complement strand
GGCCGCTTGGTTGCTCCCCGGGTTTGGCTCGCACGTTCGAGCGAACCCCGGGGAGCAACGCTCGCGGCGACCGACCGCGCTTGCCCGGTCGCACTGCCCGGTATCGACGTCCCCGACCCTACGGAGGCTCGCACCCGCCGAGATCCGACTATCGTCGGAAAGATACGACGATATGTGCGACGATACGGTCGCGCAGCACGCGAGGACCGCAGCCGCGGCGGCACGGGGCCCTCGACCTCGGCGGTGCTGCCAGCAGGCGCGACAGCGGACGGGAGAGCGACATGCCCAGCTCGCGCGAGGCGACCGCCCGAGAGGCGCTCGTGACCCGGCTCGCCGCGGACCTCGACCTGCCGGTGGTGCTGGAGGACGCGGCCCAGCAGCCGATCGCCCACAGCCCGCACACGGACCTGACCGACGCGATGCGGCGCGAGACGATCCTGCGCCGGGCGACGAGCCAGGCGGTGGTGGACCATTTCCGCGCCTTCGCCATCCGCGAGCGCGAGGAGCCGTTCGTGGTGCCCGGCGACGCGCACGCCGGGATCCTGCCGCGGCTGTGCGCCCCGCTCCGCAGAGGTGGCGAGCTGCTCGGCTTCCTGTGGGTGCTGCTGCGATCGCCGGAGGTCAGCGAGGCCGAGCTGGCCCGGGTCGTCGACGCAGGTGAGGCGCTGACCCGCAGCCTGCTCGCGGAGCACCGCGTGCGGGAGGCGGAGACCGAGACCGTGCTGCGGCTGCTGCACCCGGATCCCGATGAGCGGCTGGTCGGGCTCACCGACGTCGAGGCACGCGGTGCCTTCCCGCCGGGACACGGGTGCGTGGTGGTGGTGCTGGCCGGCAGCGCCTGGGCCGATCCGACCGTGCGCTCCGGGTTCTGGCAGGCCGCCTGGGCGCCACGCGGCGGCGACCAGCTCCGCGCCGTGACCGAACAGGAGGGCATCGCGGTCCTGGCGATCGGTCGGCAGGGACCCGACCCCAAGGCGCTGGCGCGCTGGACCGACCAGCTCTCGCGTCAGGTGGGGATGACCAGCGACATCGGCAGCGCACCGACGCCGACGCAGCCGCCGGGAGCGGAGCCGGCCGTAGAGCCGGTTGCGGAGCCGGGCGCAGCCCCGGCCGTAGAGCCGGGCGCAGAGCCGCGCGCAGCACCGGGCGAGCCGGTTGCGGAGCCGCGCGCAGCCCCGGGCGGGCCGGCCGCGCAGCACCACGACCCGGACCACCTCGTCGTCGGGGTCAGCCCGGTGCTCGCCGGTCCTGCGGAGGCGCCACGGGCGTACCGGCTCGCCCGCCACGCGGTGCGGGTCGCGCTCGTCGACCCGACCCACCGGCCCGCGCTGTGGACCCGGCTCGGCACCTACCGGTACCTGGTCCAGCTTCCCCGGGACCTGCTCGCCGACGGGGTCGACGACCGCGTGGCACGGCTGGTCGAGGAGGCACCCGAGCTGACCACGACCGCCGTGACCTACGTGGCGGCCGGCGGCGCGATCGCCCGTGTGGCGGAGCGCCTGCACGTCCACCGGACCACCCTCTACCACCGCTTGGACACGGTCCGGGACCGGTACGGCCTGGACCTACGCCACCGCGGGAGCGACCGGACCGCGCTGGACGTCGGCCTGCAGGCACTGCGCCTGCTGGGCCGATGGCCGACGTGAGGTCAGGCGCCCGCCAGCCAGGACGCGAACGGGCGGTCGGTCAACCGCTCGTAGGCCTCGAGGTAGCGGGCACGGGTGGCGTCCACCACCTCCGGTGGCAACGCCGGCGCGGGGGGCTGCTTGTCCCACCCGGTGGAGGTCGCGTAGTCACGCACGTACTGCTTGTCGAAGCTCGGCGGGGTCGCACCCGGGACCCACCGGTCCGCCGGCCAGTAGCGCGAGGAGTCCGGCGTCAGCACCTCGTCCGCCAGGACCACCTGGCCATCCAGCAGCCCGAACTCCACCTTCGTGTCGGCCAGCAGGATCCCGCGCTCGGCGGCATGGGCCGCGCCGGCTGCGTACAACGCCAGCGACCGGTCGCGCAGCTCGGTGGCGATCCGGTCGCCGACCGCGTCCACGACCACCTCGAAGGACACGTTGACGTCGTGCTCGCCGTGCTCGGCCTTGGTCGCGGGCGTGAAGATCGGCTCCGGCAGCCGGGAGGACTCCTCCAGGCCCGGTGGCAGCGGCACCCCACAGACCTCCCCGGTCTCCTGGTACTCCCGCCAGCCGGAGCCGGCGAGGTACCCGCGGACGACACACTCGAAGGGGATGATCTCCACCCGCCGGCACAGCATCACCCGGCCACGCAGCTCGCCCCGGGTGGCGGCGTCGAGGTGGTCCGCAACCTGGTCGGGCAGGTCAGCGAGCGAGGTGCTGACGAGGTGGTGCGGACCGAGCGGAGCCAACCGGTCGAACCAGAACGCCGACAGGCCGGTGAGCACCCGGCCCTTGTCCGGCACCAGCGTCGGGTGGACGACGTCGTAGGTGGAGACCCGGTCCGAGGCGACCAGCAGCAGGTGCTCGTCGTCGACGGCGTAGAGGTCGCGGACCTTGCCCGCCGCCAGGTGCTCGAGCCCTTCGATCGCCATGGCTGCCACGCTCCTCGGCTCCGGCCGGACCGGGCGAGCCTACTGGCGGTGCGTCGGCCGCCGGCAGGCCTGCGGGGTCTCCCTCCCGTCCGCCTACGCTCCACGCGGCGACCCCACCTCGGGCAGGACGGAGCCGACGGATGCCGCACGACCCCGCCGGGCGCGAGCCGCGCCACCACTGGACGGCCGCGGTCGTGACCGCGAGCGACGCCGCGAGCCGCGGTGAGCGCAGCGACGAGAGCGGTCCGGCGGTCGCCGAGGTGCTGCGGGCCCACGGCTTCGCCATCACCCGGACCGAGGTGGTCCCCGACGACCGCGCCACGATCGCCGCCGCCCTACGACGGCTGGTCGACGCCGACGGCGTCCACCTCGTTGCGATCACGGGCGGCACCGGCTTCGGACCGCGCGACGTCACGCCCGAGGCGACCCAGGACGTGGTGGAGCGACCCGCGCCCGGCCTGGCCGAGGCCATGCGCGCCGCCGGTCGGGCGATCACCCCGATGGCGGACCTGTCCCGGGGGGTGTGCGGGATCCGCGGCCGGACCCTGCTGCTCGACCTGCCGGGAAGCCCCCGGGGGGCGACGCAGAGTCTGGAGGCGATCGCCGGGCTCCTCCCCCACGCGTTGGACCTGCTGGCCGGCGACACCGAGCACCGGCCCGCCTGAACGGGGACCCCGCGCGCCACGGCCCGGCACGCGCCGCGGTTCCCCGTCGACCCCCGCGGTCCCAGCCTGGGCGCTCGACACCGCCCACCAACCACGAGGTCGGTCCGTCGCCCTCCCGGTGGGCTCCCGACCACCGGGAGGGCGTGGACCTCGTAGATCGGCACCAGGCTCCCGACCGGTGCCGCTCCCTGCTCCCGTACACGAAGGGGAGACCAGGACCGTACGGATACCTGCGCGGTCACGTGCACCGCTCCGAGAGCAAGCGCTTTCAGCGCGCGTTGAGCGCACACAACGACGACAGTGTCGCAGGAGCCTCGTGAGAGCCGGGGAGACCTCGACCCGCGGCTCACCCGCCGATGTAGGACATCTCGACGCGGGGGCCGGTGAGCCCGTCCGCGGAGCGCAGCTCCGAGGCGCGGTCGTCCCGGCGGCGCCACGCGGCGGCGACCGCGTCGTACACCGCCTGGTCGTCGGCGCCACCGCGGAGCACCGCGCGGAGGTCCGTGCCCGACGCGGCGAACAGGCAGGTGAACAGTTCCCCGATGGCCGACAACCGCGCCCGCACGCAGGTGCGGCAGAACGGACGCGTGACGCTCGCGATCACCCCGACCTCGCCGCGCCCGTCGAGGTAGCGGTACCGCTCGGCCACCTCGCCGGGACGGTCCGGCGCGACCGGCTCGAGCGGCCAGCACGCCTGCAGCCGGTCCACCACCTCGGCAGCCGGGACGACCCGGGACCGGTCCCAGCCGTTCGTGGTCCCGACGTCCATGAACTCGATGAAGCGGACCACGACCTGCTGCTCGCGCGCCCAACCCGCGATCGACTCGAGCTGGTCGTCGTTGCCGCCGCGCTGCAGCACGGTGTTGATCTTGACCGCGAACCCGGCGGCCCGGGCGGCGGCCACCCCCTCCAGCACCGAGGCGACCGGCAGCCGGGTGTCCCCCACCTCCTGGAAGGTCGCGTCGTCGACGGCGTCGAGGCTGACGGTGACGCGGTCGAGCCCAGCGGCTGCCAGCTCGGCCGCGTGGAAGGGCAGCAGCGTGGCGTTGGTCGTGAGCGCCAGGTCCTCGATGCCGTCGATCGCACGCAGGCCTGCCACCAGCTCGGCGAGGTCACGGCGCAGCAGCGGCTCCCCGCCGGTCAGCCGGACCTTGCGCACCCCGAGGCGGGCGAAGACGGCGACCAGGCGTTCCAGCTCATCGAAGCTGAGCAGCTCCTCACGTGGCAGGAAGTCGTGGTCGGGCCCGAACAGCTCCCGCGGCATGCAGTAGGTGCAGCGCAGGTTGCAGCGGTCCGTGACCGACACCCGCAGGTCCGTGACCGGCCGTGCCAGCCGGTCACGCACCGCGGCGTCCACCACCTCGCGTTCCATGGCGCGGGACCGTACCCCGCCACCTCGTCGCTAGCCTCGGCCGTTGCTGGTGGACGGTGCTGGTGGGCGGTGCTGGTGGCCGTTGCCGGCGTGCCGGGGCGACCGGCGGCGAACGAGTCCGGGAGGCGGCATGCGCGTACGGGTCTACGGCGGGTTGACCGAGCACGTCGGCGGGCGGGTGCTGGAGGTCGACGTCGCCGACGACGGCAGCCTCACGGTCGCCGGGCTGCGTGCGGCGATCGCCTCGTCGCACCCTCACCTCGCCCCGTTCCTCGCCCACGTCACGGTCGCGGTCGACCTCGAGGTGGCCCGTGGCGACCAGGTCGTCCCTGCGGGTGCCGAGGTGGCGCTGCTGCCGCCGGTGGCCGGTGGGTCGGACGCGAGCGAGGGGGCCGGCCCTCGGGTGATCACGGGGCTGGTCACCGGGCCGATCGACGTGGCCGGCACCATCGCGGCCATCGCGCACCCGTCGGCGGGGGCGACCACGCTGTTCCTCGGCACGGTGCGCGATCACGCCCCGGACCTGTCGGGGGTGATCCAGCTGCGGTACTCGGCCTACGAGCCGATGGCGGAGAAGGAGCTGGCGGACATCGCGGCCGAGACGCTAGCCGCGACGCCGGAGCTGACCGGCCTCGCGCTGCTGCACGCGCTCGGTGACCTGGAGGTCGGCGACCACACGATCCTGGTGGCCTGCTCGAGTCCGCACCGGGACGCGGCATATCGCGCGTCCCGTTCGGCGTTGGAGGAGGTCAAGACCCGCGTGCCCGTCTTCAAGCGCGAGCTGACGAGCGACGGGACCGCCCGCTGGGTCGGGCTCGACCCGACCGCCACCGACCTCCAGGAGCAGTGACCATGACCGACCAGGTACCCGGCGTCCGGGCCGTTCCCGCCACGGAAGCCGCAGCGCGGCTCGACGACCCGGACGCGGTCGTGCTGGACGTGCGCACCGCCGCCGAGTTCGCCCAGGCCCGCCTTCCCGGCGCGATCAACATCGACTTCTACGGGCCGACGCTCCAGGCCGAGCTCGCCGAGCTCGACACCGACGCGCCGATCCTCCTGTACTGCCGGTCCGGGAACCGCTCCGGGCACCTGCACCCGCTGCTCCGCGACCTCGGGTTCCGCGACGTGGTCGACGTGGACGGTGGCATCATCGCCTGGGCGAACGCCGAGCTGCCGCTGACCAGCGGCTGACATCGCCGGCCGGCTCGCTGCCTGGCAAGGGCGGCCCGCGGCGCTGCAGGGACAACCCGCCGTGCTACCGGGCCGGCCTGTGGACCGGACGCCTCAGGCCGGCCGGGTGGCACGCACCAGGACGTCGATGGCCACGCGTGCCTGGCCGTCGACCTCGACCTCACGGGTGACCTCGCCGGCTTCGACGATCTCGAGGAAGGTGTCGGCCAGGGCGTCGGTGACCTCCTGGGGCGTCGGGAGGAGCTGCGGGTCCTGGGGCCCGCCGACCCCGTCGGTGAGGTTGCGTCGGGCGTGCGCCACGAGCAGGAAGGTGCCACCGGGCAGGACCAGCTCGGCAGCGCGACGGAGCACGTCACGCTCGACCTCGCGGGGCAGGTGCAGATAGGCGACGAGCACGACGTCTGCCGGGGCGACGGTGAAGGGCTCGGTCACGTCCGCCACGGTGACGGTCAGGTCGACCCCGCGGTGCGCGGCGAGCTCTCGCGCCTTGCTGGCCGCCACCTCGGAGAAGTCGAGCGCCTCGACCGTGAACCCCCGCTCGGCGAGCCAGATCGCGTTGCGCCCCTCGCCGGCGGCCACGTCGAGAGCGCGGCCACGGGGGTGGTCGGCGAGGTGCTCGGCGACGAACACGTTCGGACCTGCGGACCAGACCAGCTCCGACTCCTCGTAGCGTGCGTCCCAGCTCTGCGCGTCCATGCGAGGGTCCTCGTGTCGGGTGCGGTCGGGCCATCGTGCGGTCGGGCCATCGTGCGGTCGGGCCGATCTCGGACCGGCCGGGCGCGACGCCAGCCGGGGGCGGGCAGCCGCGTCACGCGGTGGCGGCCGGCGAGCTACGCGGTAGCCGCCGGCGGGTCCAGCCGGGCCGCGGCCTCGATACCCCAGCGGTCCTCCGCCAGGCGGAGACGGTAGACGAACCGGGTGCGCGCGCCGTCGGCGGTGACGATGACGGCGACCACGTCGCTGACATCGTCGCGCAGCTGCGCGCAGCCGTCCACCTCGACGCGGGCGTCGTCGAGGAGCAGCGGGTAGTCCCGCTCGATCAGGCGCTGGAAGGCCTCCACGGTCGTGCCGGCCTGGAACCCCGGGCTGGCCGCGGCGAGGGCCGCGGGGTAGTCGCCGCGCGCGAAAGCGTCGAGCTGCGCGGCGATCGTCGTCCCGACCGCCTCGGTGACGGGGCCCGGGCAGGGTGCCGGCCGGACCTCCTCGGTGGTCCCGTCGGTCGCGCCTCCGCCGTCCTCAGCTGCTCCGCCGTCCTCAGCCGCTCCGCCGTCCTCAGCCGCACCGGCATCGAACGCCGCCCCCGGGTCCCCGGCCGACGGGGCGGTCACCGGGTCGGCGCACGCCACCAGCAGCACGGCGAGCGCGAGGGTGGGCGGCAGCAGGCGTGACGGACGAGGGCGCATCATGCCCGCCCTTCGTGCCGGGAAGGCGTCGCGGACCGCACGGGCACGCGCTCACACGCCCGCAGCGATGTCGCTGCGCCGGTGCAGCCCCTCGAAGCCGATCCGGTCGGCCGCGTCGTACGCACGCGCACGCGCGGCCGCCACCGCACCCCCCAGGGCGGTGACGGCGAGCACGCGCCCGCCGGCCGTGACCAACCGGCCGTCATCGACCCGCGTCCCCGCGTGGAACACCTCGACGTCGGGCAGCGACGCCGCCGCCTCGACGCCGTCGATGGGCACGCCGGTCGCGTAGCTGCCCGGGTAGCCGCCGGAGGCCAGCACGACGGTGACCGCGGCCTCGGGCCGCCACGTCACGTCCTGGCCGGCGACGCTGCCGGTCGCCGCCGCCCACAGCAGCTCGCCGAGGTCGCTGGCGACGCGTGGCAGGATCGCCTGGGTCTCCGGATCCCCGAACCGGGCGTTGAACTCGAGCAGCTTCGGACCGGCCGCGGTCTCCACGAGCCCGGCGTACAGCAACCCCCGGTAGGGCGTGCCACGGTCGGCGAGCTCGGCCAGCACCGGCCGGAACACCAGCTCGCGCAGCTGGTCGACGTCGGTCAGCGCGAAGCCGGGCACCGGGGTGTAGGCACCCATGCCGCCGGTGTTCAGCCCGCCGTCGCCGTCCAGCGCCCGCTTGTAGTCCTGGG
Organism: Nitriliruptoraceae bacterium; assembly: GCA_047921175.1. Classification (GTDB taxonomy): domain Bacteria; phylum Actinomycetota; class Nitriliruptoria; order Nitriliruptorales; family Nitriliruptoraceae; genus T1Sed10-7. The sequence goes on along the minus strand of JBLRWQ010000086.1, from coordinate 2,691 downwards.
CCGGCTCGAGCAGCACCACCTCGGTGCCGTCACAGACCCCGAAGACGCTGCGCTCGGGACCGTCGAGGAACTCCTCGATGACCACCCGGCTGCCAGCCGAGCCGAACACGCCGCGGAGCAGGGCGTCGTCGACCGCGTCCCGCGCCTCGGCGAGATCGGCGCAGATCCGCACCCCCTTGCCGGCGGCGAGCCCGTCGGCCTTGACCACGTACGGCCCGCCGAACCGCTCCAGCGCGGCATAGGCCTCGTCCCGGTCGCGGGTGGCGACGGCACCGCCGGTCGGGGCACCGGCCGCGGCCATGATCTCCTTCGCGAACGCCTTCGAGCCCTCGATCTCCGCCCCTGCGGCAGACGGTCCGAAGGCCGCGATGCCGGCGGCGGCCAGGGCGTCCACCACGCCGGCGACCAGCGGGGCCTCGGGGCCGACGACCACCAGGTCGCTGCCGAGCCGGCGGGCCAGGGCGACGACCGCGTCCGGGTCGTCCGCGTCGACCGCGTGGGTGGGCCCGAGGGTCGCGGTGCCCGGGTTGCCGGGGGCGCTGGCCACCTCGGCGACCGACCCGGAGCGCGCCAGGGCCCACGCGAGCGCGTGCTCACGGCCACCGCCACCGAGCACCAGCACCTTGCGACCCATGGGCGACCTCCGACCGCGACGTGGGATGGGTGGACCCGCAGGCTACTTGCCGGCATCGGCGCCACCCGCGCAGCCTGGAGGAGCACGGTTGTGCAACGATGCGACCTCCTGGACGTCGGATCGTCACACAGCTCGGAGCAGCCCTACCCCACGGACCCCCACGGACCCCCACGGACACGGCGGGGAGATGAGCAACCACGATGCACGGCCGACCGGCCCCCTGACGGCAGCCGGGGCGCAGCGCCGGGTCGCGTTCGTGCTCGGCGGCGGCGGGATCCACGGCGCCGCCGAGGTGGGGATGATCCGCGCCCTGCTGGAGCACGGCATCCGACCCGACCTGGTGCTCGGCACCTCGATCGGCGCCATGAACGGGGCCCTGCTGGCCGCCGGCGTGGACGACGCCGTGGAGCGCCTGTGCGGCCTGTGGACCGACGTCGACGCGAACAACCCCTTCGAGGCCTCGCTGCTGGAGCAGGCCAGCACCTTCGCCCGCTCCGGCACCCACCTGCACGGCAACCACCGGCTGCGGCGGCTCCTGCTGGGCGCCCTGCCGGTGCGGCGCTTCGAGGATCTCGAGGTCCCCTTCCAGTGCGTGGCCGCCAGCGTCGAGCGGGCCAGCGCGCGCTGGTTCGACGCGGGCGAGCTCATCCCGGCCCTGCTCGCCTCCACCGCGGTGCCCGGCCTGCTACCCCCGGTCGAGGTGGACGGGGAGCACCACCTCGACGGCGGGCTGGTCGACTCGATCCCGGTCGGGCGGGCCGTGGAGCTCGGCGCGACGGTGATCCACGTGCTCCAGGTGGGCCGGGTCGAGCAGCCCCTGACCGTGCCCACCCGACCCTGGCAGGTCGGCACCGTCGCGTTCGAGATCGCCCGTCGGCACCGGTTCGTGGAGGAGATGGCGGCGATCCCACCCCACCTCGAGGTGCACCTGCTCCCGACCGGGGACCCGATGGACCCCAACGACGCCTCGCAGCTGCGCTACCGCGACCTCAGCCGCGTCACCGCCCGGATCACGACCGCCTACGACGCCAGCAGCGCCTACCTCACCGAGCACGTGCCGACCGGGTGACGCCCCACCTCGATGCTGACGGCGTCAGGCGCCGGGTACCAACGGCACGTCGCGGCGCACCAGCGTCTGGGTGCGGCCCGGCCCGATCGAGACCCACGTGATCGGCGTGCGGGCCTCCTCCTCGAGCAGGTCGATGTAGTCGCGCGCCTCGCGCGGGAGGTCCTCGTAGCGCTCCACCTCGGTGATGTCGACGCCCCAGCCGGGCACCTCGGTGTAGACGGGTTCCGCGTGGTGGAAGATCGACTGGTGCGGCGGGAAGGTCGTGTACTCCTCGCCCTGGTAGCGGTAGGCGGTGGCGACCTTGAGGGTGTCGAAGCCGCTGAGCACATCCAGCTTGGTGAGGAAGATGTCGGTCAGACCGTTGACCCGGTTGGCGTAGCGGGCCAGGACCGCGTCGAACCAGCCGACCCGGCGGCGGCGGCCGGTGGTGGTGCCGTACTCGCCGCCGACGTCGGTCATGCGCTCCCCGACCTCGTCGAACAGCTCGGTGGGGAACGGGCCGGTCCCGACCCGGGTGACGTAGGCCTTCGTGATGCCGATGACCCGGTCGACGTGGCGCGGGCCGATGCCCGCCCCCGTGAGCGCCCCGCCGGCGACCGGGTTGGAGGAGGTCACGAAGGGGTAGGTGCCGTGGTCGAGGTCGAGCAGCGTGCCCTGCGCACCCTCCAGGATGATGTGCTTGCCGGCCTCGAGCGAGGTGTGGATCAGCTCGGTGGTGTCGGTCAGCAGCGGCCGCAGGCGCTCCGCGTAGCCGAGGTACTCCTGGGCGATCTCCTCGAGCTCCATCGGCAACCGGTTGTAGATCTTGGTCAGCACCTCGTTCTTGTGCCCGAGCACCGCTTCGAGCTTCTGGCGGAAGATCTTCTCGTCGAACAGGTCCTGGAAGCGCAGGCCCACCCGGGAGGCCTTGTCCGCGTAGGCGGGCCCGATGCCGCGCTTGGTGGTGCCGAGCTTCGCCTTGCCCAGACGGCGCTCGATCAACAGATCG
>JBLRWQ010000085.1:0-10663 GCA_047921175.1 Nitriliruptoraceae bacterium | reverse complement strand
GGATCGTGCCGGTGTCCTGGTCGCCGGCACCGTCCGGCGCCGCGACGCCGGCCCTCCCCGCGTCCTCGTCATCGACCTCCGCGCCCGCGCCGGCCGTGTCCAGCACGTGCCAGGTCCGCTCGCGCCCGTCCGCGTCCAGCGCGCGCACGAGCCGCGACCACCTCGGTGCCAGCCCCGGCAGGCCCTCGGGCGGCAGGCTGGCGGGGGTCACCAGCGGATCTCGCTCGCGAGGATGTTGATGCCGGAGCCGATGCCGCCGATCACCACGGTCTGCCCCGGGCGGATGTGCTCCTGGTGCAGCGCGAGGGTGGTCGGGATCGACGCCGGCCCGATGTTGCCGCGGTGCGGGAAGGTCAGCGGGGCCAGTTCCGGCTCGATCCCGAGCTGCTTGCACAGCAGCTGGGTGTGCACCGCGGAGACCTGGTGCAGGATGTAGTGGTCGGCCGCGACCCAGTCCCAGCCGTTGTCGCGGGCGGCGATCCAGGTCGCATCGGCGACGGCGAGCCCGGCCTCGAGCAGCGCCTTCGTGTCGGTGCGCATGTGGTCGATCGAGCCGACGCACAGGTCGTTGTGCTCGGTCCCGGCGCGGGACTCGCCGCCGAGGAGCCGGTGGCCGTCGGGGTGCGCGTCCGCGGGGCCGAGCACCATCGCGGCGCCGCCGGAGCCCAGCGTCAGCGACGCGAACTCGGCGAAGACGTCCGCGACGGTGGTCTCCTCGCGCTGCAGCCGTGCCAGCGTGGTCTCCTGGAGCACCCGGCTGCCCTCGCCGTCGACCACCAGCGCGTAGCGGATCTGGCCCGCGTCGATCATGGTCGCGGCGAGGTGCATCGCGTTGACGAAGCCGAGGCAGGCGTTGGCCAGGTCGAAGTTCAGGCACGAGGAGGGCAGCCCCAGCTGCCGGTGGACGTCCACCGCCGCCGAGGGCTCCAGGTGCGCACGCGAGACGGAGGTGTCGACCAGCAGGCCGATCTGCGACCGGTCGATGCCGGCGGCCTGGATCGCCTGCTCCCCGGCCAGGGCGGCGGCGTCCGCGTAGCTGACGTCCTCGGGCCACCAGCGGCGCTCGATGACCCCGGCGACCTCCTCGAGCAGCCCTGGCCGGAGCCCCAGGCGCTCGTAGGTGCCGGCCAGCTCCTCGTCGAAGCGGCTGGAGGGCACCACGATCGGGGCGTCGACCTGCGCGACCGAGAGGATCGCGGTGGCCTGATGGCGGAGGGTGGTGTTGCCGTGGTTCACCGGCATGGGGACCTCGTTGCGGGGAGGGGGCGTCGATCCCGGTCCGGCGCCGCGGCCAGCCTGGACGGGTGCGGAGGGTACGGGCACCTGCGGTCCCTGGAGCCCGTCGTCACCGCTGGCGCACAGGGCCGGATGCCGGCGAGCGCTCCAACGCCCGTCGCCACGCGCTGAACGACGCCACCGAGCCGCCGTGCGGCCGGCGCAGCCACGGCCACGGGTGGCGCGCGACCACCTCGAGTGCGGCGGCGCGGCGCCGGAACCCGGGGACCGGTGCGTGGGTGACCGCGAGCCGTCGGCCGCGGAGCACCTCGACGGGGGCACCGAGGTGGACGGTGAGGTCGCGGTGCTCGGCGAGCTCGGCGAGCGTCTCGGTCAGGAAGACCAGCCGCTTGGCGCTCAGTTGCAGCCGCTGCAGCAGGGGCGCGTCGAACACGAAGGCGACCGGCAGGTCGGGGTGCGCGGCGAGCGCCGGGTCGCCCTGGACCCCAGCGACTCCGCGGTGAGCCAGACGAGCTCGGGGTCAGTCGTCACCGCGCGCTCGCCCGAGTCGGCGGGGCCGGCGGTGGCGGTCGGGTCCGGATCGTGGCTGAGGCGCGGGTCGGGCTCGGTGGCGCGGAGCGGCGGGTCCTCGGGCCAGTCCTCGATCGGGCAGGCGTGCTCGAGCGGGCAGGTGGCACACAGCCCCGGGGCGCGCTTGGTGACCTGCCAGCGCGAGAAGCCGTAGGGCCTGCCGGTCGCGGTGCCGACGGTCCACTGCCAGCCGGTCCGGTTCGCCGCGCGGGAGCCGTCCAGGAGGTGCCGGAAGAACCGGTCCTCGCCCTCGCGCCAGTCGGCCCGCTCGCGGACCGCCCAGTGGGAGGCGAGCCACATCCGCGTCTGGTTGACGAGGTAGCCGTCCCGCTCGAGTTCGCCGACGGGCAGGTCGAGGCAGGCCATCGTGCGGTCCCAGGGATCGGTCCCGGTGCTCGGGGACCCGGGGAGCGTCCGGCGCAAGCCGTCGCGGGTCGCGGTCCCGAGCCGCGCGTACAGGTGCCGGGCGTACTCCTGCCACAGGAGCTCGTCGCGGTACTTGGCGCGGTCCTTGGGCGGCGCGTCGGCGACGGCGTCCCACAGCGTCGGCAGGGTGAGCAGCCCGTGGCGGACGTACGGCGAGACCGCCGTGGCGCCGCGACGATCGACCGGCCAGACCTCGTTGCGGCGGGCGGCGTAGCCGGTCACGTCCAGCGCGGCCAGCGCCGCGTCGGCCGCGGCCTGTCCGCCACGGAACCGCGGGCTGGCCCGGACCTCGTCCGCGACGAGGCCACCGAGGTGGTCGGCCACGAACCGCTCAGCGGCGGCGACATCGTGGGCGGGTGGCAGCGGCAGCATGTCGCGCGTTCGTGGCCTGGATCGGTCACGGACCGTTCCAGCATGGTGCTGCCGGTCGGGCACCCTGCCGCGGGTCGGGCACGCTGCCGCGGGTCGGGCACGTTGCTGCCGGTCGGGCACCCTGCCGCGGGTCGGGCAGGCCGCCCCGGTCGGGCACGCTGCCGCGCGCCCGGGACGTCGACGCAGATCGGACACGCTCGTGAGAGGTGATCGGCGCCACCCCGCCCACACGCTCGTCCTCGCCGCGAGCGCGGCGAGCGCGGCGGTCGTCGCCACGCGCGCCACCCGCCACCTCGGTGCGGTCCCCGCCGAGGTGGCCGCACGTCTGCCCGGCGACGACCTGGTGCCGCCCGGCGCCCACGTCACCACCCGGGCGGTCGCGATCCCCGCACCGGCCAGCGAGGTCTGGCCGTGGCTCGTCCAGATGGGCTACGGCCGAGGTGGCTGGTACGCGATCGACGCGCTCGAGCGGGCCATCGGGGTGGGGACGCCCTCGGCCCGGCAGGTCCGACCGGAGCTGCAGGGCCTGGCGGTCGGGGACCGGGTCCCCTTGAGCGACCGGGTCGATCTGGTCGTCGACCACATCGAGCCGGACCGCTCGCTGGTGCTCACGCTGCCCGAGGGGCCGCTCGCGTGGGTCTGGTCCTTCCGGCTCGCCCCGACGGCGACCGGATGCCGCCTGGTCGTCCGGACCGCCATCGGCGCACGGCGCGGCGGGGTCAGAGGGCTGGTCCCGCTGCTCGACGCCGGGCACACGGTGATGGAGTTCGTGCAGCTGCACACGATCCGGCGGCGGGTGGTCGCCGCGCGCCGCGCCGGTTGAGCAGCACGCGGCACGGCCCCCGCTGGGACATGCCGAACCCCCTCGGCACGGAACGGTTCGCTACGGTTCGTCTCGGGAACGCTCGGGAGCAGTCGGGAGCACGGGAGCCAGGTATGGACGAGTCCGCCGTCGTCGAACAGCGCCTCACGCAGCTGCTGGCCGACCACCCGCCGGCCACCACGGACGAGCGCACCTTCTGGGGCGCGCAGTTCGACGCGGGGCTCGCCTGGGTGCAGTTCCCGGAGGGGTTCGGCGGCCTCGGGGTCAGCCCCCGCCACCAGGCCACGGTCGACCACGCGATCGTCGCGGCGGGCGGGTCGACCCGCAACCGCATCGACAACGTGCTCGGGGTCGGGATGGGCGCCGGCACGATCATGGCCCACGGCACCGAGGAGCACCGCCAGCGCTACCTCCGCCCCATGTTCACCATGGAGGAGATCTGGTGCCAGCTGTTCTCCGAGCCCGGCGCGGGCTCGGACCTCGCGGCGCTGTCCACCTCGGCGGTGCGTGAGGACGACCACTGGATCGTCAACGGCCAGAAGGTCTGGACGACCCTCGGCCACCTCGCCCGCTGGGGGCTGCTGGTCGCCCGCACCGACCCGGACCTGCCCAAGCACGCCGGCCTGACCTACTTCCTCCTCGACATGGAGGCCGACGGCGTCGACGTCCGCCCGCTGTACCAGATCACCGGCGAGGCGGAGTTCAACGAGGTCTACCTCACCGACGTCGTCATCCCGGACGACCACCGCGTCGGCGAGGTCGGGCAGGGCTGGACCGTGGCGATGACCACGCTCATGAACGAGCGGGTCGCCATCGGCGGGACCGTCCAGCCGCGCGGCTCGGGCGCGATCGCCGAGGCCATGAGCGTCTGGCGCGAGCGGCACGGCGCCGACGGCGACCCGGTCCTCAAGGACCAGCTGCTGCAGCTGTGGGTCGCGACCGAGGCGATGCGGCTGACCACCGTGCGGGCCAAGGAGGCGGCCACGACCGGCACCCCCGGCCCGGAAGGCTCCACCGCCAAGCTGCAGTGGGCGGAGCTCAACAAGCGCATCACGAGCTTCACGATCGACCTGCTCGGCCCCGAGGGGCTGACCTACCCGGGCGGCTACCGCTTCGTCCGGCCCGACGGCAGCGCGGATGTGGCCGGCGCGCCCCACAAGCGCTTCCTGCGTGCCCGCGCGAACTCGATCGAGGGCGGCACCTCGGAGATCATGAAGAACATCCTCGGCGAGCGGATCCTCGGGCTGCCCGGCGAGCCCCGCGTCGACAAGGACCGACCCTGGCGCGAGGTCCCGCGCAGCTGACCCGACCTCTCGCGTAGCTGACGCCGCGACCCACGCAGCTGACCCCACGACCCGAGGATCGCCCCATGAGCGTGACCTACACCCTCAGCGACGAGCAGCGCCAGCTCGCCGAGATGGCCCGCGACCTGTTCGCCGAGCGGGCCACCTCGGCGCGGGTGCGTGCCGTGATGCTCGGCGAGGACGGCGCCGGCTTCGACGACGCGCTGTGGTCCGAGCTGGCGCAGTACGGGCTGCTCGGCCTGACGATCCCGGAGGCCCACGGTGGTGCGGGCGCCACCTTCGCGGAGCTCGCCATCGTGCTGGAGGAGGCCGGCCGGCGGCTGGCACCCGTGCCGCTGCTGTCCTCTGCGGTGCTCGGCACCGAGGCGCTGCTCGGCGCCGGCACCGACGAGCAGCACGCCCGGCTCCTGCCCGAGGTGGCCGCCGGCAGCGTCCGGCTCGCGCTGGCCCACCTCGACACCGGTGGCGACCTGTGGTCCCCGCCCGGGGTCCACGCCACCCGCGTCGGCGACGGCTGGACGCTGGACGGCACCGCCGCCTACGTCATCGACGGGGCCAGCGCCACCCACCTGGTGGTGGCCGCGCAGGACGGCGAGGGCCTGGCCCTGTTCGTGGTGCCCGCCGACGCCGACGGGGTGACCCGGACCCCGGTGGACGTGCTCGACCTGACCCGGCCGCTGGCGGACGTGGAGTTCGCGGGCGTCGAGGTGGCGGCCGCGGACCACCTCGACGGTGGCGACCCGATGGTCGCGCTGCACCGGGCGCTGACCGCCGGGGTCGTGGCGCTGGCGGTCGAGCAGGTCGGGATCATCGACCACACCCTGGCCGCCTGCACCGCCTACGCCCGCGACCGGATCCAGTTCGGCCGCGCGATCGGTTCGTTCCAGGCGATCAAGCACCGGCTGGCCGACCTGCTGGTCGAGGCCGAGTCGGCCCGCTCCGCCGCGCTGCACGCCGCCCGCACCCTGGCGGCGGACGAGGACCGCCAGGAGATCGCGATCGCCGCCGCGCTCGCCAAGGCCTACTGCAGCGAGGTGGCGGACCGCGCCGCCGCGGACGGCATCCAGATCTTCGGTGGCATCGGGTTCACCTGGGAGCACGACCAGCACCTCTACCTCAAGCGTGCCCGGGCGGCGAAGCTGCTGCTCGGCGACCCGAAGCACCACCGCGGCATCCTGGCGGAGCTGCTGGAGGTGTAGCGGCCCACGCCTCGCCGGCTGCACCACGCCCCGCGGGCCGGGCGCGACCGCGCTGTCGATGCCGTCGCGCGCCTGCAGCGCCGGGCGCGACCTAGGCTCGAGCCGACCCTGCGTGAGGAGCGAGCCATGGACCTCGACGCCCTCGTGGCGGCGGCTCAGGCGTGGATCGCCGGGGACCCCGACGAGCGGACCCGCGACGCCCTCGCCGCGATGGTGGTGACTCGGGACGCCGAGGCGCTCGCGGGCCACGTCGGCACGCAGCTGACCTTCGGCACGGCGGGCCTGCGCGGCGAGGTCGGGCCCGGCCCCAACCGGATGAACCGGGCCGTCGTGATCCGCACCAGCCGCGGGCTTGCCGAGCACCTCCTCGCCGAGGGCACCGCCGATCGCGGGGTGGTCGTCGGCTTCGACGCCCGGCACGACTCCGAGCGCTTCGCCCGCGACGTGGTGGCGACCCTGGCCGGCGCGGGGATCCGCGTCTGGTGGTACCCCACCCCGCAGCCCACCCCGATGGTCGCCTACGCCCAGAAGGTGCTGGGCGCCGCCGCCGCCGTGGTGGTCACCGCCTCCCACAACCCGCCCGCCGACAACGGCTACAAGGTCTACGCCGAGGGTGCCGCGCAGATCGTGCCCCCCACCGACGCGTCGATCGCCGCCGCGATCGAGCAGGTCGGGCCCGCCACCGAGGTCCCCCGCGTCGACCTCGTCGCCAGCGAGCTCGTCACCCCCGTCGACGCCGAGGTGCTGGACCGCTACCTCGCCGAGGTGGCCGCGATCCGCCCCGCCGTCGCCGGCCCGGCGATCCGCATCGCCTACACCCCGCTGCACGGGGTCGCGCTGCCGATGCTCCGTCGGGCCATGACCGCCGCCGGGCACGACGACCTGCACGTGGTGGCCTCCCAGGCCGAGCCCGACGGCGACTTCCCGACGGTCTCCTTCCCCAACCCGGAGGAGCCCGGCGCGATGGACGCCCTGCTGGCGCTCGCCGCCGAGGTCGACGCGCAGCTGGCCATCGCCAACGACCCCGACGGCGACCGCATCGCCGCCGCCGTCCCGCACCGGGGTGGGTGGCGGCCGCTCACCGGCAACCAGCTCGGTGTCCTGCTCGCCGACCACCTGCTGTCGGGTACCCGCGTGGACCGCCCGCTGGTGGTGTCCAGCATCGTGTCCACCCCGATGGTCGCCGACGTCGCCGCCGCCTACGGCGCCCGCGCCGAGGTCAGCCTGACCGGCTTCAAGTGGATCTGTGCCGCCGCGCGCGCACTGGAGCGCGACGAGGGCTACCGGTTCGTCTACGGCTTCGAGGAGGCGCTCGGCTCGTGCATCGACAACGTCGTCCACGACAAGGACGGCATCAGCGCCGCGGTCGTGCTGGCGGACCTGGCCAGGTCGCTCGCCGCGGAGGGCCGGACCCTGCTGGACCGCTGGGACGAGCTGTGCGAGCGCCACGGCCGCTGGGTCAGCCACCAGCACTCGGTGGTCCGCCCCGGGCTCGACGGCGCCGCGCAGATCGCCGCGGCGATGGCGCGGTTGGACGGCTGGGCCCCCACCGAGCTGGCCGGGCAGCAGGTCACCTCGACCACCGACTTCCGCACCGGTGCAGACCAGCGCCCACCGTGGTTGGCTGCACAGGACCTGGTCCTGCTCGAGCTGACCGACGGTCGGGTGATGATCCGCCCGTCCGGCACCGAGCCCAAGTGCAAGATCTACGTCGACCTGAGGACCACCACCACAGGCGATCCCGACACCGCTGACGCGGAGCTACGCGCACGAGCCGAGGCCGTCGCGTTGGCGCTCGCGGAGGCCGTCGGGCTCGCCTGACCCACCGAAAGGGAACGTCACATGCCCGTCGCAACCCCCGAGCAGTACGAGGAGATGCTGGAGCGCGCGAAGGCCGGCGCCTTCGCCTACCCGGCCATCAACGTCACGTCGTCCCAGACCCTCCTGGGCGCGATCCGCGGCCTGACCGAGGCCGAGAGTGACGGCATCATCCAGGTCTCCACCGGCGGGGCGGCCGCCTGGTCCGGGTTCAGCGTCAAGGACATGGTCGTCGGCGCCTCCGGCTTCGCGGAGTACGCCAAGGTCATCGCCGAGAAGTACCCGGTCACCGTGGCGCTGCACACCGACCACTGCCCGAAGGACAAGCTCGACACCTTCATGCGCCCGCTGGCGCAGCTCTCCGCCGACCGGGTCGCCCGGGGCGAGGCACCGCTGTTCAACTCCCACATGTGGGACGGCTCGGCGGTCGAGCTCGAGGAGAACCTCGACATCGCCGAGGAGCTGCTGGAGCTGTGCGTCGCCGGCAAGACCATCATGGAGATGGAGATCGGCGTCGTCGGTGGCGAGGAGGACGGCGTCGTCGGCGAGATGAACGACAAGCTGTACTCCACCCCGGAGGACGCGCTGGCGACCGCCGACAAGCTCGGTGTCGGGGAGCGCGGCCGTTACCTGCTGGCCGCGACCTTCGGCAACGTCCACGGCGTCTACAAGCCCGGTCACGTGAAGCTGCGCCCGAGCGTGCTCAAGGAGCTCCAGGACGCGGTCGGCGCCAAGGTCGGCAAGGACAAGCCGTTCGACCTGGTCTTCCACGGCGGCTCCGGCTCCTCCATCGAGGAGATCCACGAGGCGCTCGACTACGGCGTCGTGAAGATGAACATCGACACCGACACCCAGTACGCCTTCACCCGGCCGCTGGTCGACCACTTCTTCACCAACTACGACGGGGTGCTGAAGATCGACGGCGAGGTCGGCAACAAGAAGGTCTACGACCCGCGCTCCTACTCCCAGAAGGGTGAGGAGGGCATGGCCGCCCGCGTCGTGCGCGCCGCCGAGGAGCTGCGCTCGGCCGGTACCAGGATGGCCTGAGTCGCATCCCGGGGCGCCCCTGCAGGACCCGGGGCGCCCCAACCCGCGGTGCGCCAGCCCTACTCGTCCACCGGGGTGGTCCGCCGCCACCGGTCCCCGACCCGGACCGGGAGCCCGAACCGGTCCACCTCCACCACGGTGCGGTCGTCACCGACCTGCCGGGTGTAGCTGTAGGCGCTGTGGCGGGACCAGGTCACCGCCTGGGTCGTCACCGGCTGCGCGGGACCGCCGAGCACCGCGAGCTGTGCGAGGCCCTGCTCGCCGGCGCCGAGTGCCATCCGGCGCACCACCGCTTGCAGCGCGGTCGGTGTGATCGGCAGCCCGACGTCGGTGCAGCCGTTGAGGTGGGTGGCCTCGTCCCCGTCCAGCCACCACCGGCCCTGTCCGTCGCTGCTCAGCTGCCGGCGCGGCGCCGGCCCGTCGGCCAGCACGGCCCGCCGCGGCCGCCAGGCGTGGTCGACCTCGAGCTCGTAGCGCGCGTCGCCGACCTGTCCGCGGAGCACGGACCCGTCGGGGAGCGCCCGCGCCACCACCTCGTCGTCGCCGTCGGGGCCCGCGAAACGCACGGGGGCCGGATCGGTGGCCGGGGGTACGGCGCACACGAAGCGGTACTCGGTGGTGTCGGAGGGGTCGTGGAGCTCGCGGGTCTCGCCGGTCAGCTCGTAGCCCAGCTGCTGGTAGCGATGGTGGGCGGCGGTGAAGCGGGTATCGCTCCACAGCACGATCCGGGCGACGCCGAGTGCGGCCGCGTGCTCCTCCACCCGCCGGATCAGCCGGGTCGCGAGCCCGCGACCCCGCCAGCGCGCATCGAGGTAGCAGCGCTTGAGCTCCAGGGTGCCGTCCGCTTGGGGCGCGCCCGTGCCGATCGAGCCCACCACCTCGTCGTCGGTCTCGAGCACCCACCAGCGGCCGCCCCGCCGCGCGGCCGTGGTCGCCGGGGCCGGCAGGTCGTCGTCGACCCCGGGCAGGTCGAGGACGCAGCCGGGGTACTCGGCGTAGGCCGCACCGACGAGGCGGATCAGCCCGTCGGCATCCTTGTCGCGAGCCGCGCGTAGCTGCAGCCCCTGGAGCGGCGCTCGTTCCACCTCGCCTCCGACGGTCCCCTCGTGAGCGCTGGCCGGCTCGTGTGCGCTAGCCGGCTCGTGCGCGCTGGCCGGCTCCGGTGCGCCGGCGCGCTCGTTCCCGATCGTTCCTGCCGGTCACCGTGCGTCCACCGGTCACCCGGCCCTACCCGCACCGAACCTGCTGCGTACGGTATCGACCACCCGACCAGGAGGTTCCCCATGCCTGACCCCACCGCCACCGATCTGGAGCAGGTCGTGCGCAGCACCCTGGATCCGGCCGCGCAGGACGTCGTCCGCGAACGGCTGCAGCCGTTGCTGGTCGATCTGATCGACCTGTCGCTGACGGCCAAGCAGTACCACTGGAACGTCGTCGGCCCCAGCTTCCGGGCCCTGCACCAGCAGCTCGACGAGGTCACCGACCAGTACCGCCTGTGGCTGGACCAGGTCGCCGAGCGCATGACCTCCGTCGGGCTCGCGCCCGACGGTCGCGTCCAGCGCGTCGCGGGGGACTCCCCGGCGGACCCGGCGGCCTCCTCGTGGGTGCACCAGGTCGATGTCGTCGACGCGATGACGGACCGCATCCACGCCGTGGCGCGGGCGACCCGTGAGCGGCTCGACGGGCTCGGTGACTCCGACGTCGCCAGCGAGGATCTGCTGATCGAGATCCTGGACGGGCTCGAGATGCAGCTGTGGATGTTCTCCGCGCAGCGCGCCTGAGGGCGTTGTCCTCGTCGCGCTGATCGGGCGGCCGTGGTGACGCCACCACCGAGGTGGCAGGACCCGGCCGTCCGCGTGCCGGTCTGC
>JBLRWQ010000084.1:0-10822 GCA_047921175.1 Nitriliruptoraceae bacterium | reverse complement strand
GGCCAAGGTCGGCGTGCTGCTCCAGCTGTCCTGCGAGACCGACTTCGTGGCCAAGGCCGCGGCGGTCCAGAAGCTCGCTCGGGACCTCGCCATGCACATCGCCGCGGCCAAGCCGCTGGTGATCTCCGAGGACCAGGTCGACCCCGCGCTGCTCGACAAGGAGCGTGAGTTCGCCCGCAAGGAGGCCCTCGACCAGGGCAAGCCCGAGCACATCATCGACAAGATCGTCGAGGGCAAGGTCCGCAAGGTCTACGAGGACTGGGTCCTGCTCAACCAGCCGTACGTGCTCGACGGGGACAAGACCGTCGCGCAGGCCATCAGCGAGGTCCAGGCCATCGTCGGGGAGAAGCTCGAGGTGGCGCGCTTCGCCCGCTTCGAGGTGGGTGCCTGACCGAGCCCGACTAGGCTCCGTGACCGACCGGCGCGACCGACGACGACGAGGTGCAACGTGACCGATCGGAGCCCGCTCGCCCGGGTGCTGCTGAAGCTCTCCGGCGAGGCCTTCTCCGATCCCGAGGTCAAGGGCGGGATCGATCCGGGCATCGTCCGGCAGGTCGCCCGGGAGATCGGCGAGCTCCAGGCCAGCGACGGGACCCAGATCGGCATCGTGGTCGGCGGGGGGAACATCTTCCGCGGCAACTCCCCGGCGGCCGCCGGCATGGACCGCTCCTCCGCCGATCACATGGGGATGCTGGCCACGGTCATCAACGCCCTCGCGCTCCAGGACGCGCTGGAGAAGGAAGGCGTCGAGACCCGCGTGCAGACCGCCGTGGCGATGCAGGAGCTCGCCGAGCCCTACATCCGTCGCCGCGCCGTCCGCCACCTCGAGAAGGGGCGCGTCGTCATCTTCGCCGCGGGGCTCGGGGTGCCGTACTTCACCACCGACACCACCGCCGCCCAGCGGGCGTTGGAGATCGGTGCGGACGCGATCCTCAAGGGCACCAAGGTCGACGGGGTGTACGACCGGGACCCGAAGCTGCACCCGGACGCGACGCGCTACGAGCACATCGACTTCCTCGCGGTGCTGAACCAGGGCCTGAAGGTGATGGACGCCACCGCGATCTCGTTGTGCATGGACAACGAGCTCCCCATCGTCGTCTTCGAGCTGCTGCGCGAGGGCAACATCTCCCGCGTCGTCCGCGGGGAGCCGGTCGGCACCCTCGTGCGAGCGGCACCGGCCACACCTGCCACCTGATCGTCCGCCCCCTGACCGACCGCTGTGAGGAGCGCCGCATGACCCTCGACGAGATCATCAAGGACGCCGGCCGTCGCATGGATCAGGCGGTCGAGAAGGTCAGCGAGGACTTCGCCGGGATCCGCACGGGACGGGCGAACCCACAGCTGCTCCACCGCATCCTGGTGGAGTACTACGGCACGCCGACGCCGCTCCAGCAGCTCGCGAACTTCGCGGTGCCCGAACCGCGCATGCTGCTGGTCAACCCCTTCGACAAGAGCTCGGTGAACGCCATCGAGAAGGCGATCCGAGACTCCGACCTCGGGCTCAACCCGGCCAACGACGGCGGCACGATCCGGTGCGTGTTCCCCGAGCTGACCGAGGAGCGCCGCAAGGAGTACATCAAGCTCGCGAAGCACGCCGCGGAGGACGGTCGGGTCGCGGTGCGCAACGTGCGCCGCCACGCGCGCGATGCCATGCAGAAGCTCGAGGACGACGGCGAGGTCGGCAAGGACGAGCACGAGCGCTACACGAAGAAGCTCGAGTCGCTCACCGCCGAGCACGTGACCCGCATCGACAAGGCGCTCGAGGGCAAGGAGCAGGAGCTCCTCGAGGTCTGAGCCGGCACGGCTGGCAGCCCGTGCGCGCCTCGATGGAGCCCCCGACGGAGCCCCCGACACCCGACGACCAGCCCCGTGGCATGGTCGGCGGTCGCAACCTGCCGGTGGCGATCGCCGTCGGGGTCGTGCTCGCCGTGGTCTTCCTCGGCTCGCTGTTCTGGCGGGTCGAGGCCTTCACCGTGGTCATCGTCGTCCTGGCCGGCCTCGCCGGCGTCGAGGTGGTCCGGGTGCTCGAGGGGATCGGGCTGCGCGTGCTGCTGGTCCCGTTGCTGCTCGGGATCGTGGGCAGCGTCGTCGGGGCCGCAGCGCTCGGCGCCGCCGGCCAGCCCATCGGGATGGCGCTGCTGCTCGTGACCGCCTTCCTGTGGCTGCTGGCCGACGGGCACCGCACCGAGGTGGCCCGCACCCTCGGGCTGACCGCCTTCTTCGGGCTGTGGATCGGGCTGTTCGCCTCCTACGCCCCGCGCCTCGTGGACCGTCCCGACGGCCCCGTGGTCGTCCTCGGGGTGATCGGCGCCGTGGCGCTCACCGACATCGGCGGCTACGCCTTCGGGGTGCCCTTCGGCCGCCACAAGGTCGTCCCGTCCATCTCCCCGGGCAAGTCCTGGGAGGGCCTGGTCGGCGGGCTACTCGTGGCCACGGTGCTGGCCGCCCTCGTGCTGCCGCGGTTGGGGGACGCCTTCACCCCGACGACCGCGGCCGTCGTGGCGGTCGCTGCCGGGGCCGCCGGCTTCGTCGGCGACCTGGTCCAGTCGATGGTCAAGCGCGACCTCGGGGTGAAGGACCTCGGAGCCGTGCTGCCGGGACACGGCGGGGTGCTCGACCGCGTGGATGGGATCCTGTTCGCGCTGCCGGTGGCCTTCTACGGCCTTGCCCTCCTGGACTGACCGGCGAGCGGCCGGCCCCCTGCTCGGGCGTCGTGCGGTGACCGTCGGGCCCGCCCGGCCCGGTGGGCGACGCGCCGCCTGGCGTACCCTCGCCGCGCGTCGCCTCGCCCACCGCACGCCGAGGACCCATGACCCCCGACCCCGCGCAGCTCCCCCTCGCGCCCGAGGAGACCTCGTCCTCGGCGACGGGGATGGTCGACCCGTACGCCCTGGACCGTGCGGGCCTGGAGGCGCTCGTGGCGGAGCTGGGCGAGCCCCGCTACCGCGCCGACCAGCTACGCGGCTGGCTGGTGCGCGGGGTCGACGACCCGGCGGAGATGACGGACCTGCCCGCCGGGCTGCGCGATCGCCTCGCTGCCCGGTTCGCGCCGGCCCGTCCGGAGCTCGTCGCCCACACCGTCGCCGACGAGGGGCACACCCACAAGCTGCTCCTGCGCTTGACGGACGGGGAGGCGATCGAGACGGTCCTGATGCTCTACCCCGACCGGGCCACCGTCTGCATCTCCACCCAGGCGGGCTGTGCGATGGGCTGCCCGTTCTGCGCCACGGGTCAGGCCGGGTTCCGCCGGCAGCTGACCGCCGGTGAGGTGGTGCGCCAGGTGGTCGTCGCCGACGCGGCACTGCGCAGCGGGGTGATCGGGCAGGAGCACCTGCCCGACGGCGCCCCGAGCAGGATCACGAACGTGGTCTTCATGGGCATGGGCGAGCCGTTGGCGAACCTGCCCGCCACGCTCGCGACCGTCCGCTGGCTCCACGACCCCGATGGCTTCCACCTGTCGGCTCGGGCCATCACCGTCTCGACCGTCGGGCTGGTACCCGGCATCACCCGGCTCGCGGAGCTCGGGCTGCCGGTCACCCTGGCCGTCTCCCTGCATGCCGCCACCGACGAGCTGCGCGACGACCTCGTCCCCGTCAACCGCCAGCATCCGCTCGCCGAGGTGGAGCAGGCCATGGCGGCCTACCGACGGACCACCAACCGGCGCGTCAGCATCGAGTGGTGCCTGATCGGCGAGGTCAACGACGCCGACGACCAGGCCGACCGGCTCGCCGCGATCGCCCGCCGGCTGCGTGCCCACGTCAACGTCATCCCCATGAACCCGACCCCGGGGGTGCGCTGGAAGGAGCCCACGGCGGTCCGCACCCGGGCCTTCGTGGAGCGCGTGGAGCGCCGGGGGGCGACCGTGACCCTACGGGACACCCGCGGCCGTGACGCGGACGCCGCCTGCGGTCAGCTGCTGGCCTCCTACACCCTCGGGGCCGGGTCCCGGCTCCCGGCCGCGGTCGGCGCGGCCGACCGCGTCGACGCCCTCGGGCGCGGCGGCGCACCGGTGGAGCTCCCGTGAGCCGGCGTCGCGTCGTCCTCCTCGGTGCCAGCGGGTCGATCGGCCGCCAGACGATCGAGGTCGTGGCCGCGCATCCGGATCGCTTCACGCTGGTCGGCCTGGCGGTCGGTCGCGACGTCGACCGCGTGGCCGAACAGGCGGCGGCGCACGGCGTCCGGCGTATCGCGGTCGCCGACCCGGAGGCCGCCCGGCGGTTGCGGGGCCTGGCCCCGGAGCTCGAGGTGCTCGATGGTGCGGGCGCGGCGGCGTCGCTGGCGGCGATGGACGCGGACCTGGTGGTCAACGGCATCACCGGGGCGATCGGGCTCGCGCCGACCCTCGCTGCCCTGGATGCGGGCACCCCGGTGGCCCTGGCGAACAAGGAGAGCCTGATCGTCGGGGGCG
Source organism: Nitriliruptoraceae bacterium (assembly GCA_047921175.1). Taxonomy (GTDB): domain Bacteria; phylum Actinomycetota; class Nitriliruptoria; order Nitriliruptorales; family Nitriliruptoraceae; genus T1Sed10-7. The sequence goes on along the minus strand of JBLRWQ010000084.1, from coordinate 6,414 downwards.
CCCTCGTGGTCGAGGCGGCGCAGCGCGCCGGTGGCCGGGAACGCTTCCTGCTGCCGGTCGACTCCGAGCACGCCGCGCTGGCCCAGTGTCTTCGTGGTGGGGACCGTGCCGAGGTGGCCCGCCTGCTCCTGACGGCCAGCGGCGGCCCGTTCCGCGGTCGCAGCCGTGCCCAGCTCGCCGACGTCACCCCCGCAGCCGCGCTGGACCATCCGACCTGGTCGATGGGGCCGGTCATCACCATCAACTCCTCCACGCTCGTGAACAAGGGCCTCGAGGTGCTCGAGGCCCACCTGCTGTTCGACGTCGGTCTCGATCGCATCGAGGTGGTGGTCCACCCCCAGTCGATCGTGCATGCGATGGTCGAGTTCCAGGACGGGTCCACGATCGCTCAGCTGTCCCCACCGGACATGCGCCTGCCGATCCAGGTCGCGCTCGGGTGGCCGGAGCGCCTCGGGCAGGCCTTCACCGCCTGCGACTGGAGGACGGCGAGCCAGCTCAGCTTCGAGCCGGTGGACCACGACGCCTTCCCGGCGCTCCGGCTGGCCGTGGAGGCCGGCAGGCGCGGCGGGACCCATCCGGCGGTCTTCAACGCGGCGAACGAGGTCGCGGTCGAGGCGTTCCTCGCCGGACGCCTGGCCTACCTCGACATCACCGCCACGATCGCGGCGACCCTCGCGGCCAGCACGCCCGTGGTGCCACGCGATCTCGAGGACGTCCTCGAGGCGGACCAGGACGCACGCCGGCGCGCTCGGGCGCTGCTGGCAGCAGGAGGACCGCGATGAGCAGCGGACTGGCCATCACCGCCTTCGCGGTCGCGCTCCTGCTCGCCATCCTCGTGCACGAGCTCGGCCACCTGCTGACCGCCAAGGCCGTCGGCATGAAGGCCGACCGGTACTTCGTCGGCTTCGGACCGACGCTGTGGTCGACCCGTCGGGGTGAGACCGAGTACGGCGTCAAGGCCTTCCCCCTGGGGGGGTTCGTGTCGATCCGGGGGATGTCCCCGATGGACGACCGTGACCCCCCCGTGCTCGACGTGGTCCTGACCCGGGATGCGCTGGTCGAGGACGCCGCGCGGGATGACACCATCGTGGTCACCTTCCTGGACGGCACCCCGCCGCTGACGCTCGGGACCTTCCAGCACCTCGAGGAGGAGCTCGAGCGACGTGGTGCGCCCGCGACGACCCGCGAGCACATCCTGCGCCGCGGCCGCGAGACCGTCGGCGACCTCGAGGAGCTGCCCGCGGTGCGCCGCGCCCTGCACGAGGTGCTCCACACCGAGGTCGGGGCGAGCCGCCGTCGCGGTGACCTGGCCTGGCGGCTCGAGCGCGGCGACGAAGGCCGCTTCTACCACGACCGCCCCGCCTGGCAGCGCGCCCTGGCGATCGTGACGGGTCCTGCCACCCACCTCGCCATCGCCTTCCTGTTGCTGTTCGGCGTCTACACGCTCCTGGCCCTGCCCACCGGCGAGGTCACCACACAGATCGGCGCGGTCCTCGAGGACACCCCCGCCGCGGCGACCGACCTGCGCCCCGGTGATCGGCTGCTGGCCGTCGAGGACGTGGCCTCGGACCGCTTCGAGGTGCTCCGGGACGAGATCCGGGCCCGGCCCGGCCAGCCGACCACCCTCACGGTCCTGCGGGACGGCGAGGAGGTCCTCGTCGAGCTGACCCCACAGGCGCAGCCCGATCCGCAGACCGGCGAGGAGGTCGGCCTGGCCGGCTTCGCCCCGGCCGGGGTGGAGGCCCGCCTCGGGCCGGTCCCGGCGGCACGCCGGGCCCTGCTCGGCGACGACCTCGATCCCTTCGGCGGGATCGTCCCGCTGCTCGGTGCCAGCGTGCGCGGGCTGGCCGCGGTGTTCAGCCCCGCCGGTATCGCCGATCTGCTGTCCAGCTCCGTCGGCATCACCGAGCGCGATCCCGAGGGGGTCGTGTCGGTCATCGGCATCGCCTCGATCGCGGGGCAGACCGCCGAGGCCGGCAGCGCCGGCGTGTACACCTTCGTGTTCCTGCTGGCCTACCTGAACGTGTTCCTGTTCATCTTCAACATGGTCCCGCTGCCGCCCTTCGACGGTGGGCACCTGGCGGTGCTCGGCGTGGAGAAGGCCGGCAACGCGCTGCGGCGGCTGCGGGGCCAGGCCGCCGACTTCACCGTCGACCCGCGCCTGGTCACCGCGGTCGCCCTGCCGGTCATCGGGCTGCTCCTGCTGGTCGCGGTCACGGCGATCTGGCTCGACGTGTCGTCGCCGATCCAGCTGTGACCGCACGGCCGGGGCCGGCCACCGGCCACCGGTAGCCTCTGCCACGAACCCCCGGCGACCACCCGTCGAGCCGTCCCAGCCGCCCCGCGGCGGGACCCGGCTCCCGAGCCCGAGGAGCTCGCCGTGAGCAACCTCCCCGCCCACCTCCCGCTCGTTCCGGATGCGGGTCCGGTCGCCAACGCCGACCTGCCCCCACCGGTGCGTCGCGCGACCCGCAAGATCCGCCTCGGGCCGCTCGAGGTCGGCGGCGATGCCCCGATCAGCGTCCAGACGATGACCGTCACGCCCACCCACGAGGCGGACCTGACCCTGCAGGCGATCGCCGCGGCTCAGGCGGCCGGCGCCGACATCGTGCGGGTCGCCGTGCCCCGGCGTGAGGACGCCGAGGCGCTGGCCTACATCGCCGAGCATGCCCGCATCCCGGTGATCGCCGACATCCACTTCCAGTGGAAGTACGCCGTGATGGCCATCGAGGCGGGCTGCGCCGGGGTGCGCATCAACCCGGGCAACATCAAGAAGCACGACAAGGTGGCGCTGCTCGGCCGACTCGCCGACGAGGCCGGCGTCGCGATCCGCATCGGGGTCAACGGTGGCTCCCTGGAGGACGCCATCCTCGAGGAGTTCGGCGGGCCGACGCCCGAGGCGATGGTCGAGTCCGCGTTGCGGGAGATCCGGCTGCTCGAGGACGTCGGCTTCCACGACACCAAGGTCTCCGTCAAGCACTCCGACCCGTGGGTCATGATCCAGACCTACCGCCTGCTGTCGCAGCGCACCGACTGCCCGCTCCACCTCGGCGTCACCGAGGCCGGACCGCTCAAGTCCGGCTCGATCAAGTCCGCGGTCGGCATCGGCGCCCTGCTCGCCGAGGGCATCGGCGACACGATCCGGGTGTCGCTGTCGGCCGACCCGGTCGAGGAGGTCAAGGCCGGCATCGCGATCCTCGAGTCGCTGCACCTCCGGCAACGTGGTCTGGACGTGGTGTCCTGCCCCTCCTGTGGGCGTGCCCAGGTCGACGTGTGGACGCTGGCCGAGGACGTCCAGAAGGGCCTGGAGGGCATCGACGCCCCGCTGCGGGTCGCCGTCATGGGCTGCGTCGTCAACGGACCCGGGGAGGCGCGTGAGGCCGATCTCGGCGTCGCCGCCGGCAACGGCAAGGGCGACATCATCCGCAAGGGGGAGCGGATCGCGACGGTACGGGAGGAGGACATCGTCGAGGCGATGGTCCACTTCGCGACCGAGATGGCCGCCGAGATCCGCACTGAACGAGGCGAGGGGTCGCCCGTCGTGGTGTAGCCGCTGGGTCGTGCGTCGTGCCGGCGCATCACCGCCGCCGTAGCGCGACGACCGCAGGCGTGGTACGGTCGCCCGGTGCTACCGCGGCGGGCCTGACGGCCCGCTGTCGCGTGTCCGGGGCCGTTGCGGCGGCCCACCCCGGACCACCCCACCAACGACGCACACGACGCCTGACGCGCTCGACAGCTGCACACGTTCCGCTGTGGTGGCCGGCCCTGAGGGCCGGCCGCTCCCGTCAGCGGCCCGTCCCACCCAGGCCACGCCACGACCCAGCCCCCCGGCTCACGCCCCCGACCATGGAGGTCCGACGTGTCACGTCCATCCGACGACGACCTCCGTGCGGCGATCCGCGCGCTCGCCGCGCCGATCGCCGAGCGGCTCGAGCTCGAGGTGCTCGAGGTCGTCGTCAAGGGCAGCCAGGGCAGCCGCGTGGTCCGGCTGGTCGTCGATGCCGCCAGCCTCGACCCGCAGGTCGGCGTCGGGATCGATGACATCGCTGCACTGTCCCGTGAGCTCGATGAGGCTGTCGACCGCGAGGACCCGATCCCGGGGGCCTACACCCTCGAGGTCACCTCGCCGGGTGCGGACCGGCCGCTGACCCGGCCGCGGGACTTCGCCCGCAACCGTGGTCGCGAGGTCCGGCTGGAGCTGGCCGAGGGTGCGGGGCAGGAGCTCTCCGGGGAGCTCCGGGACGTGACGGGATCGACGTTGACCATCGCCACCGACGACGGGGATCGCGAGCTACCGCTCGATGCGGTGGTCCGCGGTCACGTCGTCCTGCCGTGGTGATCCCCCGAGGAGGCTGACCGGTGAAGATCGATATCGATGCGCTCCGCCAGATCGAGCGCGAGAAGGGCATCGACTTCCTGACCGTGGTCGAGGCCTTCGAGACGGCCATGGCGTCGGCGTACAAGCGCTCGCCGAACGCCACCGGCGACGAGGCCCGCGTCTCGGTGGATCGGACCACGGGCGAGGTCAACCTGTTCGCGCAGGAGCTCGACGACGAGGGCAACATCGTCTCGGAGTGGCGCGAGGAGCCGACGGACTTCGGTCGGATCGTCGCGCAGACCGCCAAGCAGGTGCTGCTGCAGCGGCTGCGGGAGGCCGAGCGGGAGGCCACCTACGGCGAGTTCGTCGGGCGCGAGGGCGACATCATCAGCGGCCAGGTCTCGCAGCAGGGCAACGCGACCCTGATCGAGCTGGGCCGGACCGAGGCGTTGCTGCCCTACCAGGAGCAGATCCCGAACGAGCGCCTGGAGCACGGCGCGCACACCCGGGCGGTCGTGATCGAGGTCCGCAAGCAGCTCCGTGGTGCCCAGATCGTGGCCTCGCGCACGCACCCGGCGCTGGTCGTCGGGCTGTTCGCGCTGGAGGTGCCCGAGATCGAGGAGGGCATCGTCGAGATCAAGGGCATCGCCCGCGAGGCCGGACACCGGACCAAGGTCGCGGTGATGTCCAACGACCCCGACGTCGACCCCGTCGGCGCCTGCGTCGGGCCGGGCGGCCAGCGTGCGCGCAGCGTGCAGAAGGAACTGCACTCCGAGGAGCTCGAGCGCATCGACATCGTCCGCTGGGCCGACGAGCCGGAGCAGCTGGTCGCCAACGCCCTGTCGCCGGCCAAGGTCACCGACGTCTACCTGTACCCGGAGGACGGCACCGCACTGGTCGTGGTCCCCGATTACCAGCTCTCCCTGGCCATCGGCCGGGAGGGGCAGAACGCCCGGCTGGCCGCGCGGCTCACCGGATGGCGGATCGACATCAAGTCCGAGACCCAGTTCGCCGAGGAGCAGCGGGCCTTCCAGGAGGCCTTCGAGGCCGGGCTGATCGACGAGTACGGGAACCCGCTGTCCGACGAGGGCGCCAAGGCCATCGAGGCTGCCTACCAGTCCGCCGAGGCGGTGCGCCGCTCGGCACTCGAGGACGAGTCCGACGACGTGATCAGCGCCGAGCCCGCCGCCACGGCCACCGACCTGCCGGTCGCCGCGCCTGCCGATCGGGTCGTCCCGGACCCGACGGCCGTGGTCGAGCTGACCGCCGAGGATGTCGAGCCCGAGCAGGGTGCGTGACCGGCGCCGACCACCGGACGACCCCGACGACGCCAGGAGGGCGTACCCTTGCCCGGGAGCGCGACACGATCGCCGATCAGGACCTGCATCGGCTGTCGTCGAGCGCGCGACAGGAAGGCGCTGCTGCGCATCGCCCGGACCCCCGCAGGGATCCGGTGCGACCCCGCCGCACGGCTCCCCGGCCGGGGGGCGTACCTGTGCCCCGACCCCGACTGCATCGCCACGGCACGACGACGTGACGCGAGCCGCCTCCGGCACGCCCTCCGGGGCGGAGACCACCACGAGGCACTCGCCGCCCTCGACGAGCTCGAGGCGGCCGTGATGCACCACCAGGTGCCAACCAGCACCGTGAGGAGCGAGAACGCGTGAGCGAGAAGGTCCGCGTCTACGAACTTGCCAAGGAGACCGGCCTCCACAACAAGGAGGTCATGCGTCGCCTGTCCGATCTCGGCGTCGATGTGAGGAGCCATTCGTCCTCCGTCGCCACCGCGGACGCGGCCCGGTTCCGCGAGTCGCTCGGCAAGAGCGACGCTGAGCGCCGTGCCGAGGCCGAGGCCAAGCGCAAGCGGGAGCAGGACGAGCTCGAGCGCTACCGCTCGATGCAGGCCGCCGCCCCGCCGGAGCGCAAGAAGGCGGCCAAGGTGCTGCCGCCGCACCTGCGCGAGCAGCAGGCCAGGGCGGAGGCGGCCGCAGCCGCCAGCGCGCCGTCGCCGAGCGAGCCGACGACCCCGGAGGCGCCGTCGGCCGCCGAGGTGACCGAGGCCGAGGCGCCACGTGCCGAGGAGCGCCCGGCGGCCC
>JBLRWQ010000083.1:0-11184 GCA_047921175.1 Nitriliruptoraceae bacterium | reverse complement strand
GTGACGATCGACGACGTCATCGACCAGGCCGACATCGTCGTCACCGCCACCGGCAACATGGGGGTGGTCACCCACGACCGCGTGCTCGAGATGAAGGACCACGCGATCCTGTGCAACATCGGCCACTTCGACACCGAGATCGAGACCAAGGCGCTGCGGGCCTACGAGTGGACCAACATCAAGCCGCAGGTCGACCTGGTCCACCTCCCCAACGGCAAGGACGTGATCCTGCTGGCCGAGGGGCGGCTGGTGAACCTCGGCAACGCCACCGGCCACAGCTCCTTCGTGATGTCCACCTCGTTCACCAACCAGGTGCTGGCGCAGCTGGAGCTCTGGCAGCACCACGCGGACTACAAGGACGAGGTCTACGTCCTGCCCAAGCACCTCGACGAGGAGGTCGCCCGGCTCCACCTCGACAAGATCGGCGCCAAGCTGACCGTGCTCACCCCCGAGCAGGCGGACTACCTCGGTGTGGACGTCGACGGCCCCTACAAGGACGACAGCTACCGCTACTGAGTCGGTCGCCACACCCGAGGACGGACGCCGCGCTTCCCTGTGCGGCGTCCGTCGCGTAGCGTGCGGGATGTTGCTCACGTGACGTGGGTGACCGCAGGATCGATGCTCACGTCCCGGGCCGGACGTGCCGATACCCCGCAGAGACCGTCCCGACGGCCCTGCGGTGGGGCCTGTGGACGACGGATGAGGAGGAAACCGTGGGCCGTTCCCCCCGGGGCCGCGTGCTGCTGGTGACGATCGCCGCTGCGACGGTCGCGATCGTCGGGGTCGGGGCCGCGCTGGCCCAGTCCGACGACGCTGCCGCGTCGGGCTCGAGTCCCGACGCACTGCTGGAGCGGCTCGACGCGCTCGAGCCCGACCTGCCGAACCGGGTGCCGCCGATCGGGGTGGAGCTCGCCGAGGACGAGACGTGGGGGACCCTGCAGGGCGACGCCACCAGCGTCCGTGCGGTGCTCGACCTGCTCGAGCCGGAGCTGCGGCAGCTGTTCGTGGACGCGGACGACGCCGACGGGGACGTGGCCGACGGGGTGGCCCTGGTCGCCCGCGGGTGGCTCGACATCTGGACGGGGACGACGGCGATCGCCGTCGCCGAGGCAGCGGACCTGGCCTTCCCGCTCGACACCCGCGACGACGACGGGGTGGCTACCGGGGCCGACGAGCTCCGCGGCCAGATCGAGACGGGGCTCGACCTGCTGCTGCTCGGCCAGGCACGCCACCTCGAGGGCTACGGCCTGCTCGAGGAGCTCGGTGAGGCACCCCTGGAGGCCCAGCTGCGCTTCGACGCCCGTGCCCGCGACGCGCAGGCCTTCGACGAGGAGGTCCGCCCCCGGGTGCTGACGATGCTGTCTCGCCCGACCGCGTCGGTCCTGGTCACCACGGACCGCTTCCAGACCGACGCGCCGGGGGTGCGCGCCCGGGCGAACAGCATGACCGTGGTCTGCGTCGATCGCGAGGCGCTCGAGGCGCTCGGCGGGGTGGCCACCGAGGAGGTGCTCGCCCAGCTCGACGACGTCGACCGCGTCGACTGCGACGACCTGCCCGGCAGTCGCGCCGACTGAGGCGCTCATGGAGCCGATCCCCAAGCCCGGCGAGCTGCTGGCCCTCCACGACATCACCGCGGAGCTGTTCGACACGCTCAAGAGCTGGTTCGAGGTGGCCGATGAGGTCGCCATCTCCCTGGCCGACATCGACAGCGCGATCGAGGAGCTCGGCGATCCGGTCCTGATCGCCGCCATGGCGATGCGCAAGCTCCAGGCGCTGCGGCTGCTCGCCCAGCCCGGGGTGCGGACCACCACCGACGTGATCGTCACGATCGTGCAGGACCTGGACCGGGCGATGCTGCAGGCCCCGACGATGTGGTTGAAGCGCACGGCCGCCGAGACCGACTGGGACGCGGAGTTCGCCGCCCTCGTGGACGACGGGGCCGGCGGCACGGCTCCCGGGTCGGCGGAGCTCGCCGACCCCGAGGTGCGACGCTTCCGAGAGCTCCACGCCGGGCTCCACCGGGCCCTGCGAGCCGTGCTCGAGGTCAGCGAGGGGCAGATCCGCCTACTCGAGTAGGGCGTGTGCGCGCCCGGTCGCGGCAGGGCCCTTCGACCCCGGCCCGGCGCCGGTCGGCGTGTCATCATGCGAGCGCGGCGCGCACCGCCGGCGACGGTGACGTCGCGACCTCCGACGTGTGTAGTAGCGTCGACGGACCGGAGCGCAGGTGCGGTGCGCCCCGGATCCCAGATCTCCCGCACGCTCGATCGATCCGGCGGCGGCGACCCCGCGCCGGCACCCGACACTGAAAGGTCTGCTCCATGAGGATCACCATGCGCCGCGCGGCTGCCGCCGTGTTCGCGGGCGCGCTCCTGCTCGCCGCCTGTGGCGAGGCACCGGACGACGACGCCCCCGACGAGGTCGAGGAGCCTGAAGGCGAGGACACCGACGACGTCGACGAGACGGACGAGCCCGACGACACCGACGAGCCGGACGACACCGCTGCGGGCGCGGACTACCGCGGCTGCCTGGTGACCGACCAGGGTGGGGTCGACGACCAGTCCTTCAACCAGACCGCGTGGGAGGGCATGCAGCGGGCCGAGGCCGAGCTCGGCGTCGACATCGCCGTGCTCGAGTCCACCTCGGAGTCGGACTTCGAGCCGAACATCCAGGCCTTCCTCGACCAGGACTGTGACCTGATCGTGACCGTCGGCTTCCTGCTCGGCGAGGCCACCGGCGCCGCCGCGGAGGCCAACCCCGACCAGCTGTTCGCGATCGTGGACGAGGGCATCGAGGGCGACAACCTGCTCGGCCTGACCTTCGCCACCCAGCAGGCCGGCTTCCTGGCGGGCTACGTCGCCGCCGCGATGACCGAGTCCGGCATCATCGGCACCTACGGCGGGCTGAACATCCCGCCCGTGACCGTGTTCATGGACGGCTACCTCGCCGGCGCCTCCTACTACAACCAGGAGTTCGGCACCGACGTGGTCGTCGAGGGTTGGGACGGCACCGACGGGCTGTTCACCGGCAACTTCGAGTCGCAGGACGACGGCCGCAACATCACCGACACCCTGCTGCAGGCCGGCGCGGACATCATCATGCCGGTCGCCGGCCCGGTCGGGCTCGGCACCGCCACCGCGATCGAGGACTTCGGGCAGGGCCTGATGATCTGGGTCGACACCGACGGCTTCGAGTCCACGCAGTTCGGGTCGCTCATGCTGACCTCGGTCATGAAGAACATGGACGTCGCGGTCTTCGACGCCATGGCGTCGGTGGTCGACGGCTCCTTCGCGGGCGGCATCTACGTCGGCACCCTCGAGAACGAAGGCGTGGGGCTCGCGCCCTTCCACGACTTCGAGGACGAGGTCCCGCAGGAGGTCAAGGACGCCATCCCGACCCTGACCGACGGCATCATCACCGGCGACATCTCGGTGGACCCGGCCGACTACTGATCACCCAGCACCAACCGTCGCGAGGGGCGCCCCACCGGGCGCCCCTCCGGCGTGTCAGGCCCGGCGCGAGGTGTTCCCACGCCGAGGTGACGCGGACTAGCGTGCGGGGACGGTGGCCGTCCGGACAAGGGGGCGGCGCGGGAGGCCGGGGACCCAGCCGGCAGCGAGGAGCACCAGGTGCAGCTCGAGCTTCGGGGCATCACCAAGCGGTTCCCGGGGGTGATCGCGAACGACCAGGTCGACCTCGTCGTCGAGGCCGGCGAGGTCCACGGGCTGCTCGGCGAGAACGGCGCCGGCAAGTCGACGCTGATGAACATCCTCTACGGCCTCTACCGGGCCGACGAGGGTGAGATCTTCCTCGACGGTGCACCACTGGAGCTCGATGGCCCGGGGGACGCGATCGCCGCCGGCATCGGGATGGTCCACCAGCACTTCATGCTCGTGCCCGTGTTCACCGTGGCGGAGAACATCGTGCTCGGTGTGGAGCACGTGCGGCAGCTGGGACGGCTCGACCGGGCCCGGGCCTCGCGGGAGGTCGCCGCGCTGGCGGAGCGCTCCGGGCTGCCGGTCGACCCCGACGCGATGGTCGAGGACCTGCCGGTCGGCCTGCAGCAGCGGGTCGAGATCCTCAAGGCGCTGTACCGCGACGCCCGTCTGCTGATCCTGGACGAGCCGACCGCGGTGCTCACCCCGCAGGAGGCCGACGACCTGTTCGACGCGATGCGGGCGTTCACGGCGGAGGGTCGCTCCGTCATCTTCATCTCCCACAAGCTGCGCGAGCATCGCGAGATCGCGGACCGGATCAGCGTGCTGCGCCGCGGCAGGATCGTCGGCACGGCCGATCCCCGGACCGCCAGCGAGCAGGACCTCGCGAACCTGATGGTCGGCCGGCCGGTCGAGCTCGTGGTGGACAAGCCGGTCGCCCAGCCGCAGGAGCCGGTCCTGCTGGTCGAGGGGCTGCGCGTGGACAACGCGATCGGCACGCCGGTCGTCCATGACCTGGACCTCGAGATCCGGCGCGGGGAGATCGTGGCCGTCGCCGGCGTGGAGGGCAACGGGCAGACCCCGCTGGTCCGAGCGGTCACCGGCCTCGAGGCGATCGCGGACGGGCGGATCTCGGTCGCCGGTCGCGACGTCGCCGGTGCCACCCGCAAGCAGGTGCTGCGCGAGGGGGTCGGCCACGTGCCCGAGGACCGCAACAAGGAGGGGCTGGTCGCCGACTTCTCCGTCGCGGAGAACCTCGTGCTCAACCTGTGGGACGCCGAGCCGTACGCCAAGCGTGGCACGTTGCAGTTCGCGGCCATCAACGCCCACGCCGAGGAGCTCGTGCGCTCCTTCGACATCCGCACCCCGTCGGTCGCGACCCCGGCCGGCACCCTGTCCGGCGGCAACCAGCAGAAGCTCGTCGTGGCGCGCGAGTTCGACCGCCCCATCGACCTGCTCGTCGCGGCCCAGCCGACCCGAGGGGTGGACGTCGGCTCGATCGAGTACATCCACGCGCAGCTGGTCGCCAAGCGAGACGAGGGCACCGCCGTGCTGCTGGTCTCCTCCGAGCTCGACGAGGTGCTCGCCCTAGCCGACCGGGTCGCCGTGATGTACCACGGCCGGCTGGTCGGCCCCTTCGACATGCCGGTCAGCAAGGAGGCGGTCGGGCGGATGATGGCCGGGGCCGATCCCGCTGACGTCCTGGGCCCGGCCGATGTCGAGCCGGGGACGAGCCCACCGGAAGCGTCGGGACCGCCCTCCGACGATCCGAGCGACGACCAGACCCCCGGAGCACCGGCATGAGCGACCAGGAGCGGCCCGAGTCGCAGCCCCCCGAAGGCGCAGGCGAGGAGCACCGCGGGGTGCTGGCCAGTGGCCCGGACCAGCTGGATCCGGACGAGATCGCCCGGCAGGAGATCGAGGCCGCCCGCGAGCGGGGGGCCGGGGCCGGAGGCATCGGGCACGATGCCACCTTCGGTCAGCGGCTCGTCGCCGCCCTGACCGGGACCAGCGTGATCGTCACCGTGCTGGCCTTCGTGTCCGCGCTGGTCATCGGGGCGTTCATCATCGCGTTCAGCGAGGACGCCGTCCGCGAGAGCCTCGGGTACTTCCTCTCCCGCCCGGGGGACACCTTCCGGACGGCGGGGACGGAGATCGCCACCGCCTACTGGGCACTGCTGCAGGGCTCGGTCGGAGGGGTCAGCCAGCTGTCGGAGACCTTCGTCAGCGCCACGCCCCTGATCCTCACCGGGCTGGCGGTCGCCGTGCCGCTGCGGGCCGGGCTGTTCAACATCGGCGCCGAGGGGCAGTTCATCGCCGGCGGCATGGTCGCCGGGCTGGTCGGCTTCGGCTTGACCGGCCTGCCGCTGGTCATCCACCTGCCGCTGGCGATCGTCGGCGGGGTCGTCGCCGGCGGGCTCTACGGCTGGATCCCGGGCATCCTCAAGTCGCGGACCGGCGCGCACGAGGTCATCTCGACCATCATGCTCAACAACATCGCGGCGCTGGTCAGCGCGTACCTCATCTCCACCACGCTCTTCCGACGACCCGACCGGACCGACCCGATCTCGCGGTCCGTGGAGGAGTCGGCGCGGTTCCCGCGGCTGCTGCCCTGGGAGCCTGCGCTCCGGGTCAACACCTCGCTGCTGTTGGCGCTCGGCCTCGCGGTGGTGATCTTCTGGCTGGTCGAGCGCTCCACCCGCGGGTTCGAGCTCAACGCCGTCGGCCTCAACGCCTCCGCGGCCACCGCCGCCGGCATGAACCCCGGACGGACCCTGGTGATGGCGATGACCACCGGAGGCGCGCTGGCCGGTGCGGCCGGGGGCGCCGTGGTGCTCGGGTTGCAGTACCGCCTCACGATCGGGTTCTCCGCCGGGATCGGGTTCGACGGGATCACCGTCGCGTTGCTCGGTCGCGGTCGGGTCGGCGGCACGGTCGCCGCCGGGATCCTCATCGGGGCGCTCAAGGTCGGCGGTCGCAACATGCAGGCCCAGACGGGGACCTCGCTGGAGCTGGCCCTGGTCATCCAGGCGCTGATCATCGTGTTCATCGCGGCGCCCGGGCTGGTCCGGGCGATCTTCCGCATCAAGGCCGATGACCTGGCGACCGGGCAGGTCGCGAAGGGGTGGGGCGCATGAGCCAGACCACGTTGGCCCCCGCAGCGCAGCGACGACGCGAGCGCCGCTTCGGCATCTTCTCCGTGCTGGTCCTGGCGGTCATGCTGGGGGTGTTCGCCTTCGGCGACCGAGGCGACCAGGCCACCTTCGTCCTCAACGACGCCCGGGGGCAGCTGTTCGAGCTCCCGGACCTGGTGCTGCCGGTCACCCTCACCGTGGTGGTCCTGTCCGCGCTGGTGGCCGCCATCGCCGTGCGCCAGTTCACCACCGGCTTCGGGTCCAAGGCGGTCGTCATCGTCGGTGTGGTGGCGCTGTTGTTCGTGATCGGGTTCCTCACCTGGGCGGCCGCCGGTGGCCAGCTGTCGGTCGTCGGGCTGCTGCGCGGCTCCCTGGCCCGGGCCACCCCGATCGCGCTGGGTGCCATGGCCGGGGTGCTGTGCGAGCGGGCCGGGGTGATCAACATCGCGATCGAGGGCCAGTTCCTGGCCGGTGCGTTCACCGCCGCCGTGGTCTCGTCGATCGCCAGCAACCCCTGGATCGGTCTGCTGGGCGGCATCAGCGCCGGGGTGCTGGTCGCCTTCATGCTGGCGGGGCTGTCCATCAGGTTCCAGGCCGACCAGATCGTGGTCGGCGTGGTGCTGATCGTGTTCGCCACCGGGGTGACCTCGTTCCTCAACACCCAGGTGCTCTCCGGCAACCCGCAGCTCAACGCCCCGACCCGGTTCCCCGCCATCGCCGTGCCGGTGCTGAGCGAGATCCCGCTGATCGGCCCCGTGCTGTTCCGCCAGTCGCTGCTGGTCTTCGGGATGATCGCGGCGGTCGTGATCCTGCAGTACGCGCTGTTCCAGACCCGCTGGGGGCTACGGCTCCGGTCGGTCGGGGAGCACCCCAAGGCCGCGGACACCGTCGGCATCAACGTGCTGGCGACCCGCTACAAGGCGGTGCTGCTCGGCGGTGTGCTGGCGGGTATCGGTGGGTCCTGGTGGACGCTCGACGCGGTGGGGCAGTTCTCGCGCGAGATGACCGGCGGGCGCGGGTTCATCGCCCTGGCCGCGATGCTGGTGGGGCGCTACAGCCCCGTCGGCGCGCTGGGTGCGGCGCTGATCTTCGGCTTCTCGGATCAGCTGGCCACCTCACTGCAGCTGCTGCGGGTGCCGGTGGACTCCAACCTGCTGCTGACCGCGCCGTACCTGGTCACCATCGTCGTGGTCGCCGGACTGATCGGCCGGCTGCGGGTCCCCGCCGCGGACGGCAAGCCGTACAACAAGGAGTGACCGCGCTGGTGGGAGCGGCCCCGTGTGCTCCCTACCAGCGACGCCGAGGCGGCTGGCCCAACCGGCGGTCCGGCTGCGCCGGCTCGCCTACCGACACGCACGGAACCGTGGATGACCAGGGTTCCGTGCGGATCGCCGGGGGCGGGTCCAGCCCACCCCGCGCGTGCCCGACGGGCACGGAGCAGCGCATCCGCGCGGTTCTGTACACGGAGCAGGACCCGATCGGGGCCGACCAGGCAGGCGCCGAGGGCTCAGCCCAGCAGGCGCGCGATCCGCTCGATGCCCTCGCGCAGGTCGTCGTCGCCCAGCGCGTAGGCCATGCGTGCGTAGCCCGGCGCACCGAAGGCCTCACCGGGCACGACCGCGACCTTCGCCTCCTCGAGGAGCACCTCGGCGAGGTCGAGCGTGGAGGCCACCTGGCGCCCCGCGATCTCCCGGCCCAGGAAGGCCTCGAAGGAGGGGAAGACGTAGAACGCGCCCTCCGGCTCGTAGACCTCGACACCGGCGATCGCGGCCAGCGAGTCCACGGCGATCCGGCGGCGACGGTCGAAGGCCAGGCGCATCTCCTCGGCCGCCTCCTGCGGGCCCGTCAGCGCCTCCAGCGCCGCCGCCTGGGCGACGTTGCACACGTTGGAGGTGACCTGGCTCTGCAGCTTGGCCATGCCCGCGGCGATCTCCTTCGGCGCCACGGCCCAGCCGACGCGCCACCCGGTCATCGCGTAGGTCTTGGCGACCCCGCTCGTGATGATCGTGCGCTCTGCGGCCTCGGGCGCGACCTTGGGCAGCGAGGTGAACACCGCGTCGCCGTAGACCAGCCGCTCGTAGATCTCATCGGTGATGACCCAGATGCCGTGCTCCGCCGCCCATGCGCCGACCGCCGCGGTCGCCTCGGGGGAGTAGACGGCGCCGGTCGGGTTCGACGGCGAGACGAACACCAGGGCCTTGGTGCGCTCGGTCCGGGCCGCCTCGAGCTGCTCGACGCTGACCTGGAAGCCGCTCTCGGTGGTGGTGGGCAGCGCCACCGGGATGCCGCCGGCGAGCTTGATCTGCTCCGGATAGCTGACCCAGTACGGCGCGGGGACGATCACCTCGTCGCCCGGGTCGAGCAGGGCCATGAAGATGTTGTACAGCGCGTGCTTGCCGCCGTTGGCGACGACGACGTTGGCGGCGGCGTAGTCGTAGCCGGAGCTCATCGACGTCTGCGCGGCCACGACCTCCCGCAGCGGCATCTGACCAGCAGCCGGGCTGTAGCGGTGCGATGCGGGGAGCAGAGCCGCCTCGCGGGCCGCCTCGACGATGTGCTCGGGGGTCGCGAAGTCCGGCTCCCCGGCGCCGAAGCCGATCACGGGTTCCCCGGCCGCCTTGAGGGCCTTGGCCTTGGCGTCGACCGCCAGGGTCGGGGAGGCTTCCATCTCGCTGATGCGACGGGCCACGCTCACGCTGTGCTCGCTTCTCGGTGGGACACGGTGACTCCGGCGGGCGCCTGCCCCCGCACGGGGACCGGCCACCCGCAGGGACCGATCATCGTGACCGTAGCCGCCCGCAGCGGCCGCCCGCGCAGGCCGACCGGCCCCACCGGCCCCCGGCCGAGGACCCCCCGACGCACGACCGCCGGCCCACGACCCGGGACTCGCGCGGGACCATGCTGAGGTGTTGACTGGTGCCGGTACGCCGTGACCAGCACCACCCGTCCGCAGCGTCATCACCGGTCCCGCCGGCACCCGGTCGACGCCGACCCCCCGACGGTCCCTCCGCTCCCACGCACCGAGGTGGCACCATGACCCCCGATCTGCAGCTCCCCACCGACCTCCTTCCCGCCGACGGCCGCTTCGGCTGCGGGCCGAGCAAGGTCCGCCCCGAAGCGGTCCGGCGGCTCGCCGAGGTGGCGGACGGCCTGCTCGGCACCTCGCACCGCAAGCCCCGGGTCAAGGGGGAGGTCCAGCGCCTCCAGGAGGGTCTCGCCACGCTCTTCGGCCTGCCTGCGGGCTACGAGGTCCTCGTCACCCTGGGCGGGGCCACGGCGTTCTGGGAGTCGGCCGCCTTCGCGCTGGTCGAGCAGCGCGCGCGCCACTACGTGTTCGGCGAGTTCTCGGGCAAGTTCGCCGCGGCCACCACCGCCGCACCCTGGCTCGAGGACCCGGATGTGGTCACGGCCGACCCGGGCAGCCGACCGGAGGCGACGCCGGCCCACGGCTGCGACGTCCAGGCCTTCACCCACAACGAGACCTCCACCGGGGTCATGCAGGAGCCGGTGCGCGTCGACGACGCGCTGGTCCTGGTCGACGCCACCTCCGGCGCCGGCGGCCTGCCGGTCGACCTCACCCAGACCGACGCCTACTACTTCTCGCTGCAGAAGGGCTTCGCCGCCGAGGGCGGGCTGACGGTGGCGCTGCTCTCGCCCGCCGCGGTCGAGCGCATCGAGGCGATCGCCGCATCGGGCCGCTACGTCCCGACCTTCCTCGACCTCGCCACCGCGCTCGACAACAGCCGCAAGCACCAGACCTACAACACCCCGTCGGTGTCGACGGTCTTCCTGGCCGCCGAGCAGGTGGACTGGATGCTGGCGACCTTCGGGGACCTCGACGGCGTGGTCGCGGCGCAGCGCGCCAAGGCGGCCACGATCTACGGCTGGGCCGAGGCACGCGACTGGGCGACGCCGTACGTCGCGGATCCGGACGCCCGCTCGCTGGTGGTGGCCACGATCGACCTGGCGGACGAGGTCCCGAGCGAGCAGGTCACCGCGGTGCTCCGGGCCAACGGTGTGCTCGACACCGAGCCGTACCGCAAGCTCGGTCGCAACCAGCTGCGGATCGGGATGTTCCCCGCGGTCGAGGCGGCCGACCTCGAGGCCTACACCGCCTGCGTCGACCACATCGTCGCGCACCTGCCGGGCTGACCGCGCCGCGCCGAGCCCCCGGACACCCGGCCGGGGCACCCCGGCCACCCCCACCGAGGTCGGGGATGTGCGACCCCGGAGGCGGGGCTGACCTTCCCCAACCCTCGTGCAGGGGCGTCCGTGCGGGGGCGTTCGCGGGCTCGGCCGCGTCCGCCCTGTCGGCCGGGTCAGCTGAGCAGGTGGGGTGCCACCTCGCTGGCGGCCTCGTCGCCGTAGCAACGGCCGAGCCGGGCCAGGAAGTCCTCCGCGTCCAGTTGGTACTCCTGCGTCCCGACGTGCTCGAGCACGTAGGTCGCGACCATCGAGCCCATCTGGGCGGACCGCTCGTCCCCGAGCTTCCACGCCAGCCCCGCCAGGAACCCGGCCCGGAACGCGTCCCCGACCCCGGTGGGGTCCTCGCGGCGCTGCTCCGGGGCGGCCTCCACCTCGATGCGTGATCCGTCAGCGCGCTCCACGGTGCAGCC
>JBLRWQ010000082.1:0-11548 GCA_047921175.1 Nitriliruptoraceae bacterium | reverse complement strand
GTCGAGATCGTCGACTGACGCCAGCGCGTCCCGCCGGACCGGAGGCAGCCGTGCCCGACACCGGTCACCAGGACTGGGTCGTCATCGGCCGCGTCGTCAAGGCCCACGGGATCCGGGGCGAGGTGGTCGTCCACCCACTCTCCGACGTGCCCGGCCGCTTCGACGCGGGCACCGAGGTGGCGGTCGGCGGCACCGCGCGGACGATCACCGCCAGCCGCCCCCACCAGGGTCGCTTCCTGCTCGCCCTCGAGGGCGTCGGGGATCGCACGGACGCGGAGCGCCTACGCGGCCGTGACGTGCTCGCGGCGCCGGTCGACGTCTCGGACAGCGAGGCCTTCTACGCCCACGAGCTCGTCGGCCTCGAGGTCGTCCACATCGACGGCCGCCACCTCGGTGTCGTGACCGCCCTCATCGAGCTGCCCGAGGCCGCCGGCTACGACCTGCTCGAGGTCGACCGTGACGGCGGCACCTGGCTGCTGCCCTGCGCCGACGACCTGGTCGAGGCCGTCGAGGACGAGGACGGCACGATCACCCTCGTCGTCGACCCGCCCGAGGGCCTCGTGGATGGTGCGCCCGAGGTGGTCCAGCCCGACGCCGACGAGGGCGGTCACCTCGACGCACCGGGTGAGCCCGATGCCGCCGACCAGGACCGGTGAGCCGCGTGCGCATCGACGTGCTCACGATCTTCCCGGAGTGGTTCGCCGGGCCGTTGACCACCTCACTGCTCGGCCGCGCCGTCGCGGAGCGCATCCTGGACGTGCGCCTGCACGACCTGCGCGACTGGGCAACCGACCGCCACCGCAGCGTCGACGACGCCCCCTACGGCGGTGGTGCCGGCATGGTCATGCGGGCGGATGTGTGGATCGACGCGTGCGAGGCGGTCTGGAACGACCTCGATGCCGAGGTCACCCGTGGGCGCACGGTGCGCGGCGACGTGCCGGCCGACCCGTACCTCGCCGGGGCCGAGCGACCGCGCACCGTGCTGCTGACCCCGCGCGGCCGGCCGCTCACCCAGGCGTTGGCCGCGGAGCTCGCGGCTCAGGACCGGCTGGTGCTGCTGTGCGGGCGGTACGAGGGCATCGACGAGCGGGTCCACGACCTGGTCGCCACCGACGAGGTCTCGATCGGCGACTACGTGCTGTTCGGCGGTGAGGTGGCCGCCGCAGCCGTGATCGAGGCGGTGGCACGGCTGGTCCCCGGGGTGCTGGGCAACCAGGCCTCGCCGGAGGACGAGTCCTTCACCTCGGGACTGCTGGAGTACCCGCAGTACACCCGCCCGCCCGAGGTTCGCGGCCAGGGCGTCCCACCGGTGCTGACCTCCGGGGACCACGGTGCCGTCGACCGCTGGCGGCACGAGCAGGCCCGCGCGCTGACCGCCGAGCGCCGCCCCGACCTGCTCGAGGACCACCGGTCCGGTTGACCCCTCGGGCGTCGGCACCGTATCCTCGCCGCCCTGTGCGCGCCCCGCGTGCCGGCCGGTGCTGCGATCAGCCCACCACCCAGGCGGCCGGCCCCGGGGACGGGGTCCACCGTGGTACGCGCCCGCTCCCGGCGACGGACCCCCGACCACCACCCCGCGCCTCCCGAGCCCATGAAGGCAGCCCGATGAACAAGGTCGACATCGTCGAGCAGTCGCGTCTGCGCGACGACCTCCCCGACTTCCGCCCCGGTGACACCGTCAAGGTCAACGTCCGGGTCGTGGAGGGCACGCGCTCGCGCATCCAGGTCTTCGAGGGCGTCGTCATCGCCCGGCGTGGGGGAGGACTCCGCGAGTCGTTCACCGTGCGCAAGATCAGCTTCGGCGTCGGGGTGGAGCGGACGTTCCCGGTCCACAGCCCGGTGATCGAGTCGATCGACGTGGTCCGTCGCGGCAAGGTCCGGCGTGCCAAGCTGTACTACCTGCGCGACCGGGTCGGGAAGTCGGCCCGTATCAAGGAGAAGCGCGACGCCGTCTGAGCGGCGCTGTGCCCGGGCCGGGGGCACCTCCGGCGGGCTGGCCCACATGGGCCGGTAGGGTGGCGTGATGGCCGATCCAGACGAGCCGTTGTTCCGGCGCGAGGCCGACGGGCCTGAGCCCGGCGTGCCGTCCCGCCCTGAGGACGATGCGAGCGCCGAGGTGGCAGGCGAGGACCTGGCAGGTGGCGCAGGGCAGGAGCGACTGTTCTCGGCACGTCCCGCAGCGGGGGGCGAGGATGCCGGACCCCGCCCGCACCGGAGCGAACCGGCCGCCGCCCCCCGGGCCGCGTCCCGCAGCTCGTTCTGGCGTGAGCTGCCCGTGCTGCTCCTGGTGGCGTTGGTGCTCGCGTTCGTGCTCCGGACCTTCGTCGTCCAGGTCTTCTACATCCCCTCGAGTTCCATGGAGCCGACCCTCAGCATCAACGACCGGATGGTCGTGGAGAAGGTGACCTACCGCTTCCGCGACCCCGTCCGCGGCGAGGTGGTCGTCTTCGAAGGTGACGAGGTCGCCGGTCGCGACGACGACCGCACGACCGGGGAACGCCTCGTCCGCGGGGTCGGCCAGTTCCTCGGGGTCGTGCCCACCAGCGCCCGCGACTTCGTCAAGCGGGTGATCGGCCTGCCCGGTGACGAGGTCGAGATCACCGACGGCGTCGTCCGGGTCAACGGGGTCGTGCTGGACGAGCCCTACGTGGCCTTCGACGACCCGAGCGACTTCGGACCCGTCGTCGTGCCGGAGGGGACCCTGTTCTTCCTCGGTGACAACCGGCCGAACTCCTCCGACTCGCGGCGCGGACTCGGGTTCGTCCCCCTCGACCACGTGGTCGGCCGGTCGGTCGTGCTCATCTGGCCCTTCGACCACGCCGGCCTGCTGACCGGGGTCGAGCACGACGTCGGTGACCCCGCCGCCGCGGCGGAGCCGTTCGCGCTCGTCCCCGCCAGCTAGCCCGTCGGGCTCGCGAACAGGGCTGGCTGCCTGCCGGACAGCGCCTGGATCGGGCGCCAGCTGTGCCGGTGCAGGGCGCACGGGCCGTGCTCGGCGAGCGCGGCCCGGTGCGCCGGGCTGGGGTAGCCCTTGTGGCGCGCGAAGGCGTAGGCGGGGAACCGGTCGTCGGCCGCCACCATGCCCTCGTCCCGGTGCACCTTCGCCGCGATGGACGCGGCCGCGATCGAGGCGGAGCGGTCGTCGCCACCCACCAGGCACCGGGTGGTGAGCCCCGTGCCGGCCAGCAGGTCCACGGTCCCGTCCACCAGCACCACGTCGGGTCGCACCGGCAGCGCGGCGACCGCACGCGCCGCGGCGACACGTAAGGCCGCGGCGAGGCCGATCCGGTCGAGCTCCGGGACCGCCACCTCACCGATGCCCACGATCGCCTGGGCCGCGATCACCTCGGCGATGGCGCTCCGGCGGGGTGCCGTGAGGCGCTTGGAGTCCCGCAGCCCCGCAGGGACGGCGTCCGGGTCGAGCACCACCGCACCGATCGTCAGCGGCCCGGCCCAGGCACCACGACCAACCTCGTCGATCCCGGCGACCATGGCTCCCTCGGCCAGGAAGGGCCGCTCGTGCTGCAGGTCCGGCCCCGGCGGGCCGGTTCGGGTGCGGCGGGGCTCACGGGGCGGCATGGGGGGACCGTAGCGCGCACCCCGTCGCTACCCTCGAACGACGGCCCGGGAGCGGCCGACCACGCTGCTCGCCACGCCGGGAGGCGATCTGTGAACCCTGAGGAGCTCGACGCCTACGAGACCGACCTCGAGCTGTCGCTGTACCGCGAGTACCGCGACGTCGTCCGGCTCTACCGCTACGTCGTCGAGACCGAGCGGCGGTTCTACCTCTGCAACGAGGTGGAGGTCATCCCGCACCCGGGCGGCGACCTGTGGTTCGAGCTGCTGCTCCAGGACGCGTGGGTCTGGGACATGTTCCGACCGGCCCGGTTCCTCAAGCAGGTCCGGGTGCTGACCTTCCGGGATGTCAACGTGGAGGAGCTCGTCCACGACGACACCGAGGTAGCCGACTTCCTCGAGGACTGAGGGCGCGGACATGGGTTTCAACGCCACCCGTCGCTACCGCGACGACAAGCGCAACGACATCTGGCTGCTGGTCGTGGCCGTGGTCGTGCTGGGTGCTGCGGTGCTGTGGGGCGTCGGGATCATCTGACCGGCTCGGACCCGCGGGGTGGTTGTCCACAGCCTGGGAGCGATCCATCCGGGCCGGCCGTGCGGACGGCCGTAGCGTGCCCGCATGGACACCACGACCCACCACGAACCCCTGTCGGCCGCTGCGCTCGCCGGCGTGACGGACCTGCCGGTCGGGCGGCTGGGGGAGGGGCTGGCGGCCCGCCACCTCGGGATCGACGGCCTCGAGGTCCTCGCCCGCAACTGGCGCGTCGCCGAGGGCGAACTGCGCGGCGAGCTCGACCTGATCGCCGTCGAGCGGGCAACCTCGACCCTGGTGGTGTGCGAGGTCAAGACCCGCCGTGATGCCGACCGGTTCGGTGGGGCCTGTGCCGCCCTGGACCCCCGCAAGCACCGGCGGCTGCGGGCGCTGACCGCGGCGTTCCTACGCGCCCAGCCGCACCGCTACGCGCACGTGCGGCTCGATCTGGTCGCCATCGACCTCGGTCGCTGTGCCGGCCTGACCCACCTGGTGGGCCTGGCATGAGCGGCGGCCGGCCCCTGGCGGTGGTCCGCGGTGTCGCCCTGGTCGGCCTCGAGCCGGTGGAGATCCGGGTCGAGGCGACCTGCAGCCCGGGCCTGCCGGTGCTCCGGCTCGTGGGTCTGCCCGACGCGGCGGTGCGGGAGGCCGGGGACCGGGTGCGGACCGCGGTGCAGCGCCACGGCCTGCGCTGGCCGGGCGAGCGTGTGGTCGTCAACCTCGCGCCGGCGGAGCTGCCGAAGGTGGGCGCCAGCTTCGACCTGCCGCTGGCGCTCGCGATCCTCGTCGCCACCGGGCAGCTCCCCGCCGCCGCGGTGGCGCAGACCTGGGCCACCGGTGAGCTCGGGCTCGACGGCTCGGTGCGACCGGTGGCCGGGCTGCTGCCGGTGGTGGCCGGGGCACGCCGGCTCGGGGCACGTCGCCTGCTGGTCCCGGCTGCGGCGGCCGGCGAGGCGGCGTTGGTCGCCGGGCTCGAGCTCGTGCCCGTCGCCGATCTGGGCGAGACCGTCGCGGTGCTGCGTGACGGCCGACGTCCGCCCCGACCCGCGCCGGCGGCGGTGGCGCCGCCGGCACCACGTCCGGACCTGGCCGACGTCCGGGGGCAGCCCGTGGCCCGCCGGGCCGTGGAGATCGCGGCGGCCGGGGGACACCACCTGCTGCTCAGCGGGCCGCCGGGCTGCGGCAAGACGATGCTCGCCGAGCGGTTGCACGGGCTGCTGCCCGACCTCGACACCGACCAGGCGCTGGAGGTCGCGGCGGTCCACGCGCTCGCCGGCGAACGCCAGCCCGGTGACCGGCTCCAGCTGCAGCCACCGCTGCGCGCGCCGCACCGGCTGGTGTCGGCGGCCGCGCTGCTCGGCGGTGGCTCCGGCATCCCCCGCCCCGGGGAGCTGTCGCTGGCGCATCGCGGGGTGCTGCTGCTCGACGAGCTGCTCGAGACGCCGCGGGCGGTGCTGGATGCGCTGCGCCAGCCGCTGGACCGGGGCGCGGTCGTCCTCGCGCGCAGCCGCGCGACGGTGACCTACCCCGCTGCGGTGCTGCTCGTGGCCGCGACAAACCCCTGCCCGTGCGGCCGCGCGGGCGACCCGCGTCGGGCCTGCCGCTGCCGGCCGGACCAGGTCGAGCGCTACCGCGCGCGGCTGTCGGGCCCACTGCTCGATCGGCTCGACCTGCAGGTCGAGCTGCGGCCGCTGGACCGCGCGGCCCTCGTCGCCGGCGCGCCGGGGGAGGCGAGCGTCTCGGTCGCGGTCCGGGTCCAGCAGGCCCGTGCCGCTGCGGCAGAGCGCTGGGGGGCGGCGGTCCTGACGCGCGATGTCCCCGTGGCACGGCTGCGACCGACCGCGTCCGCTCGGGCCGTGGCCGCCCTGGCTGCGGTGCTGGACGCGCGCGGTGCCTCCGCCCGGGCGTTCGATCGGACGCTGCGGGTCGCGCGGACCCTGGCGGACCTCGACGGGGTGGACCGGATCGATCCGGTCCACGTCGAGGAGGCCGCCGCCTACCGGCTCCCGCCGGTCCGGGACGTCGCGTGAGCGCGCCCGCCCTCGACGCCCTGGTGCGTGCGTGCCTGCCGCTCGCCGCCGACGGCACCGATCCGGAGGCGCTCGCCGCGCTGCTCGCCTGGACCGTGCGGCCGCGTCGCAGTCTCGAGGCCCTGCGCCGGCGGGCGCTGGACGCCGGGGTCACGGCCGATCGCGCCGGACCGCGGCTGCACGACTGGACGCTCGCCGAGGTGGACGCCGGCGACGCTGCGGCGGCGACCGGCCTCGTGGCGGCCTGGCGGCGGCACGGCTGCCGGCTCAGCCTCGTGGGCGACCCCGGCTACCCCCAGCGGCTCGCCGAGGGCTGGCCGAGCTCCGACGGCCCGGTGCTGCTGGCGGCCGCTGGCACCGTGCCCGACGCGGTGGCCAGCGTCGCCTTCGTCGGGGCACGGCGGGCGACCGCCTACGGCACCGGCGTGACGGCCTGGCTGGCGGAGGCCGCGGCGGCAGCGGGCGTCCACGTCGTCTCCGGAGGTGCGGTGGGGATCGATGCTGCGGCCCACCGTGCGGCGCTGAGGCAGCCCGGCGCCACCACCGTGGTCCTCGGCTGTGGCCACGCCGTCCCCTACCCGCGTGCGCATGCCCGTCCGGGCGGGCTGTTCGCCGGAATCGTCGCGGCCGGGGGAGCGGTGATCAGCGAGCAGCTGCCGTCCGTCCCGCCACGGGCCGGCATCGTCCGGGCCCGCAACCGCATCGTCGCCGGGCTCGCCGACGTGGTGGTGGTCGTGGAGGGCGGGCCGCGGTCCGGGTCGCTGCTGACCGCCAGCGCGGCGCTGGAGCGCGGGCGTCCCGTCCTCGCCGTCCCCGGTGATGTCCGCGCTCCCGGCTCCCACGCACCGCACCGCCTGCTCCGGGAGGGGGCCGCACCCTGCACGGAACCTGCGGACCTGCTCGAGGTGCTGGGCCTCGGTGGCGGTGCCACGGCGTGGCAACCCGCGACCGGCGGCCCGGCCGCCAGCCCCGCCACCTCGGTGCTGCCGCCGGGCCTTCGCACGGCGCTGGAGGTCGCCTGGCCGCGGGCACGGCCGCTCGACGACCTGCTGGCCGGGACGGACCTGGCCGCCGGTCCGGCCCTCGCCGCGATCACCCGCGCGCAGCTGGCCGGCGAGGTGGTGGAACGGCCCGACGGGCTGGTGCTGCGGCAGGACCCCGGCGCCGAGCGGTCGCGTCGTGGCGACCGGCCCGTCGCGCCCAACGCTTGACTTCCTGCACGATAGGCAACAGGCTCACCGCGTGAGCAGCCGGACCAGCCTCGACACCTCCTCCGACCCCAGCACGCCGATGGGGGCGCTCCCTGCTGGCTGGCGCGAGGCGGTCACCGAGCTGACGTCGCACGTCGAGGGCGAGCTCGGGCGCCGTGCGAACACGGTCGCCGCCTACCGGCGTGACGCGGAGGATCTGGCGCATCGGTGCGCCGCCTGGGGGGTCGACCGGCCCGGCGACGTCGACGTGCTCCTGCTCCGTCGCTACCTGGCCGACCTGCAGCGGCGCGGCCTGGCGCGTAGCACGGCGGCACGACGCGCGTCGACCATCCGGACCTGGTTCGCGCTGCTGGCCCGACGCGGGCTGGTCCGGCGCGATCCTGCGGTCACCCTCGCGACGCCGAAGCAGGGCCGGCACCTGCCGCGTGTGCTCCGGGTCGACCAGGTCGAGGCCCTGCTGGACGCGGCCGGGGACGGGCCCGGAGCCGTCGGGCAGCGGGACCGGGCCCTGTGCGAGCTGCTCTACGCCTCGGGCGCCCGGGTCGGTGAGCTGTGCCCCCTGCCGCTCGATGCCCTCGATCTCGACCAGGCGCTGGTGCGGTTGGCCGGCAAGGGGGGCAAGCAGCGGCTGGTGCCCCTCGGGAGCCCGGCCTGCCGTGCCGTCGACCGCTACCTGCGCCGTACCCGCCCCGAGCTCCTCGGTGACCGACCCGACCCGGGCGTGGTGTGGCTCGGCGTGCAGGGTCGACCGCTGGGCGTCCGCGAGGCACGCGAGATCGTCCGCCGCGCCGGGGTCCGGGCCGGCGTGGGACACGTGACGCCGCACACGCTGCGGCACACCGCGGCGACCCATCTGCTGGAGGGCGGCGCGGACCTCCGCCAGGTCCAGGAGCTGCTCGGGCACACCTCGCTCGCGACCACCCAGCGGTACACGCACCTGTCCCGCGGGCGGCTGGTCGAGGTCCACCGTGCCGCCCACCCCCGGGCACGTGCGCTCGGGAGCAGGGGGCGGAACCCGGGCGGGCAGGTCGACCATCGCTAGGATGACGCGAGCAGCCACGTCCCCGGATCGGCGCTGGACGGGGCCGACCAAGGACCCCAACGTGAGCACCACCGCGATCACGGCGCAGGATGTCGTGCTGCTGTGGGAGCGGTACGGACGCGACCGGGATCCCGCCGTCCGGGAGCAGCTGATCCTGCACTACGCCCCGCTGGTCAAGTACGTCGCGGGCCGTGTCGCGGTCGGGATGCCGGCCCACGTCGAGCACGCGGACCTGGTCAGCTACGGCATCTTCGGGTTGATGGACGCGATCGAGCGGTTCGAGCCGAACCGCGGCTACAAGTTCGAGACCTACGCCGTGTCCCGGATCCGCGGCTCGATCATCGACGAGCTGCGCAGCGTCGACTGGGTGCCACGGTCGGTGCGGACCCGGGCGCGGCAGGTGGAGGCCGCGATGCAGAAGCTCGAAGCCGCGCTGCGTCGGAGTCCCACCGAGGAGGAGCTGGCCGGGGAGCTCGGCTGGCGGCTCGAGGAGCTGCAGGACACGCTCGCACGGATGTCGATGACCTCGATCGCCGCGCTCGACGAGGTGCTGGACATCGGTGACGGGGACCGCATCACCCTCGTCGACACGCTGCAGGACCTGACGGCCGTGCTGCCGGACGAGCGGGTCGACGACGTGGAGACCAAGCGGCTGCTGCGGGAGACCCTGACGCGACTGACCGAGCGCGAGCAGACGGTGCTCGGGCTCTACTACTTCGAGGGCATGACGTTGGCGCAGGTCGGGGACGTGCTCGGGGTGACCGAGTCCCGGGTCTGCCAGATCCACACCAAGGCGGTCCTGAGCCTGCGGACCAAGCTCGGGGACCTGCTCCGGGGCTGAGGCGGCACGCTGGCATCGTCGACCATCCACAGGCGCGGTGGGATCCGTCGTCCGATGGTCGGCGCCGGCACGTAGGGTCGCCGGACCGAACCGGGGGCGGGGAGGTCCCCCGTGCGCCGTCGACGTCTCCCGGCCGCCAACCGGCTCGTCCTGCCCGTCCTGCTGGCGGTCTGGTCGCTGACCGCCGCCCCGCTCAGCCCGGCCGCGCTCGCCGAGGACGCGCCGGTCCCGTTGCCGCTGACCCCGGCGGTCGTGGCCGACCCGCACGTGCCGGGTTGGGCGCCCGACCTGGGGCTGCGGGTCCGCTACCAGCTGCCGGCCGACGGTCGGGTGCTCCGCGGTTTCGCGCCACCGCGGACCGCCTTCGGGCCCGGGCACCGGGGGGTCGATCTGGAGCTCGCCGCGGGGGCGCCCGTGCGCTCGGC
The DNA here is from genome assembly GCA_047921175.1 of Nitriliruptoraceae bacterium. GTDB lineage: Bacteria > Actinomycetota > Nitriliruptoria > Nitriliruptorales > Nitriliruptoraceae > T1Sed10-7. The sequence goes on along the minus strand of JBLRWQ010000082.1, from coordinate 1,891 downwards.
CGCGGCGGGGCGGGTGGCCTTCGCGGGGGCGGTCGCCGGGATGCGGTGGGTCAGCATCGCGCACCCGGACGGACACCTGACCTCCTACGGCCCTCTCGCCGGGCTGCGCGTCCAGGTCGGGCAGCACGTCGAGCGGGGCGAGGTGATGGCAACGCTCGACGCCGGCGGGCACGGGGCCGGTGGCCGCGATCGGGGGCTGCACTGGGGGGCGCGGGACGCCGGCAACGCCTACATCGATCCGCTCACGCTGCTGGGTGCGGACCTGCGGCGACCGTCGCTCGTGGGCGCCGCAGGCTGGGAGGGCAGTGACCACGTCGTGCGCCCGTACGACCCGTGGGAGGGTGGCCGGGCCGGTGGGTACCTGGTCGCGGGCAGCCCGACGGCGGACCGGCCGGGCTTCGCGGTCCCGCCCAACCCCAACCACCTCATCCTGGTCGCCGGTCTCGGCTCGAGCAGCACCAGCACCGTGCTCGACACCGGCCACCTCGGCTACCCGACCGTCAGCGTGACCCACCTGTCCTACGCCGGCCGGCGCGACGACCCCGGCGTACCCGAGGACCCCCACCGCGATCAGCTGCCGTACGGACCGACCGACACCTGGGAGGGGCCGGGACCGGCGGCTGCCCACCTGGCCGCCCAGCTACGAGCACAGGCGGCACGCGAGCCCGGCCGGGCGGTGGACCTCGTCGGACACTCCATGGGCGGCCTGGTGATCCTCGAGTACCTGCTGACCCACCACGACCCGTACGACCCCAGCCTGCCGCCGATCGGCCACATCGTGACCTTCGGATCGCCGCTGCGGGGCTCGGATGTGGCGACGGCGGCAGATGCGCTGGCCGGCGAGCTGATGGTCGGCACCCTGATCGAGAACCTGCGCGGCTACGGCGGACCCGACGGGGAACGGCTGTCGCTCCACACCCCCGCGGTCGGGCAGCTCGCGGTCGGCTCACGCGAGCTGCGCGATCTCGCGCGGCGGTGGGACGAGGCGCTGGCCGCCGGCACGGCTGGACCGTTCGCGACCGGTACGCGTGTCCTCAACGTCGGTGGCGCACGGGACCTGGTCGTGAGCCCGCGCCGTTCCCGGCAGCCGGCGGACCTCGCGCTCGCCCCCGGCGCCGAGGGCATCGCCGAGCTCGACGGTGAACGGGTCGTCGACCACCGCGTCGTCCCCGGCGGGCACAGCAGCATGCTCACCACCGAGGCCGTCCACGAGCTGACCTGGCGCTTCCTGGCCGGCGAGGACGTCGTGGCGAGCCCGGGGCACCTGGCCCGGATCGTCGGGGGCGAGGTGACCGAGAGCGCCGCGATCTCGGTGCAGATGTTCGCGATCTGGTCGACGGTGACGGGCCCCTTCAGCCGCGCTCGTGTGCCGCTGCCGCGGTCGGGCGGGCCGTGACGCGGCCGGGGCGGTGGCCGTCCGCTACCCTACGCCCGGGTCCGGCCACCGGCCGGGCCTGTCGTGCGCGCTGCGGTCGCCGCGCGACCGAGGACGGACCGGGTCTCGCCCCGCTCCCACGTCCCGACCGCGCCCCCATCCCACACGTCCGTCGACGGGCGGCCCCGGTGCCTCGCGAGCGCGCGAGGTGGGCCGTGCCCGGATCGGTGCCCCGCACCGGCCGGCCCCGCGTGACACGGACGGAGGCCCAACCGAACCCCAAGGAGCACCACCGTGGCAGTCACCAGCATGCGCCAGCTGCTCGAGGCCGGCGTCCACTTCGGACACCAGACCCGCCGCTGGAACCCCAAGATGCGGCGCTTCATCTACGGCGAGCGCGGCGGCATCTACGTCATCGACCTGCGCCAGACCGTCCAGCACCTCGAGCGCTCCTACGCCTTCACCCGCGACCTGGTCGCCAAGGGCGGCACCGTGCTGTTCGTCGGCACCAAGAAG
>JBLRWQ010000081.1:0-11595 GCA_047921175.1 Nitriliruptoraceae bacterium | reverse complement strand
CCTGCCCGGCGGACGGGTGCACGCGGCCCGGACGGGGGCGGACACGGTCGCGTGCGGGCGGCTGCCCGTGCACGGTCCGACCCATCCGCCGACCGCGATCGACTGCGACCGCTGCCTGGCGCGGGGCGTGCTCGGCGAGCGGATCGCCGGCCAGGTGGGCGCCATCCCGGACCTGGCCGTGCTCGCGGGGCGGCTGACCTCCGCGGCCGCGGCACGGTGGTGGTGGCGGACCGACCACCTCGATGCGCGTGTCCACCCGGCGGTGCTCGATAGCGCGGCCGGTGCCGTCGTGCACGCCCTGCCCGGCGCCCCCGACCCCGATGCCCTGCTGACCCGACTGGCCGAGCACGGCGACCACCTGTCTGCGGCGGCCCGGGCCTGGGCGGTCGCGGCCGCCCGGCGGCGGGTGACGACCGACGGCGACGCGGTCCACCTGCTCGCCCGACTGCTGCCACCGGGCGAGGCCGGTGAGCTGCTGCTCGACGTGCTCGGCGAGCGCCCTGGCGACCGCGAACTCGAGGCGCTGCTGGGGGAGGTGGCGGTCCGGGCGGGGCCGGCCGGCTCGCCACGGCTGCAGCGCTGGCGGCGGATCCAGGCCGTCGCCGCGGCGCTGGCGTCGTGACGGCGCAGGCCGCGTGACCCCGATCACCTCATGACGGCACCGACCCCCTGACGACGACCCCCACCACCGGAGCGACCATGGCTGCCCACCCGACGTCCCCCCGCGCGACCGCCACCTCGGCGTTGCTGACGGTGCTGCGCGCCGCGGGTCGGGCGGACGTGCCCGTGCTGCTGTGGGGCTCGCCGGGCACGGGCAAGTCCGCGCTGGTCGAGACCCTCGGCCGGCTCGACCAGGTCCACACCGCGGTGGTGATCGGCTCGCTGCGGGAACCGAGCGACCTGGCGGGCCTGCCCGTCGTGCAGCCGGACGGCTCGGTGGTGCTCGCCCCGCCGCGGTGGGCCCGGGAGCTCGAGGCCGCGGGCGGCGGCTACCTCTTCCTCGATGAGCTGTCCACGGCCTCGCCCGCCGTCCAGGCGGCGATGCTGCGGGTCGCGATGGAGAAGGTCGTCGGCGACCTGGCGCTGCCCGCCGCGACCCGGATCGTCGCCGCGGCCAACCCGGCCGACCTCGCCGCGGGCGGGTGGGAGCTCGAGCCACCGACCGCGAACCGGTTCCTGCACCTGACCCACCGGCCCGACCTCGACACCTTCGCCGACGGGCTGACGATCGGGTTCGACGCCGCCACCGCCGCGCGTGACGAGGTGGCGCTGCGGCCCGGCACGGACGCGGACCGGGCCCGCGCGACCGCCCAGGTGCTCGGGTTCCTGCGCGCCCGGCCCCAGCGCTTCGACGCCTGCCCGAGCGACCCCGGCCAGGCCGGCGGCGCCTGGCCGAGCCCACGCACCTGGCACCACCTCCAGCGGGTGCTGGCGTTCCTGCCCGAACGCGAGGAGGAGGCCCGCCGCCTCGCCGCGGTGGGGCTCGTCGGCGAGGCCGCGGGGCTCGAGTTCCTGACCTGGGTCCGGCGCGCCGACCTGCCGGACCCGTCGCTGGTGCTCGACGGGACCCTCCCGCTGGAGGCCGACCTGCGCGACGACCAGCGCTTCGCGATCCTCACCGGGGTGGCCAGCGTCGCCGTGGCCCGCGGCACCGCCGAGGCGTGGGCCGCCGCGTGGGAGATCGTCCGCCAGGTGCCCGCCGACATCGGCGCGGTGGCGGCCCGTCGGCTGCTCGCGGCCCGTCCGGCGGACGCGGCGCTGCCCGACGCGGTGCTGGACCTCGCCCCGGTGCTGGAGCGCGCGGGGCTGCTCGCCTCGTGAGCACGTCCCGGGTCGCGACCGACGTCCGACGCTTCACCGACGAGGAGACGGAGACGCTCGCGGCCGCCCGGCTGCTCGCCCTGCGCTGGATGCCCTACCTCGCCTCGGCCCTGTTCGAGGCGGTGCCGGTCCGCAGCCCGGACCTCGACACCTTCGCCGTCGACGCCGGCTGGCGACTGTACGTCGGTGTGCCCGCGCTGGAGCGCTGGTCGGTGGAGGAGGTCGCCGGCGTGCTGCTCCACGAGGTCGGCCACCTCCTGCGCGACCACCACGCCCGCCACGCCGAGCAGGAACACCACGATCACGACCGGTGGAACCTCGCCGCCGACGCGGAGATCAACGACGACCTGGTGGCCGCGCGTATCCCGCTACCCGGTCGCCCGGTCACGCCCGAGCGCCTGGGCGCGCCGGACGGCGACCTGGCCGAGCGCTACTACCACCGGCTGCTCGCCCAGGAGTTCGCGCCGGCGGGAGCCGACGCGTCCGCCGACGCCCGATCCGACGTACACGCCGGCGCCGGGCCCGGGCAGGCCGGCGCGTCGCCGGGCCGGGCAAGACCACGCGGGATCGAGGGCGACCCGGACGAGGCGGAGTGCCACGCCCGCTGCGGCTCCGGCGCCGGCGGCGCGCCGGTCGACGACGAGCTCACGCCGGACGACGACGAGCACCCGGCACGTACGCCGGTCGAACAGGAGCTGACCCGGCGGGTGGTCGCCAGCGACATCGCCGAGGTGATGGCTGGCCGCGCCGCCCACGACGACGGCGCCGTGGGCGCGAACACCCGGACGCTCGCCCGGGGCGGCACGGGCCCGCACCCCGGCTCCCTGCCCGGCGGCTGGCGGCGCTGGGCCAGCGAGGTGCTGGCCCAGCCGGCGATCGACTGGCGCCAGCGCCTGCGACGGACCGTGCGGCGCAGCCTGGCCGTGACCGCCGGGCAGCTCGACCACGACGCACGCCGACCGGGTCGCCGCCGCGTCCCCCGCGTCGTGACACCCGGCATGGTGCAGCCGCGGCTGCGGGTGGGGGTGGTGGTCGACACCTCGGCGTCGATGGAGACCGAGCAGCTCGACGCGGCGCTGGCGGAGCTCGACGGGCTGTGCCGCCGGGCCGGCATCCGGCCCGAGGACCGGGTCGTGCTGACCGCCGACGTCGCCGTCCGGGAGGCGCCACGGCTGCGGCGGGCGGCGGAACTCGAGCTGCTCGGCGGCGGGGGGACGGACCTCCGGCCAGCGCTCGAGGTGCTGCGCAGGCACCCGCTGCGCCCCACCACGCTGGTGGTACTGACCGACGGCTTCACCCCGTGGCCGGTACGCCCGCTGGCCGGCCGGGCCGTGATCGCCGTGGTGCTCGCGCGCCGCGACGGTCAGGTCCCCGACGACCCGCCGGCCTGGGTCGAGACGATCCGGCTCGACCCCGCCGGCTGAGCACCGCATACGGACCGGTGTCGCCACCTCGCACGACGCTGCACACGTTTCGTTACTTCACTACTCCAGGAGTAGCCTACTAACGGTAAAGGCGTACCGCCGCCGAGGATGCCACGGACCCCGTATGACGATCAGTGCGTCACCGCGGACCGATCGGGGCCCCAGCGGGCCGGTCGTCGGGCGCTTCCTTCGACTGCGTGCCGGGCTGCTCGCGTTGGGCGGCGCGGGCCTCCTGCTCGGGACCTACACCGGGCTGGCGCGTGGTGGGGTCGGGCATCGCTTCGCTCCCGCGGACCTGCACGGCGTCGTGATGGTGCTCGGCTTCCTCGGGACGCTGATCGCCCTCGAACGCGCGGTGGCCCTGTCCCGGGGCTGGGGCTTCCTCGGGCCCGCGCTGAGCGGTGCGGCGGTGCTGGTCCTACCCGTCTCACGCACCCTCGGCGGCCTGCTGCTGGTGGCCGCGGGCGCGGTGGTGACCGCGGTCTACGTCGCCCTGCTGCGTCGCGGCCACCTGGACGTCCATCTGGGGGTGATGACGCTGGGCGCCGCCGCGTGGGTGCTCGCGGCGGTGCTGTGGCTGGCCGGGAGCGGTCCGGTCCGGATCACCCCGCTGCTGGCCGCCTTCCTGGTGCTCACCATCGTGGGCGAGCGGCTGGAGTTGAGCCGCCTGACCCTGCCGTCGGTCGCGAGCCGGCGACGGTTCCTGGTTGCCGTCGGCGTCTTCTCGGTGGGGACGGTCGTCGCGGCCTGGTCGTGGCGCACCGGCCTGGTGATCGGCGGCCTCGGCCTGCTGGGGCAGGTGGCCTGGCTGTCTCGCCACGACATCGCGCGTCGCACGATCCACCGTCCGGGGCTGCCCCGGTTCGCGGCGATCTGCCTGCTCTCGGCCTACGCGTGGCTGGCGGTGAGCGCGACCCTGTGGATCGCGATGGGCTTGGGCGCGACCGGCCCGTTGCTGCACGACGCCCTGGTCCACTCGCTGTTCCTGGGCTTCGTACTGTCGATGGCGATGGGCCACGCCCCCATCATCGTCCCGGCCGTGCTGAGCCGCGCGTCGCCGTTCCATCCGGTGGCCTACGCGCCGCTGGTCCTGCTCCACGTGTCGGTGGCCGTGCGGATCGCAGCCGACCTCGCCGGCTCGCAGGCCTGGCGCACGCTCGCACTGCACGGCAACGTGGCCGCCCTCACGCTGTTCGTCGCCGTGTCCGTGGCCGCGGTCCGACGCGGGCCCGGCGACGGATACCCGGATGCGGCACCGACGTCCGCCCGCCCCACACTCCCGCTCCTGCAACCCGGTGACGGCCGGACACCGGGCTCCTCACCCTTCGCGTCGGCGGCCCCCAGCATCCTCGTGGCGCTGCTGTCGGCGGCCGCCGCCGGGGTCTGGGTGGTCGCCGGTGCCGCGCTGCCGGGCGGCCGGGTCCTGGCCGTGCACCTGCTCACGCTCGGAGCGCTCACGACGCTGATCCTGACGTTCAGTGAGCACTTCACCCGCACCCTGACCCGCGCCCCCGGGGACCGGCACGTCGCCTGGCCGATCGTCACCACGGTGAGCATCGTGCTGCTGCTGGTCGGACTCGCGACCCGGGCCCTGCCGGTCCTGGCGGTCGGGGCGACCGCCACCCTCGCGGTGGTCGGCGGGGCGCTCTGGCGGCTCCGTCGGCTACGTCGCCGGGCGGTCGGGGCCCGCTTCCTGTGGGTGGTGCGCAGCTACGAGCAGGCGCACGCGCTGTTCCTGGTGGCCGGGGTGCTCGGCGCCGTCCTCGGGTTGGGACTCGTGACCGGGCCGTGGTTCGCGGCGGTGCGTCTGGCCCACCTGCACGCCAACATCCTCGGGTGGGGCGGGCTGACGCTGCTCGCCACGCTGGTCTTCTTCGGCCCGACCATGGTCCGCACCCGCATCGAGCCCGGCGCCGATGCGGACGCGGCGAGGCTGCTCCCCGCGGGAGCGCTCGCCCTGGGCATCGCGGTCCTACTGCTGGCCGCGTCGGGCCTGAGCGGACCGTGGGGCGTCCTCTCGCGGGTGGCCGCCGGCGGTGCGCTGGCCGTGGTTGCCACCACCGCGACCGCAGTGCTGCTGCCGGTGCTCCGCGCCGCGCTGCGCGCCGCTCCGTCCGGGCCCCGTCCCGCCGTGCTCGGGACCTGCGGCTGGTTCATCGCGGTGCTGTGGGCCGATGTGGCCCTGGTCACCGCCGGGGCGTGGTCCCTGCTCGATGCGCTCGGGCTGGCGGCGCTGCTCGGCGTGCTCGGGCAGGCCGTGCTGGCGACGCTGACCTACCTCGCCCCCATGCTGCGGGGCCGGCGCAGCACCGCACGCGAGGTGCTCCGCGCGCGGCTCGACACCGGCGCGACCACGCGCACGTTCGTCGCGAACCTGGGGGTACTGCTCGCGGTGGTCGGGGCGACCCGCGCCGTGCCGGACCTCCCCCTGCTCGGCGTCGGACTCGTCCTCGTCGCCGCACCGGCGCTGTCCGGCCTCGTCAGTGCGCTCCGTCCGATCGCTCGGTGACCGGACCGGACGATCACCGGCGTTGCTCCTCGGGGTTCGCTCGACCGTTGCGACGAACCCCGATGATCAACGCGCGTCGCGCTGCTGACGCCAGGCCGCCCAGGCCCCCGTCGACCACAGCGCCCAGACGACCAGCACCGGCTGGAAGGCCAGCCGCGCCCACCTCGCCGCCGCCGTGTCGAGCCCGAAGGCGTCCGTCCCGGTGACCGCCTGGGAGATGTTGCCCGGGAAGATGGCCACGAAGAACGCGGCGACGAGCCAGCCGACCAGGACCCGGCGGTACCCGACGACCAGCAGTGCACCGAAGACGAGCTCGACCACCCCGGAGATGTACACCACCAGCAGCGGCGCGGGCGTCCACGGCGGGACCTGGGCCAGGAAGGTCTCGGGCGCGACGAAGTGACCCGTCCCGGCGGTCAGGAGGAAGGCGCCCAGCAGCACGCGCCCCAGGGTGCGCGCGGGGCCGCGTGGCACGCCATCCGTCGGGCCATGGAAGGGGGTCATGGCCGGGACGGTACACCTGCCACCTCGGTGCTGGCCCCGTCGCAGCTCGGGTCGACCGCCCAGGCTCCGCCACCGGGCGCACCCAGCCGCCACCTACACTCCGTCGCGGCCGTCGCCCACCCTGGCGACCGCTGCGATCGCGGCGACCGCGGCGATCGTGCTCCGTACCCTCCGGGACAGCGCCATGGTCTCCAGGATCCTCGTCCGCGCCTCCGAGAGCGACCAGCTCCAACAGCTCGCGATGGGCGACGGGCTGGCCGGCCGGCTGACCAGCCGCATCACCCACCGCTTCATCGCCGGCGAGGAGCTCGGCCAGGCCGCCGAGGTGGCACGGGATCTGAACCGGGCGGGACGCACGGTCAGCCTCGACCTCGTCGGAGAGAAGGTCCGCGACGGAGCCGACGCCGATGCCGCGGCAGCCGACTACCGGCATGCGATCGCGGCGATGGCCGAGCACGGCCTGACCAGCGGGGTGTCGATCAAGCCGAGCCAGCTCGGCGCCGCGCTCGACCTGCGTCGGACCCGCGAGCGGCTGTCCGGGCTCGCAGCCGCGGCGGGCCAGGCCGGGTTGCACGTGACGCTCGACATGGAGGACGCCCCGACCGTCGATGCCACCATCGAGCTGGTCGAGGCCCTGCACGGTGAGGGGCACACCCACGTCGGCTGCGCGATCCAGGCGGCGTTGCACCGCACACCGGAGGACATCGCCCGGCTCAACGAGCTGGGGGCGAGCCTCAGGCTGTGCAAGGGCGCCTACGCGGAGCCGGAGGCCATCGCCCACCAGCGACGCGAGGACATCGACGATGCGTACGCAACGGCGGCCCGGCAGCTGCTCGAGAGCGGCACCTACCCGCGCTTCGCCACCCACGACCACCGCCTGATCGGCTCGATCCGTCGTGACGCCCGGGAGCTGGGTCGCGGCACGGAGACCTACGAGTTCCAGATGCTCTACGGCATCCGCGCGGACGTGCAGCAGCGGCTGATCGACATCGGCGAACGGCTGTGCGTCTACGTGCCGTTCGGCGAGGCCTGGTATCCGTACTTCGTCCGGCGGCTCGCGGAACGGCCGGCCAACCTGTGGTTCTTCGCCCGGGCGCTGCTGCCGTAGGCGGACGGGACGGACCCGGGACAGCCGGCCCGCAGGGTTCAGAGGGTGGCTCGTACCGCCTGCGGTTCGCCGTCGACCACGACCCGGTCCCGTCCGGCCTCCTTCGCGCGGTACAGCGCCCGGTCCGCGCGGCCGAGCAGGGCATCCAGCCCGTCGCCGGGCGCCCGCTGCGCGACCCCGACCGACAGGGTCAGCGGCAGGATGACCGACGGCGCGTCACGGCCCTCCCGGTCCCCCGCGCGCAGGGTGACCTCGCGCCGGACCCGCCGGCTGATCCGATCCATGGTGCGGCCGGCTTCCGGGGCGCTCGTCTCGGGTAGCACGGCCAGGAGCTCGTCACCGCCCCACCGACCGAGGACGTCACCGGTGCGCAGCAGGTCATCGATCGCTGCGGTCACCTCACGGAGCACCCGGTCCCCGACCAGATGCCCGGCGTCGTCGTTGATGCGCTTGAAGTGGTCGAGATCCACCAGCGCGACCGACAAGGGCCGGTCGTGACGCTCCGAGAGCGCGCTGAGCTCCGTCAGCCGCTCCAGGATCGCCCGTCGGTTGCGCAGCCCCGTGAGCTGGTCGGTCCGCGCCAGCTGGGCGTTGACCTGTGCCGCCGTCCGCTCCACCGCGACGCGTTCCTTGAGCACGGCCAGGGCGTAGAGCAGCGCGACCATCACCCCGGAGGTCACACCGGGTCGGAGGAGCCCCAGCGCATCGCTCGTCGCCCCGACAGCCTGCACCTCGAGGAGGACACGAGGCACGACGAGCACCATGCCGCCCGCGACGAACCCGACCCCGAGCAGCAGGGCCCGCCGGGAATCCAACGCGAGGTAGGCCACGACCGCGAGGATCGCGAAGCCCGGAGCGATCGACTGGGTGACCGTCGACGCTGCCACGGCCAGGTCGTCCTGCAGGTACAGGACCGCAGCGAGCCGGATGAGCCACAGGACCGGGACCGTGGTCAGCACCGCCCGCTCGGCCTGCGCGGTCGTGATGCGGCCGACCAGCAGGCCGATGGCCGTGGACGCCAGGACCAGTAGCAGCACCGCGTAGCTGATCGGCAGCAGGGGTTCCTCGTCCCAGCGCAGCCACATCACCAGCGGGATCGTGGGCGTCGCCACCAGGAGGCACCACAGGTAGATGCGACGCTTCGTCGTCTCCCATCGGGTGTCCACGTGCTGCGCTCCAACGGATGGCTGGGCCCGAACCTCGTACCCACGGCTCGACACCACGGTGTCACATCCCCCGGGAAGGCGCGACCCGGCTACCACGCATCTCTCGACCCGGCGCGCAGCATCCACGGGAGACCTCGTTGGCGGCGACCCTGTCGCGGCGCAGGGGTTCCGTCAGGGGCCGGCATCCGGGCACGCCGCCCGCACGCGAGCGCCTATCGTGGGCCCGGAGGCCGCCCGATGCGATGCCGAACGGGCAGGGAGTCGGACATGTCACCAGCGTTGCAGTGGACCGAGTCGGATCGTGCTGTGGTGGATGCGGCGCGGGTGTTGGCGATGGATGCGGTGGAGCGTGCGGGGCATGGGCATCCGGGGACGGCGATGAGTCTGGCGCCGGCGGCGTCCCTGCTGTTCCAGCGGCATCTGGTGCATGATCCGGCGGATCCGTCGTGGCTCGGCCGGGACCGGTTCGTGTTGTCGCCGGGGCATACGTCGTTGACGTTGTACACCCAGCTGTTCCTGTCGGGCTATGGGCTCACGCTCGCGGACCTGGAGGCGTTCCGGACGGCGGGGTCGGCAACGCCGGGGCATCCGGAGTGGGGCCACACGGCGGGGGTGGAGACCACGACCGGGCCGCTGGGGCAGGGGGTCGGCAACGCGGTCGGGATGGCGATGGCCGCACGACGGACCCGGATGCTGCTGGATCCGGACGCGCCGGTGGGGCAGAGCGTGTTCGACCATCACGTGTACGTGCTGGCCTCGGATGGGGATCTGCAGGAGGGGGTGTCGGGGGAGGCGTGCTCGTTGGCGGGCACGCAGGAGCTCGGCAACCTGACGCTGCTGTGGGATGACAACCGGATCTCGATCGAGGGTCGGACCGATGTCGCGTTCACCGAGGATGTGCCGGCCCGGTACGCGGCGTACGGCTGGCACGTCCAGGAGGTCGACTGGACCGTCACGGGCGAGTACGTGGAGGACGTCGAAGCGTTGGACGCGGCGCTGGCTGCGGCCCGGGCGGAGACCTCACGGCCGTCGTTCATCCGCCTGCGGACGATCATCGGATGGCCGGCACCGACGAAGCAGGACACGGGTCCGATCCACGGGTCGAAGCTCGGGGCGGAGGAGGTCGCCGCGACCCGGGCCGCGCTCGGGTGGGAGCATGCGCCGTTCCAGGTCCCGGAGGAGATCGTCGCCCACGCCCGGCAGGTCGCTGACCGGGGCGCTGCCGCCCGTGCGGCCTGGCAGGTGCGGTTCGAGGCGTGGCAGCAGGGCGACCCGGAGCGGGCCGGGCTGCTGGACCGGCTCCGGGCCCGCACGTTGCCGGACGGGTGGGACGCCGGGCTGCCGACGTTCGAGGTGGGGGCCGAGGTCGCGACGCGGTCCGCGTCGGGGAAGGTGTTGACCGCGCTGGCGGAGGTGCTGCCGGAGCTGTGGGGCGGGTCGGCGGACCTGGCCGGCTCGAACAACACGACCCCGGCAGGGCAGCCGTCGTTCCTGCCGGCGCACCGCTCCACCGACGACTTCCAGGGCGACCTGGGTGGCCGGGTGCTGCACTTCGGGATCCGGGAGCATGCGATGGGGGCGATCTGCAACGGCATCGTGTTGCACGGGCTGACCCGCCCGTACGCCGGCACGTTCCTGGTGTTCTCCGACTACATGCGTGGCGCGGTCCGGCTCGCCGCCCTGATGGGGCTGCCGGTCACCTACGTGTGGACGCACGACTCGATCGGGCTCGGGGAGGACGGCCCGACCCACCAGCCGGTGGAGCATCTGACGAGCCTGCGGGCCATCCCGAACCTGGACGTGATCCGCCCGGCGGACGGCAACGAGACCGTGTACGCGTGGGCCGAGGTGCAGCGCCGCAACACCCTGCCGGGCACCCCGGCCGCGCTCGCGTTGACCCGACAGAACGTCCCGGTCCTGCCGGGCACCTCGGCGGAGGGGGTGGCCCGGGGCGGCTACGTCCTGGCCGATGCGGACGGCACCCCGGACGTGGTGGTGCTCGCGACCGGGTCGGAGGTCCAGCTCGCCCTGGCCGCCAAGGAGGCGCTCGAGGGTGAGGTGGCGGTCCGGGTCGTGTCGATGCCGTGCCAGGAATGGTTCGCGGCCCAGCCGCGGGACTACCGCGACCAGGTGCTGCCCCCACAGGTGACGGCCCGGGTCTCGGTCGAGGCCGGGATCGGGATGTCGTGGCGGCACCTGATCGGCGACCGGGGTGTGCATCTCGGTGTCGAGACCTACGGCGCGTCCGCCGACCCAGCACGGCTGTTCGCCGACCACGGGCTCACGGTGGACGACCTGGTCGCGGCCATCCGCGAGCTCACCCGCTGACTGGCCCAGCCGGGCAGGGAAGCTGTCGTGCCGGTCATCGGTTCATCCACCGACACACCGACGCGACCGATCTGGCAACGATTCGACGGCGCGACGACACCACGATCCAGGAGCGATGATGACTGCAGCGACCAAGGCCCTGTCCGACCAAGGAGTCGCGATCTGGCTGGATGACCTGTCCCGCGCCCGGCTGGACACCGGCAACCTCGCCGAGCTGGTCGAGACGCGGGATGTGGTCGGGGTGACCACGAACCCGTCGATCTTCCAGGCTGCGATCACCGGAAGCGACGACTACGCGGCCGACATCGCCCGGCTGAAGGCCGGCGGTGCCGATGCGGATGCCATCGTGCGGGCGTTGACCACCGACGACGTGCGCCGGGCCTGCGACCTGCTCACCCCCGTCTGGGAGGCCACCGGCGGGCAGGACGGCCGGGTCTCCATCGAGGTCGACCCGCGGCTCGCCCACGACACCGACGCCACCATCGCCCAGGCCCAGGAGCTGTGGGCCGAGGTCGACCGGCCCAACCTGCTCATCAAGATCCCGGGCACGCGGGCCGGCCTGCCCGCGATCCGTGCCACGATCGCGGCCGGGATCTCCGTCAACGTGACCCTGCTGTTCGCGGTCGACCGCTACCGGCAGGTCATGGACGCCTACCACGGCGGGCTCGAGGACCGGCTCGCCGCCGGCGAACCGGTCGAGGCGATCCACTCCGTCGCGTCGTTCTTCGTCTCCCG